>JAYOKQ010000020.1:51413-52323 GCA_038119905.1 Gemmatimonadota bacterium | reverse complement strand
AAGCTCATCACCCGCGTCGCGGTAGCCGTTGAGAAAACCGGCGACGAGGTCAGGATCGTTACCATCTTCGTCGGAACGCGCATTTTCAACCGTGCGGGCCCACGAAACGGTGTAGGGGCTCGACTCGAGCGGACGGGCCTGGAAGTTGATGATGTTCAAGGCCGTGTACTCACCGTTGAGGACCGACTCTTCCTTTTCGTTGAGCAGGTCAACGTAGAGGGAGAGGCTATCGCGCTCCCACCAAGCCCAACCACTATCGCCACCGTCGACGTCGTGGATGTTATCAGCGGCGGCCGTTACGACCCAAAGGCCGTCGTCGTCCCAAGCCTGCCAAATGCGGGAACTGAAGTCAGCATCCGTGCGGGCGATCGAAGCATCTTCGCCGTCGGACTGGGCCAACTGGTTCACGCTGACTTCACTCTGCTGGGCTTCGATGTCGCGCCAGCCGTATTCGGCACCATCAGCCTGCACGCGCGAGGGCGAACAGTCCAATTCAAGAGCGCCGTTCCATTCATCGCCGTCGATAACGCCGTCGAGAACGGGAGCCTGCGTCAGTTTAGGCAGATCGAATACGCGATCTCCCTGTGCAAAAGCAACTCCAGCCATCGCGACGACTGAAGCAGCTACAAAGCTCAATTTCCTCATGCTATGTCTCCTTAAGGAAAAAATGTCAGACCTTGATAAGAAAAGACCTGACTTGTGCGCCCCCATGCACTATGCATAACAGACGCACTTAACAATGAGCGGTGAATGAATATTGATGGCCCAAGGTAAATGGCAAAATACTTCGTGTCAAGAAACAATTTTGAACTTTTCACATACTTTATAGAGAGTCCCTTCTTATTATAAAGCTACATACTCCCCCCCCAAGAAACTCATCCCATTTTTCGGTTGTTATCGAGCTATTCAC
>JAYOKQ010000020.1:45716-51403 GCA_038119905.1 Gemmatimonadota bacterium | reverse complement strand
TAAAGGGCAACGTATGTCGTGTCAAGAAACAATTTTGAACTTTTCACATACTTTAAGGAAAGAGCTTACATATTATAATGCAACTTATCCCCCCCAAGAAAATCATCCCATTTTTCGGTTGTTATCGAGCCATTCACAACGTATAATTCAAAAAAAACCCGATACCTCAAATTTCTTATAACAAATCTTCATGCGCGTTCTTTATTTCATGGGCATTGTATGCAGCGTCCTGCTGTTATCACAAACGGCCACGGCCATCTCCGAGCCCATCCAAGTTGCAGTTGCCGTCAGTAATGAGAGCGCGCCGGAACATGGTTGGCCTCATCTTGAATCGTTCTATGCTTCAGTTCCCCATATTTTACAGCATGCTATATTCAAGGAAATGGGGAAGCTAACTCGGTGCCGACTCGTCCACCAAGAAGCTCAGATGGATGAACGAGGCCGCAGTCTCTATCAGCAACGCCCAGACGTTGATTTCCTTGCTCACTTCTTGTTGAAGAGAGCAGATAAGATCTTTCGTAACCGCACTCTGTATTTTACCGACCCACAGTCTGCGATTCGCTTTGGCACTGAGGACACACTCCCTAGAGAAACCGTATCGCTCCCTGCCCTGAGCATAGCTTTTGAAATTCGGCTGATTGATCCCAAGGACGGCGATATCATATGGTCAGCTCTTGAAGATAGCACGATCCTCCTTCCACATCGCGAACGCTATGTGTACAACCCAGACAAGTATCCTGGCTACACGCATCCGAAGGTCATCCGAGATTTTATAGCACCCATCTTATTGCAGCGCTTTCGCAACCCATCAGCACTTCGTATGTTACAGGCAACCGAACGGTGGTATTTGTCCAATCCAGAGGGCGACGGGCCGGCTGGAGAACGCCTAATCCGTGCTATGGTCGCCGGTTTTCTACCCAAGATTGATGCCCAACTACCGCTGTACGGCTCCGTTATCTCAGAGCTCGAACCTGATGAAAAAAAACGGCCACGGTACGAACTTAGTATTGGTGCAGATCAAGGGATCGTTTTAGATTTGCAGCTCGACGTTTTCAGAAATGGGATGCCGAAGACGAAAATAGGCAAACTAAAAATCGTTTCGGTATCCCCTTCCAAATCAGTAGCCCGATTGCATAAGCTGGAACGCTCGATGCGAAAACGCGGCGAAAGCATCGCAGTCGGAGACGAAGTATTATCTGCTAAACGCCCTGTTTATCACACAGGAAGGGACATTCAATGAGCACAGGAACTTCTCGGCGCTTTATCTCGCCAGCCAGATCGTTTCATCCGGAGATCCTTCTCAAAGAACTGCATAAATATCTCCTAATATCCCTAATAATAGCGGTGATCGTACACCTATGTGCGGCCATCATCGACCCATTAGAAGAAACCGTGGAGACCGCCCCCCGTCCGCTGACAACTAAGTTCATCAAAAGAGAGCCGCGCCTAACAAAGCCTCTCGAACTTCGCAAGGTTCCCAAGCCCAAACGGCAGATGATACAGCGTCAAACTATGACGACACGGGCCCGCATGGACCAGGTCAAAGCAACGGCCAGTTTCAGCACAATATCCGCTCTCAATATGGCAGCAACGCCTTCGGTCATCGTGGCGCGCACCGTCGACGTAGGCACCGTTGATCTCGAACCCACCCTCACGACAGTCGATATAACGGGCACTCGCCAACCCGACAACAAAATCGATATGGCGCTGGATATGCTAGACGTGAACAGCATGGATACCGGTCGCTATCGAGCCATGTTGATCCAAGAACAGGGCGATCCTCAAGGCATTAAAGGCTTCATAAACTTTGCACGCGTTATTTCAGCAGCGGCTCTAGCCTCTGGTACTGCCACTGGTTCGACCGATAACTTGCGCTACTTGGTCAACGGCCTAAATGAGTATACCGGTATAAATGCCGATTTTATTGGCAGTATCACCTACGACGACGACCGCCTCCTTGAGATTCCGATTATTTTGCCGGCCGGCACACCGAACGAGAGTGAACTCGAACAGATGACGCGCTATTTGCTCTCTGGCGGCTTCATCTTTGGTGGAACGGGTTTTGTTAATGAAGGACTAGTTAAATACGGCGGGCTCGTCCAGGGACGAGACTTTTGGTCTGAGCGCCTGCCGGACGACCATCCCGTGTTTAGCTCTTATTTTGAGTTCAAGGGCGGCGCCCCAACATCAACCCGTGGAGTAAGCTCCAACAAAAACCAAAATGCCTGGCAATATACGGTCGGCCACTTTATCAAAGGACGTCTTGTCGGCATTAACTTCAGTTTAGGGTTGGGCTATACAGAATCAGAAGAAGGACAGGACAAACTGCGACAAATGCAGATGGCCATCAACGTGATTGTCTATGCTTTAACGCAGGAAGGTTCCATGACGCAGCGCTTGATGCAGATGGTTAACTAGCTTTCGAATCTGTGCGTCTAAGTCCTTCTTTTCGATCGCTCTTTTCGAGGTCTACGTCGTTTCTTCGCCCCATCCTAGGTATTTGCATCCTGTGTTTTTTGGGATGCGAAGCGTACGAAACGGAACGCCTTATTAAGGACCTTGCTCACGCGGAATCGCCCGTGCGGCGCAAGGCCGCCTATCGACTGGTAGATCAAGGGTCAAGCGCCGTTGAACCACTGATAAAAGCCATCGAATCTGGATCCGATACTCTGCGCTATATTGGCGCCCAGGTGTTAGGGCGCATTGGAGCCTCCCGCGCACGAACCACGTTACTGGCTCTCGCGCGCGATCCGAATATCCACGTTTCCAAAGAAGCCGTTCTCTCTCTCTCCAAAATAGGTATCCCTTCTCTCCTAGATACTGTTCGCCTCTTTTTACAGTCTACTTACCCAACGGAAATCCGCGCTGCCGCCGCCGAATCTATGGCCAGTTTTCGCGACACATCGGCCTGCCCCCCGCTTTGGGATGCACTGAGCGACACTTCAGCTCTTGTGCGCCAGAGTGCCCTTGCCTCGCTCAACAAAATCTGGATCGAGCGCTCGACAGACTACGTGTACCCACTCATGAACGATCCGGACGAAACCGTTCGCTATATCTCCACTCAGATCGCCGCAATAAGGGGCACTGACACAGTACTACCCCAGCTGCGAAATGCGTTGTACGACTCCAATACATGGGTCCGCCGAGAAGCGGTTCGAGGTATTGTATCGCTAGGAGACACTGCCTCCGCCGAAGACCTCCTTTTTATCTTGCAACACTACGAGGGGGAAGATGCCGATGCCGCTAGAGAAGCACTTATAGAGTTAACTGGCATTGAGTACGTAGTGGAGTAGGCCCCGATGTCCACCGCACGTTTTCCCACTATAGCCTTCCTACTGACGGCCCTTTTCACGTTGGGCTGTGCGAATGATCCGGAACCCTCTCTGCCGACATCTGCCCTCTACGAACGAGCTATGCAGCACATTGCCCGCACCCAACTCGATTCGGCTCAGCTGCTCTTTAGGGAAATCGTGGGACGCGATTCAACTGAATACACCGCCCTACTCGGTCTGGCCGAAATTAATATGCGCAAACGCAACATTGAAAAGGCGATTCCCTTTTTGCAGCGCGCCATCCGAGTAGATACAACGCGAGTGGATGCGCCGTTCCAACTAGCCCAAGCGTACCGAATGCTCCGCCGCGATTCGGATGCCCGCCGCCTACTCAAACTCATCGTGGAGCGTTTTCCCACCTTTACCCCTGCCTGTATGGCCTATGCCGATGTGTTAATGACGGACGCTCCACCAAGCCCTGAAGGCGCCCTTGAACAATATGAAGCCATTTTAGCTATCGAACCGCAGATGCTCAAAGCCCGCGCGGGTGCCGGAGCTTCGCGACTGCGGCTTGGTCATTTTCAACAGGCCGAACAAGATTTCCTACAGCTGCTACGGGAAACCCCCAACGACCCCCATATCACCTCGCTTCTGGCCACTGCACGGCATTGGCAAAAAGACTACCTAGGCGCAATAGATGCCTATAAAACAGCTATCGATGTTTTACCTGTCGCATCTCCACAGCGCCGCATCCGACAGTGGAACCTACGCCTGGCCTATCTGGAGGCCCACGGAACCTACCCCGGCGATCTACTGCCTACCTACCAAATCACCCTAGCCCACACAGTAGAAAAAGCATCCGTTCGCTTTGAGGACGTAGCGAAGACGTACGGGGTAGACAAAATAGACAGAGGACGCGGCGTTTCTTGGGTCGACGTAAACGGCGATGGCCGCCTTGATTTATTTACCGTTGGCATCCAAGCGCCCCACGGTTTGTTCATACAAACAGATCGTGGTTTTTCACCCACAAAACAGCGATCAAACCTCGATGATATACCCGGCGGATGGGCGGCCATTGCGGCTGATTTCGATGGAGATGGAGACAGCGATCTCTATGTCACTCGCGATGCCTGGGAAGGCAGCGAACGCAATTCGCTCTACCAAAACGACGGCTATGGCCGCTTTGTCGATATCGCAGGATCTACCGGCACAGTCGACGAGGACGACAGTTTCACCGCGGCCTGGGGCGATGTGAACGGGGACGGTTTTTTAGACCTCTACGTAGCTGACGGTATAACAGGTAGCGGCGCAGCCAACAAACTGTTTGTCCACGATGGGAAAAGCGGATTTTCCGATGAAGCGCGCCTACGTGGCGTGAACGACTCGGGTAAATCACTTGGGGTTGCGTTTGGCGATTACGACCTAGACGGCGATCTAGATCTCTATGTAGCCAACGTGGCCAATTCAAACCGCCTCTATCGCAACGACGGAGACACCTTTACCGACATTGCCTCATCATCGGGTTTAAGTAATCCTATAAATGGCAGCTACGTGCCGTTTTTCTTTGATAGCGACAGCGACGGCGACCTGGATATCTTCGTTTCCTCTATGGCCTATTTTGAAGATTTCGTTGAGTCTGCGACCAGCGACAACATCAGCTACCGCAGTAGAGCACACTTATATAGGAACGACGGCAACGACCGCTTTTCTGAACGAGCTGCGGC
The DNA here is from genome assembly GCA_038119905.1 of Gemmatimonadota bacterium. Classification (GTDB taxonomy): domain Bacteria; phylum Latescibacterota; class UBA2968; order UBA8231; family UBA8231. The sequence continues at coordinate 46,407 of JAYOKQ010000020.1, read as the reverse complement.
GGCCGGACTCGCCCGTGCGTTTGGTTCAATGGGCGCCGGCTACAGCGACGTAGACAACGATGGCCAGCTCGATATTTATCTGGCCAACGGGGGTCCTATTATGTCCCGCTTTGAGCCGAACGCACTGTTCATGGGCGCTGGAGATCACTACGTAGAAGTCGCCGCCGCCGCCGGTGTTGACAACTTAGGCAAAGGACATGGCGTCGCCTTTGCCGACTACGACAACGATGGAGATAGCGATATCTATGTTGGCTTGGGCGGTCACTATCCGGGCGACCAATGGCCCAACAGCCTCTATCGCAACGAGGGCACAGCCAATCGCTGGTTAAGTGTCACCCTAAAAGGCATCCCCCCTAACGTTTCTGCTATTGGGGCCCAGGCAACTCTATTCAGTGGCAACCACGTCCACCATGCTGAAGTACAGAGCGGAGGAGGTTTCGGTTCAACCAACAGTTATCCGATCGAATTCGGCCTAGGAACGCGCACTCAAGTAGATAGCCTCATTGTCCGTTGGCCTTCCGGACAGCGAGACGTATATACTTCAATAGACATCGACCAATACCTGCACCTAGCAGAGACCAAATAGAACATGCGGGTAAAACAAATCATCCCCCGATTTTTGGGTTCGTTGCTTCTAATCGCATTAGGGCCAAAATCCATTGCAGCTCAAGTGATTTTTAGCGATCAGACC
>JAYOKQ010000020.1:0-45706 GCA_038119905.1 Gemmatimonadota bacterium | reverse complement strand
TTTGCGGTGGACAAGACAAACAGTTTGTGCTCGAAGCACACGGCAACGGCGCCGCGTTTTTTGATGCGGACAACGACGGCGATTTAGATCTATACGTACCCAATGGAGCGACATTTTCTACCTACGCCGATCAAAGTGGACCGGGTAACTCATTTTACGAAAACGTTGGCCAAGGGCGCTTTACTAACCACAGCAGCATATCGGGTGCCGACCACAGCGGCTGGGGCACAGGAATTGCAGTTGGAGATGTAAACAACGACGGTCGGCGCGACCTGTATGAAACCAAATATGGGGCCAATATCCTCTATCTTAACGCAGGCGAAAATCGCTTTAATCCACATCCACTGCATGACCAGGTAGCCGGCGATCAGTTTAGTGCCAGTGCGGCGTTTTTCGATTACGACAACGACGGCGATTTAGATCTGTATGTCACCAATTACGTCGTGTTTGATGCGGCAAACCGCCCGGCCTCACCGACGCTATGCACATTCTACGGCGGCCTGCAAGTTTACTGTGGCCCCAAAGGACTCATAGGAGCACCTGACGTCCTCTACCGCAACGAGGGCGATGGCACCTTTGCCGACGTTACAGACCCTTCAGGTATTGGGAGTGCCAATCGCTACTACGGGCTTGGCGTCGTGCCCGAAGACTACGACAACGATGGTTTTCTCGATCTGTTTGTAGCCAACGACGAAACGCCCAATGTGCTCTTTCACAACCGGGGAAACGGCACATTCGAAGATGTCGCTCTCCTTGCCGGAGTGGCCTACAATGCCGATGGCGACACCGAGGCAGGTATGGGAGTCGATTTCGCCGACTACGACAACGACGGCGATCCAGATGCCTACGTTACGCATTTTTTTAGCGAGACCAATACGCTGTATCGAAACGAAGGCGGCTTTCGCTTCACAGATGCTACGACGATAGCCGGTTTGGCCGGCCCTACGATCGATTTAATGGGCTGGGGTACGCGGTTTTTCGATTACAATAACGATGGTCTACTCGACCTGTTCGTAGCCAACGGACACGTCTACCCACAGGTAGACGCTATAGATGCCGGATCGCCCTATAACCAACCCAACCAGCTGTTTGTGAATATGGGAGACGGTCGCTTTAATCCCGTTATCGGAACGGGTGCACTCACCGTGGAGAGAGTGAGCCGGGGAGCGGCTTTTGGCGATTACGACGGCGATGGCGATATCGATATTTTCGTCGTTAATCTAAACGATGCGGCCACGCTAATGCGCAATGAATTAAATAATCAGAACAATTGGCTGATGGTCCGCTTAGTGGGCACTGAGGATACCAAAGACGGTATCGGTGCACTTGTAGAAGTAATAGCCAAGGACGGCATACAGCGCAGGCGGGTGCATGGATCGGGCAGCTACCTTTCGCACAGTGAACTGGCCGTCCACTTTGGTCTTGGTAAAGCGGAGCGCATTGATCGGATTAAGGTTACGTGGCGCAATGGCTCGGTGCAGCAAGTGCGCGATATTGCGACCAATCATCTACTGACAGTATATCAAACAGGGGCTCACGAACTCAGCATCCCCGCTTCGGCTTCAACCGCTCCCTAAAGCGCTACGGTCCCAATTTTTCTAACTCTGTTCTGGCGGCGGTAAAACCCGGTTCCAATTCAAGAATGCGTCGTAGAATAGGCACCGCCTTTTCACGCCGACCGTATTCGACGTGTAATCGCGCCAGATTGAACGCCGCCTGTGCATCGCGCGGAGCCTGTTCAACGGCCCGTTTAAGCGGCACGAGCCGTCCCTCGTACTCCTTGAGCATAGAGAACGTTTTTAGCATTTCACGCGCAGCTTCCGTGCGGCCTTGCCCAATAAAGAGTTGCGCCATTCCATAATGCGCCCCAGCGTTGTCCGGATCCAGCGCCACAGTACGCTGAAAATGACGCAGCGCCCCGTCTCCGTCCCCCCTCTTTTCTAACACACCGGCCAGACGCAGGTGGGTATCTGCTTGCCCTTCATCGGCCTGCAGTGCACGCTGAAAATAGGCCAGCGCCCCGTCCATATCCCCTCGTTGCTCGCGAATCACCCCTAAATCATGCCAAATAACCCAGCGTTGATCGCCTAGGTTCCGTGCTTTTTCATAGGCCATCTCAGCCTCTTCATACTGACTGAGTTTCATAAGACTGGCCCCAAGCCGCACGTAAACGGGCGCTTCGTCTGGCTTAATATCAAGAGCCCTTTTGTAAATCTCCACGGCTTTTCCCGGATCGTGTAGACGATCCCAAACCAATCCCCAATTAGCTAAGGCCTGGATAAACGTTGGCCGTAGGCGAACGGCTTTTTCATAGAGGTCTGCCGCGCTAGTATACACGCGCTGCTGCTGATATAAATGGGCTAAATTGTAATAGACCTCGGCAAGGTTTGGCCGCATTTCGATGGCCCGCTTATAGTGCGCTTCGGCTTCCAGAAATTCACCCAATCCCTCCCGACTTAAAGCCAGGCCAATACGTGCTTCAAAGGAGGTTGAATCTAGCCGAATAGCTTCTTCATAGAGCGGAGCGGCTTCTTCATACCGAGCCGCCGCTGCGTGAAGGGAAGCGAGCCGCACCCAGGCATCCACCTTTTGGGGCTGTAGGTTACGGGCCCGATCGTATTCAACCATCGCATCCATCGTACGAGCCTGACGTGCTAAAGCATCTCCTCGCAGCAAGGCCGCTTGGGCAGCTTGTTCGTCGCGTTGATGCTGCCAATAGACCAGTCCCCCCCCTCCAGCAAAGAGCGCGAACAAAGCCAATCCAATCCAATTCCATCTTTTTCGCTGCTGTTTGAGCCGCTCTTCAACCTGCCGTTGCTGCCTTTTACTCATGAGGTTATTCGTTTCTCTCTGTGCAAATCAGTCACAGCCTGTTTCATTCGAAGAAAACAGTTGAGTTTAAATCCATTCCCACCTATTATCAAAAAATTACCCCCTCCCCAGGGGAATTGTTTTTTTACGCGCAGCCCTATGACGCCTACTCAAACCTAACTATTCATGATACGATATCTTTTACTACCCGTTCCTATCGTCGCTATTTTAATGCTTCTGTACTCCTGTAGCCCCTCCGAATCACCGTCGACTAAGAACGCAACAGTGGACCTATCCCCCCTGATCAGCCGAGCCCAAACCGAACTGGCTTCAGGGCGCTATTTACAAGCTATCAGCACATGCCAACAGGGACTTAATGCCGACTCCACTTCCGTCGATTTACTCAATATCATGGCCACCGCCTACGCATCGGAAGGACGCTATGCACTGGCAATAAATGCGCTCGAACGCATCGTTGGTTTGCAGCCAGAGAGTGCATTGCCCTACCTAAATTTGGGGGGGATTTACACCAAACTAGGCCAATACGACCAGGCGGAAGTTTTTTTGCACCGTGCGCTCAAACGCGCCCCCAATCAACCAGAGATTCATCGCCGGTTAGGCGAAGTCTATTTAGGCACTGAGCGCTTCACGCAGGCCGTAGACCACTTTTCTACCGCTTTGCAGCTCTTTCCCAATTCGGCCACGCTACATTACTATTTGGGTCGAGCATATGAAGGTGCCGGCCAAGATCAAAACGCCCTTGTGGCGTTTACACAATCGACGGCGATCGACAGTGGGTTTAGCGAATGTTTCTACCGCATCGCCCAACTCGCCCGACGCGTCCAACAACAGGATCTGGCCCGTCGCAGTCTGCTTAAATTTCAAACGCTCCAGCGCATCGGCGACGGAGATCCAGACGTGCCCAAGCAGATGAAAAAGCTGCGTGCTTCGGTGCTGAACGCACCGGAGTCCCCCATGCATCACGAACGGCTTGGGTCTTTTTTTGCACAACACAATTTCTTCGCAGAAGCAGCCAACTTATTCGAGATTGCCGCTTCGCTACCCGGAGTAGATCTAGCTCAGCTTTCGAGGATGGGCAAGCTCATGCTGCGCGTCCAACAGCCGGCCGTAGCGCTCAACCTATTCAAACGCTCCATACAGCTGCAGTCCGACCACATACCTTCGTTGCTCAATATAGGGGTCGCCTTAGAGTTACTAAGGCGCAATGAAGAAGCACAGGCGTATTATCGCCGCGTCCAACAGCTAGCCCCAGAGGACCCGCGCGGATGGTACGCTTATGGGCTGGGCGAATTCAACGCCGGCCGTCTCAGCAGCGCCCGCCAAGCCTGGGAAACCTGCCTGCGCCTCACTGCCCCGAACACTCCGCTGCGACAACAGGTAGAACAGCGCTTAGCCGAAACGACCGGAACCTAGCCTACTAAGGCGCCGATTCGACCACACTAATCGCCTGGTTGGCCTCTATGTCTTCAACGATCTGTTCAAGGCCAGAAGGCCAGTAAATGCGCATGCGATCGACCCGTTTGGCCTCACCCAGTCCAAAAAAGAGCGCTGCAGGACTGCTCGATTGATAACCTGATCCCGCCTTGACCTGCTGCATCCTTTGCGTAGGGCCCATTTCGACATGCACCACGGCACCGATTCCATCGCGGTTACTTCGATTTCCCCTCAGCGTAACCTGTAACCAGTTCCCACCGTTCCCGCCGTCGTTTCGCAGCAGCGCCGCCCTCTGGCCTGAATTATTGAGCACGAGATCTAGGTCTCCGTCGCTGTCATAGTCGCCGTGGGCGACACCCCGCCCCACGTAATCAACCGCAAATGCAGGTCCGGCCATAGCCGTCACTTCGCGAAAAGCACCGCCTTCATTCTTGAATAACTGAGCGCGCTGAGCGTAGGTGACTATTTTATCGTATTCCTCGATATTGTCGTGCACGTGCCCATTGGCGACAAAGAGATCCAACCAACTATCGTTGTCATAGTCAAAAAATAGCGTGCCAAACCCCAAGTAGTTCAGGCTTATCTCGCCGATTCCAGTGAGAAAACTAGCCTCGGTAAATACGAGCCCGTCGTTGCGATAGAGCGCGTTGTTTTCAAGCTGGTAGTTGGTTACAAATAGATCCAGATCACCATCGGCATCGTAGTCACCAGTATCCACACCCATCCCTGCCTGTGAGGCCCCATCTGCGCTCAGCGCAGTACCCGAAAGTAGACCTAACTCAGCAAAAGTCCCATCGCCCTGGTTTTCGTAGAGGAAGTTGGGTTCCATATCGTTGGCGACGTATACATCCTGATCACCATCCCCGTCGTAATCCCAACAGGCAACACCTAACCCATTGCCTTTTTGAAGAATTCCGATCTCGGATCCGATCTCGCGAAAGGTGCCATCACCTTGGTTTTCATACAGCAAATCTAGCGTTGGATTGTGCTGGCGCGGATCGCAGTAAAAGCGTAAACCAAGGGCGCCATGACCGCACCACTTATGCGTATCCAAACTGAAGTCAACATAGTTGACGACAAATAAATCGAGGTCGCCGTCGTTGTCGTAATCGAAAAAAGCTGCACTACTTCCCCAAGCATCATTTCCCAGTCCGGCCCGATCTGTCCCATCGACAAATAGCTCTCCATCGTTGCGGTAGAGCATGTCAGGGCCCCAGTTGGTCAAATACATATCCTGGTCCCCGTCATTATCATAATCAGCCGCCACCACGCCCATTCCGTACTCTCGTCCCCCCGTTCTCGTCACTTGCGTTTGGTCGCTAAACAGCACGCCGTCATTGCGGTAGAGTTTGTTTTCCCAAGGACCTCGTCCGCTGATAAGATCTCCGCTATTGACTAAATACAGATCGAAATCACCGTCTCCGTCATAGTCGAAAAAGGCCGCACCTGAACCATCTGTTTCCGGCAACCTCTTTTCTTCGCTCACCCCGTTGTAATGAACAAAATCAATTCCAACCGCTTGAGTAACATCGACAAAACGCACAGAGCGGCTATTTGAACCTTCTGCTTCCGCAACCAGTGGAACGATCCCCATCACCCCACAAAATACACCAATACACCAACCCATCATTTTTTTAGCGCTAAGCATACGAACCCTTTTGAAACTGATGTAGCATTCAGGCGTCCAGAAAATACACACCTTAGTTAAGGTACTCAGCCCCCCTTTTTTTGCAAAATTTACAGCTCTTTTTCACGCATCTTAGCCGTTTGCGCCCTACACCTGACCATATTATTTTTCAACAAGTAAAGTGCTTTTCATCTAGGCGAGTTGAGGTGTTCTGTTGAATGTGATGATTGCAGCAATTGCCGGGGGTATCGTGCTGATTTGGGCGGGGATTATTGGACTGCTTCGCGTCGTCGACATGTTTGAGCGGAAACATATTTTGCTCTTGGGAATTTACGCGACGCTCGTCGCCGGCAGCGTTATGGGACTTGTCCTCTATACCAACCACGAACGGCAAAAAGAGCACCGACAGGAGCTCAACGACCAGATGAACGAATTTTCGTCCCGCCTCAATGCACTCAGCGCACGACTTGCGGCCCAACTCGAAGAAAAAGCCAATTTAACACAGTCGGAATTTGAGGTGAGACGCGACCTACAAAACGAACGTTCAAACCACGAACTAAGCCGACAGAACCTTGAAAAACAACGCGATTTAAATAGTGCCTTAGAGGCAAAGCTCGATGCGGAGCGCAAAGCACGACTCGCCTATCAGCAGCAAACCAACAAAACGCTCGAGGAGCGCTTTGCGCAGGAAGACAATCGGTATCGCGAATTCACCGAAGTCCAACGGCGCACGCAGGGCACGATTCAGAAACAGCTGAGCGCGGTTCAGGACGACCTAACCAAACTCAATACGGCGACCGCCGCGCTGGCGACCAAACAAAATACCCTATTGGGCAAGGTCAATACCACGCGCGAAATACAGGATCTAACGGCTCAGAAAATCGATGCCCTAGCCCGTAACCAAGCTTCGCTGTACGACGATCTGACCAAAACAATGGCCGAAGTCGATAGCCTCTACGCAAAAGAATTTAAATAACAGCCAAAGGAGCTCACATGCTACGTCGTCTTGCCCTACTCTGTACCGCTTTACTGGTCACATCCTGTGCCAATGAAGAGCAGGAACAGATGCTGGCGCAGCTGCAAACCGACCTCAATTCGGCCAATGCTGCAATTGATTCGTTGACCTATACACTCGACGATTCGAACCTCTTGCTAGATGCCATGCGGGCCAAGGCAGATAGCGCCCAAAGCGTCAACGAAAAGCTGATCCGAGACGTTCAAGGGCTCAATAAATCTCTGCGCGAGTTTCGCAATTTGGCCGATCAGCGCAAGCAGCAAAACGACCGGCTCCAAGCTGAAATTCGCCGTATGAAAGAAGACAAGCAGGCCGATAGCCGGACGATTGCCAGCTTGCGCGGGCAGGCTGACAGCCTCAACGGCGTGCTACTTGAAGCACATACCTCTATTCGCCGCCAGAGCGACCACATTCGCCAACTCGAGATGGATCTAGCGCAAACGCAGGACCAGGTTTCTACGCTCAAAGCGGCCCAGCGCTCGGTGCGTATCTATGCAGCTGGAGAAAAATTCCTCGAAGAAAATGGGTATTTGGATACCAGCCGCCCCTTTGGCCGCGCCTTTCGCAAGCAGTATAAGCTGGTGAAGAGAATAGATCCCGAGGATCCGGCGGTGATCCTGGCCCCGCTGGGCACGGAAATTATAATCGAAGGCAAGGTAAAGGAATTAGCGGATCGCTACGGCACCTTGAAAAAGGGCGAGGACTATACCCTTTCGACGGCAGACGGTCAGAGCACCGTCACATTCCTAAACGAGCTAATCACCGGAACCGATATCTTGGCGGTGGTTGAAAACTAGTCCCCTGCCGCATCAAAGCAGAAAGGGGCCCGTCGAATCAGACGGGCCCCTTTCTGCTTTGATGCGGAAAACTTACCAAGTATGAACGTATACCGCTGTCCGCACTTTGTTCCCTGACTGATCGGTCGAGAGCAGCGAATCCGCGTAAGAAGCGTGGCGGACCAATTGGTCGCGGCTCCCCCCTTTTAAGAACAAATGCAAATCGGCTTCCGGGTCGGAGACCATACCACGGACCAAACGATAGAAATTGGGCTCGCTGAGTCTCTGTTCGATGGTATAGCCATCCTGGGAAATGCCCAACCCGTCGCGCGTATAGAGGACGACGACGTCGTCGGGCTGCGGATCATGTTGGTGCACCCGCCAAACCGGTTGGGTCGCGTTTAGTATCATAATACCCAAGCAGAGCATCAGCATCATAATCCCAAGAAAGAGCTCTTTGCTGATATCGTGCTCCTCTACTTCCTCCTCCCAGCGGTCCAATAATCGGCTCATTGGTCCTCTTCTCGCATACTGCGCCAGGTATTTTCCAATAGGGCAACCCGCTGCAGCATATAATCAACGACTTTGCGCAATGGCAGATAGGAAACGAGCGCAACTAACGTAGTTTTAAAAGCAAGGGCCAACCCGCCAGCCATCGAGGAAAGCACTTTAAAAGTCTGCGACGCCTCATCTATTTGCCCCAGTTCCTGCGCCATTAGTAAGATACCACATACAGTCCCCAAATATCCGTAGAGCGGAATCCGCGCCATATCGCGTCTCGCATTGAGCAGAGGTTCCGCGAAAAAACCCACCAACCCATCCATCACTTCTTCGTCTTTTGATTTAAAATCGATATAGTGGCGATTGGCCTGGCGCCCGTCCTGCAGTTGCTGCCATCTGCGTTCACTCAACGAAGAGCCGAGAACAGGCCGCTGTCCAACCGCTTTTTCTTCGCGCCAGAGATGTAAACCAATGTGCACTAACGTCAAAATATGACCGCTAACCGACAAAGTAATCAGCAAATAGGAAAAGCGTCCGATCCAAGTAATGAAATCTACGCGATGGTTGAGCGTTAAATAATAGGCGGCGAGGGAACCAATCACCACGCCCGCAACTCCGCCAATCCCTCCCGCTATATAGCGCAAGTTTTCGATCCCGACCCCGTAAGATGCGTCGCGTAAATGCAGTCTCCGCGCGCGAAGCATCTGACCAAAGCTCCCGCTTATTCCACCGGCAACTACGAATACAATTCCGACGACTATCAGCAATGCGTTCACCGTTTCCAGACCTCATCTCTATAGAGCAGCCACCATCGGTGCCCTACCATCCCTGCATATCCAAGCAGACCGACCAGAGCCGACCAATAAATCCACTGGCCCTGCCGTGAATGCGACCTCTGCTGAACCACTACCGCACCCACGGGTTGCCCCACCTGCCCAGCAGAGCGCTCGGGAGGGGGAATATAGTCTTTGCGGCGATCCGCCTTCGCCCCCTTGCCGCCCCCTTTCATCGGCACAGATGCGACCATTTCCTCGACCCCTTTCAGCTGCCGCGGCGGGCGAAATACGAGGCCCTGTTCGCTCTCGGGCAGCGCTGCCGCCCAGTCGCGCAGCGCCTCCCCCTGCGTGCGATTCTCTCCTTCGTTTAGACGCCCTGCCCGGCCCAATGTAAATGCTAGTCGGTTACTTACATACCCGCCATATCGAGGCACTTCCACCATTCGCGTGCTTCGATCGAGCATATCAACCAACTCAGTTTGCCGCTTCTGAAGCTGCACGATACGGCTAACGACCTGGTGGGCCTGCATATCGGCAACGGCCCCCTCCATCTGCCCCACGGCCGGTCCTCCCAACGCCCGCTGAATGTCTCGAGCACTAAAATCAGCCTCAAGCCACACTTCCCCATAGAGCCCCCCACCCCATATGACATAAGCTCCGGGAATATCGGGCTGGGTATTGGAGTAAAATCGAACTTCCGCCGGCATCTCTCCCGATCGCCAAGGGCCTTCGTCGGTCACTAAAACAGGCTGCAGACCACCCGCCGGATCGCGGGTATACAGTCCAGCCATAAAACCGCTCTCGACTTTATCGGTATCCCAGCAATGAGCTTGAAGCAGGTTTTTTTCACGCAGGTACATCGGGGGAATTTCAACCTGCATCGGTGTGAGCCGAGTCTGTCCGATGCGGAATCCATTAATAAAAACCTCGGCCTCGTCATCGGCCCAGAAAATCAGCACGAGCGGTTTTTCGACGACTGGATCGCCGCGCCGTTCAGCCAACCCCTGCAAATCTTGGTCGGAATTCATGCGCATGAGGGTATCAAGACTCGCCGAAACATGGTTATACTCCTGACGCAGAGCCAGCGCCCGATCGTCTGCCGCTTCTGCGATTCCACACAGCACATAGAGAGCAACCAACCACTCCCGCATCAGAGGCCGCTCTCCCCCAAACGCTCTCGGAGTGATCGCTGCAGCTCATCGAAAGCGTCCGCCTCCTCCTGTAGTTGACTTACCTCGGCAAAGTCGTTTGATGTATCGGCCTTTAGACGCAGTCGAGTTGCTTCGCGCTGCAGCCCCTCAAGGACAAATTGAGCACCTGATGGCAGGTTAAGAGCAAGATAGTTGTCGAACAATGCGCTAAAATCAGCAAGTACCGCACCGTAAAAGTCCACTTTTAACTGAAGCTGATGGGTCTCTTCCAACAGATCTACATCGGTGGAAGCAACGCTCTGACGCACGTAATTTGGTATCTGTTTGGGGGCCGGTGGAATAAAGCCTACGGCGCGTAGCTCTGCCCGCAGTTGATCGGCCAATCCCAACCACCGGTCGGCCTCCCCCAGGTAAGCAGCCCGCGTATTGACCGCTACCATCGTAGCGAGAACGGACATTTTCTCAGCGCGGCTTTCGGCGCGCTGCACGATACCAACCATTCCCTTTTCATCCCCGAGAAAACGAAACAAACGGAATAGTTCGAGATAATCTTCTTGGCTTCGGGTGTAGAAATCGATCTGCGCCTGCTGGTCGAGGGCACGTTTGCGGATCTCACTTAGCATGCTCTCTAAAAGAGGATCCCAAAAAGCGACCGATAAGTCGGGCATAATCTGGGCGGCCTGCCGGATGGTATCCCGCGCATCTTCGGGCTTTTTCTCATAAAAATAAGCCCGGGCCAAATAGACCCACATCTCCGCCTTGTAGGAGTAGCGGCGCAATCCCTCGGAAAATCGAGCGATCGCTTCGGCGTAGTTGCCGGTATAATAGCTCAATCGCTTGTCTACGCCAAAAGGAACACCCACCCCGCTCTCCACGTATTCCGGTTCGACAAACCGAATAGATTCGGGAATCTTTAAGCGCTCATTGAGGAAGTCCAGCGGCTGCTTGCGGGATTGGGCCTCTGCGGGATTGATACCCCAACAGGCCAAACAGAGCACCCACAGCAGCACGCAGATCATCCTCAGGCTAGATATTTGATTTCGACTGACCACCATCCACATTGATACTAGTTCCCGTCACCCAACTGCCTCGATCTGAAACGAGAAAAGCGACTACGCTAGCGACTTCCTCGGGCTTGCCAAAGCGTCCAAAGGGCAGATTTGCTTCGATAAAGGCCTGAATCTGCTCTGGGTTCTCTTTCTGACGTCGCTCCCAGCTTCCACCCGGAAAAATGATCGAACCCGGGGCAACGGAGTTGACGCGAATATTCTTCTTTGCGCCCTCAATAGCCAGGTTTGAAGACATGCTAATCATAGCCGCCTTGGACGCGTTATAAGAAATCGGGCCCCCGGTCTCGCGTCCAAATATCGATGATATATTCACGATGCTGCCTCCACCCCGGCTTTCCATAATGGGAAAAGCGGCGCGACTTACGCGCACGGCCGACATAAAGCTCAAATTTAGAACGTGATGCCATTCTTCGTCGCTAATTTCTGCAAAGGGCGTCCAAACCGATCCCCCCACATTATTAACGAGGATGTCGACGCCACCAAACCGATCTACCCCTGCTTTTACCAGCGCCTCCGCGCCTTCGGTGGTCGTAACATCGACTGCGATCGCTTCGACTTCAGCTCCGGCAGCTTCCATTTCTCCCGCCGCCTTTTTCAGTCCTTCTTCGTTGCGCGCACAGATACACAGCTTAGCTCCTTCAGCGGCCAGCGTCAGCGCGATAGACCGACCAATGCCTCGACTCGCCCCGCTCACAATGGCAATTTTGTCCTTAAGACCCAGATCCATTCTCTTGTTCCTCCTGGAATTTTACACCTTAACAGCGTTAGCAAGGCCCGAAGGTAACAACACCCCGTACGAGCCAAACAATTTGATTAAAATAGATAAAAAATAAAGACGGCATACCCAGCCAATAAAAGTCCACCTTCCCAGCGATTGAGCACGAAACCTGTCCGCATAAAGGGGATTAACACCAGACTGAACGCCATCATTACGGGCAATTCAAAAAAAAGCAGTTGGCGATCAACCTCCAGAGGCATAATCATGGAGACCACGCCAACTACACACATCACATTAAAAATATTGCTACCGATGATATTGCCTACCGAAATATCGCTCTGCCCACGCAGCGCACTAACCATGGAGGTGGCCAGCTCGGGCAAGGAGGTACCGACAGCAACAAGAGCAATTCCAATGACCACTTCGCTTATACCCAGCAGTCGAGCAATAACGATCCCGGATTCAATCATCAGGTTTGCCCCTCCAACCAGCAGACCAAGACCTGCAACAACCATCAGCGCATTGCGCCCATGTTGCGAAGGTCTATTCGAATCGAGCCCCGCATCGTCCACTGTTCCATTGCGCCGAAACACGTCGCGCAGCTGATAGGCTAAATAGCCCACTAATCCTGCAAACAGGAGTGCACCATCCGTAGAATCAATCTGTCCGTCAAATAATAAGGCAATAAAAAGCAGCGATACGCCGATCATAATGGGCAGTTCTCGACGCAACACATTGGCCTCGACTCTGAGCGGGGAAACGAGCGCGGATGCCCCGAGGATAAGGCCTATATTGGCGATATTACTGCCGATGATGTTGCCGATTGCGATGCCATCGCTTTCCTCAAATACGGCAATAAGACTTACGGCTAGTTCGGGACTGGAAGTGCCAAAGGCCACCACTGTCAGTCCGACGACCATAGGGCGTATACCAAAACTACCCGCCAGACGAGAGGCACCTGTTACCATCCATTCAGCCCCCCAATAAAGGCCGAATAACCCCATTGTAAACCACAGTATTTCAAGTGGATTCATTGCGTAGTACGCATCCATCAACAGGGGCAACTGCTCGCTCCGAGCAGTTGCAGTTCACCCTAGAAACAGACCGCGCCGTATACCTCCAAGGAGTAAATTTTCAATTATAGGTAGACGTCCAACAGACGCTGGGCATTGCGGTAGGTGATCTTAGCAAAGGCTTCTTCTGGTAAATCACATTCCAGCAGGAAATCCATAAGGCGCGTATCAAAATAATCGCGACCAAAAAGAAGCCGATCCTGAAAATCAATTAGAAATTGCCGGCCAAACTGCGCATCGCGCTGGAGTGCCCGCAGCCCAGAACCGGCCGATAAATCAGCGTAGAGGTTGGGATAACGCGTCAGCATATCGGCCACTCGACCGCCGGGGACAACCGGCCCATCGGGATAGGCAACGCGATTGAATTGATCATCGGCAGATATATGGGCCCAAAAACCGGGCGCATGGCCGATAAAGACCGTCTGTGGACAGGCCACTATGGCGCGTTCGAAGGCGTCCATGCTGCCACCATACCACCAGTTGGGACGGGGATAGTCCCCACGTCCGTGGTCGATGGGATAGTCGAGATGAATCGTTATCGGCAATTTCTGCTCGCCGCAAAAACGATAGAGTCGCAGGGCATCGGGGTCGTCAAACGACAGGCGCACTTTCAGTTCAGAGGCCAAGCGTATCCCGTGGATTTCAACGGCCGCTTTGAGCCGATCAATCGCATCCGGCCTTTTGGGGTGCGGCATATAGCCCAATACAAACCGATCGGGGGCTTCTCGCCCTACCGCGAGTACATCCTCCAGCGGTATACCCCTGCCCGTCGGCGGCAGTACAGCATGGTAGGACGGCGAATACTCGTCTTCTGGCACCTCCCAACTAAAGAGCCACATCTGATCAATCCCCTGCTCATCCATATTGCGCAGTATCTTATCGGCATTGAAACCATGCCAGTTGGGATGGTTGTGGGCATCAATTAGCATAACAGCCTCTCTATCAGAGCGAAGAAGACAAGAAACGATCCATCTGGGAAATACAGGGAGGGTAATTCTTTCAATGATATCGTCGAGGTAAAAAGCTGTCAAGTTTCTACCCATATGGCCGACATATTGCAATACTACTTAGTATTGCTTACTATCTAAAATAAGCCAAGAGCTGATCTCTTTCACCCCAGAGAACGCCATTATGGTCGATACGCTGCTCACCTACTTGCTCCATATCTTCATAGGACTCGACGTGCTTGGTGCCCTTGCCCTATTTATCCTCGGAGCTAAGAGACGATCGGCCCGCCGGCTGGCCAACTCCTCAGAAACGGCATGCGTACCCGTCCATTCAACAGGCTTTTTTGCCTCCCTGCGCGGGCGTTTTTCCCCCGTTCCAGCACGAGAAATGGACCGCCTGCGAAGCGTCCTCTATAGCTTCGAAGAAGGCCTGCATTAAGGCCGTCTCTGATCAGGTCTAGCCCCATCAGAGCCCTTGACTTTCCCCTCCCCTTGGCAGTAATTCAAACGCAGTAAAACAAGAGCAAACGACTCATTCTACTTGTAAACAGCAACAAAACACCTCTATTGGGAGAGCCGAGCAATGCGCGTCGCCGATTTGCAGGGACAAAAGATCATGATGGCCGTTTCCGGCGGACTGGACAGCTGCACTATAACGCACTGGCTAAGTCAGCAAGGCATTGAAGTAATCGCCTACACGGCCGATCTTGGACAACCTGACGAGACGGATATTGAGGACGTGCGCCAGCGCATGCTGGCCTGCGGCGCCAGCGAAATGCTGATCGGCGACCTAAAAGAGCCGATCAGTCAGGCCGGCATTCAATTGGTGCAGGCACAGGCTCGCTATGAGGGCGGGTATTGGAATACCACCGGGCTTGCGCGACATATTGTCGTAGCCGACATGGTCCCATTAATGCAGGAACGCGGGATACGCATCCTTGGACATGGAGCGACCGGCCGTGGAAACGATCAGGTCCGCTTTCAACTAGCGACGCAAATGCTCGATCCGCATATCGCAGTCTATGCCCCGTGGCGCGACAGTTCCTTTCTCGAAATTTTCGGCGGCCGCAAGGAAATGATCGACTATTGTCAGGCCCATAACCTGCCGATCACCGCCACCCACGACAAACCCTATTCTACCGATGCCAATATCCTTGGTCTAACGCACGAGGCCGGCGAATTGGAAGATCTGCAAACCCCAACTCGCCGCGTATCTCCCGGCATGGGCGTCTTTCCCGAGCAGGCACCGGATGAAGCGGAGATCTTCACAGTTCGCTTTGAATCCGGCCAACCCGTGACCATTAACGGCCAACCCGTGAATGCCCTCGAAGCGATTTCGCTGAGCAATGCCATTGGCGGACGCAACGGCATCGGCATCGGCCTTCACGCAGTCGAAAACCGATTTGTCGGAATTAAGTCACGCGGGATTTACGAAGCACCGGCCCTGGAACTGCTCGGGCAGTGCTACGAATACCTGCTGCAGTTGATCATAGATCGCCGCACTCGCCGCGTGTACGCCCCCATCAGCGAGTATATCGCCGAGCAAATTTATCAGGGATATTGGTTCGATACGGCCACGCAGGCCTGCTGGAAGTTTATTGAACACCTGAATGCCCTAGCCACGGGCACGATCTCGGTATCGCTCTACAAAGGCCAGGTAGCCTTTCACGCAGCCTCGGATGCACCCCACTCGCTCTACAGCGAGGATACGGCCTCGATGGAAGCAGTCGGCGACTTTGACCACCGCGATTCTGAGGGTTTTCTCGGGGTATTAGGCGTCAGTGCTCGGGCGCTTAATTCGGCTGGCCAGACCCACCTATAGGCGACTAGAACACGCTAGGACAGCACATCCTGTGGGCGTTTGGGAAATTCCTGTACTCCACGAGATCGATCGAACTGATAGATGCGTAGATCTGGACGTCGCTCAAATGCAAATGCGCGCAGCGCTGTGCCATCTAGCGCTGCACGTCCGGCATCTGTATCGAGTTGAGCGATAGCCAAAGCCCGCAGCGCCGACAGCTTCTCTGGCTGACGTTCAGCCGTATCGTCTACCTCACCGGGATCGTTCACCACGTCGAAAAGCTGTTCATATCCCCCGTTGGCCAAAAAGATATATTTCCAATCGCCCTGCCGCACCATGATCTTAAAACGCGGGGTGCCCGGTGAACCGTAATACCCAAAGAGCGCATCGCGCGGTGCCTCTTCATCCCTCAAAACACCTAACACATCACACCCCTCCCGAGTCTCTACCGCCCCACTAGCCGCTGTGGCAATACCAAATAAATCGGTCAAACAGATCAGTTCCTCGCGGCGCACGTCGGCCGGCAGGTGCGCAGGCCAACTGAGCAGAAAAGGAATGCGACACGAGGCGTCGAAAAAGCTCTCTTTTTGCCAGGCGCTGTGATCGCCCAAATGGTCGCCGTGATCGGCGAAAAAACATATGAGCGTATCATCGGCATCTCCACGAGCTTCCACGGCATCAAGCAATCGACCCAAACACTGGTCGATATAGGAAATCTCGCCATAATAGCGCGCCTTCAGGACACGAGCATGCGCGTCGTTGATATCCTCAGCCCAAATCGCATAATTCATCCAGGGAATTTGCTCATCGCGATGATCGGATTGGAGCGCACCGCGCACCGGTTTAGGCATGCGATCCGGGTCATAAATGCGATTAAATGGACTGGGGGGAGCCAATGGGCGATGGGGCCCTACAAAAGAGACAAAACCAAAAAACGGCCGCCCATCGTCCAGGCGAATGCGCTCAACGGCGCGATCAGCTGCCCACGATTCGACGGTGCATTCGGCCGGCATAGGGCTCATTTGCGGCATGTAGTACATCTCCGTCCGTTCCCCCATCAAGCCCTCTATGAAATCATATTCCGGATAGTGTTCGGATATAAACGAAGCATAGGCATCGCTGCGCCGCTGTTGGGGGCTGCCGTAGAGTTCCTCGCTGCGCAGATAGGTCTGATAGCCTAGGTCCTCGTTCCAAGGATTGGTGTGAAATTTGCCTATACCAAAGGTCCGATACCCCCTTGAAGCCATTTCTTGTGCCAGATATGTGCCACAGCGTTCGCGCATAGTAGCCCCTTGTCCAGGCACCGGTTCATCGAACCCATTGGAAAATACACGGGTCGTTGTCGGCTCGCACCCCGTGCGAATTGTGTAGCGTGCAGCAACGCATACCGGACACGTCGAGTAGGCATTAGTAAAGGCGATCCCTCGTCGCACCAAGCGATCAAAGTTCGGCGTGTAGATGTGCTCGTTGCCCAGCGCTGCAATGGTATCAAACCGCTGCTGGTCCGTCATCACATAGAGAATATTCGTCGGCACAATCAGTCCTCTCGTTAGGGATGTATCCAGTGCCGGTACAGTGGCTGCACGGCAGTCGGCAATGCCTTGTACACCTCTTGGCGCAGGGCTGGCACTTCGTAATTCTTTCCTCCGGTTTCAGCCACCATCATTTCGTATTCCGGAGATCCCGGCTGTGTTGGATTCAGATTGAGCCACCAGGGAGCGTAACGCACCAGCAGCGCTACTCGTCCTTCGGAGCTGGCGTTGGCAGCCACGGCGTGCCATAGCCGGCTGTCGTAGAGCAAGACGCTGCCGCGGTCACCCTCGATTTGTATCTGCCCATCCAACGCACCTTCGCTATCCATACCACCTACTGTTGCACTCGAAGGATTGTACCCACTGCGATGGCTGCCGGGAAGAATCCAGGTACCGCCATTTTCCTTGGTGAAATCCGACAGCATCCATATCGTCGACAGATGAAGCATCACATCGGGATAAGGTGCAGGTATATGGGAGGCGTTTGTCTGGTTATAAGGCCAATCAGCGTGCCAATAACCGCGCTCGTTTCCGGGGTCGTTAATGACGCAATCGGTGCACGAGATACGCGACCAAGGCCCCAACCGGTCTTCGACGATCGCCATAATAGACGGGTGTGCTAAGAACGCGGCAAAGGACTGGGTGGCATTAATGACCTGCCGCATACTCCTGACGCCTCGGGCCCCTACGCGGTGACCGCGCGCACGCGTTGCTTGCTTCTGCTCTTCTGCCGCCTGATGCCCCTGGGCTTGCACGCCGATCACATCAGCGGCAATGGCATCGACTTTGTCACGTGGGATAACCCCCTTCAGCACATAATACCCATCGAGATCGATCGCGCGTATGGCTTCCTCTGTGTTCATTTTTAAACGCGGAACAGTGCCTCAACAGCAGGCAGAATCTTTTCGAGTTCGACCATATCAAACGAATCGAGATCCCCACCCGGAGCACGTCGCAGCGGGGTGTCGATCAGACCACGGCGATGCAAGATAAGTTTATAAACGGCGACCCCATAAAGCCGTTCGTAATTCATAAGCGGCAGCAGTTGATTGAATAAACGGCGTGCATCGTCTTCTTGTCCTTCTTCTAGGTTTCGCCAAATATCCACCAGTATATCGGTCGTGTGGCATCCCGGCATATTTCCGCAGGCTCCACGGCGAAACTCATCAATTAGAAAGATGCCTCCCTGTCCACCTAACACGCCCAAGCAGCCTTGCGTTGCAGCGGCTAACGTGCGACTTATCTGCCGCGGTTCGGGCGAGGTCTCCTCTTTGATATAATCGACATGACGAAGCTCGGCACACATGCGCGCCAAGATCTCTGCACTCATAGGCGTTCCGATTGGATGGTTGAAATTCTGCACGCAGATAGGTATATCGACGGCCGAATCGAGCGCATCGTAAAAAGCGTAACACCCCTCTGCATCGGGATGCAGAATATGCGGCGGCATCGACATGATCCCAGCGGCCCCCACGCGCTGTGCATAGCACGAAAGTGCCACGGCCGGCAGTGCGTGCCCAGATGTAACGGAGGCGATTACTGGCACCTGCCCGGCGGCCTCACCAACGACTATATCAATCCAGCGCCGCCGTTCGTCATCTGAGAGCGTAGAGAACTCGCTGGCGTTGGCCGGTCCAACCAACCCCGTCGCGCCGGCATCAATGCAAAAGCGCACCAGGTTTCTCAACCCCGCTTCGTCTAGTTCATATGTCCGCGTGAAAGGCGTAGCCACAATGGGCATAATACCGCGCCACGTTTCGCTCATATTCCCTCCTCCAAGGAGTATAGCTCCCCCGCTGCATCGCGCAGCAGACGCACCTGCTCTGGGTGAATCCGACTAATTGCCTCGTAGTGTATACTCCCCATCCAACTGCCCCACATCTCCGCACTAACCTCCTCGTCTCCCCCCCGCCCCAATAGCGTAGCAATGGCGCCGGGTTTGGCTTCGGGAATATGCGTCAAATCGACCATGAACATATTCATGCAGACCCGCCCCCGCACCGGGGCCCGCACCCCATCGACCAGCACGTGCCCCACATTAGACAACCGGCGATCGTAGCCCTCGTAATACCCGAGGGTAATGATGCCAATACGCATCGGATAGGTCGCCCGAAAGGTGCGTCCGTAGCCGATAAAGCCCCCCTCCGGGACGTCCTTTATCTGCGCTATACGCGCCTTCCAGGACAGAATGGGATATAGCTCAGGCACCTGCCCACCGCGCTGTAGCGCCACCGCGTAGGTCTCTTTAGACGGCCACAGACCGTAGGCACCGATGCCAACGCGCACTAGATCTCCGTGTGTCTTTGGCCACAGCAGCGCCGCCGCCGAATTAGCCGCATGGCGCATTGGTACGGCTATTCCCGCTCTGTGCAACCTATCTATAGCCGCGTTGAGTTGGGCCATTTGCCCTTCGGCAAAAGCGTGGTCGGTCGTGTCTTCAATATCGGCAAAATGCGTCGTCAGCCCTTCGAGTTCCAACGCTTCAGCCGCACAGACCCAGCGGGCCATATCGAGGAGTTGCTCATCCGCTATTCCCTGACGGTGCGTGCCGGTCTCCAGTTTTATGTGGCAGGATACCTTCCGGTTCTGCCCCCGAGCCGCCTCGTTCAGCGCTCGGGCAACATCTATATCGCAAAGAGCTACCCGTAAATCGGCCTCTACCACTCTATCGGCTTCGCATACAGCCGGCTGCGTGCACATGTAGATTGGCGCTTCAATACCCCCGCGGCGCAGTTTCTCCCCCTCGACCAGCGAATGTACGACCAGCCAATCCGCACCTGCCGAAAGAAATTCCCGAGCACACAGCAGCAGCCCGTGCCCATAAGCATCGCTCTTTACGACAATCCCAAGGCGGGCTCCATTCGCCAATCCGGCTCGGAGCGTCTGAATGTTCTTATGCAGAGCCCATCTATCTATCTCGCACCAAGACCTCAGCCCCAATTCATCAGCTTTGAACACTGTTTTCCCATCCTACCAAAGCATGTATCTGATGAAGATCCGCAACGACTGGCCAACCCGACGAGGCCAACCGCTCCCGGTTTTGATGTCCATGCGCAACGAGCACACAGTCGATGCCCATAGCCTCAGCCACTTCCGCATCGTGCAATGTGTCCCCGATATACACCATTTCTTCGGCTTGCCAACCGCGCTCTGCCATACATCGACGACCCCGCTCTACTTTGCCCTCGCCGCGGTCGTTATCCATACCCAAGATGGCTTCGAAATAGGCAGAAAGGCCGTAAAACGCCACAATCTCCCGCAGCTTTTCCTCTTCGTATGCCGAAAGCAGCGTGTGTTGAACTCCCTTAACTAGCAGCGAGGATAGGACCTGTTCTACCCCCTTTTGCAGCGGACATTCGCAGCGGCGCGCTTCATAGAGCTCGCCAAATTCTGCGTTGAGTATTTCAAACGGATCGCGCCGTAAATCAAACCCTAAACGCCGGCAATAATCGGGCAAGGGAAAGCCAAAAACAGCGCGGTAACGCTCTAAATCTACCTCATGTAAGTCGCGGCGCTGCAGGATTTTGTTGATAATATCTAAGCACAGCATCAAATCATCCATTAGCGTACCATTCCAATCCCAGACTACGTGACGGTACCTTTTTATGCTTTGCTTGTCACCCATACTTGCTCGCCGTATCCCACATAATCAGCTCCCAAGAAATCCCCGTATAGAGCTTCTACCTGAAAACCGCACGCGGCCAGTAACAGACGCATTTCTTCGGCACCGGTCCAACGCAGTTGGAGCAAGTTCGCCCAACGTCCTAGTGACTGCCCAATAGAATCGAATTCCTCAAAGACAAACTCTTGTTCAATGATTTGCACCTCGGGATCAAGCTGCCTACTGAAATAGACTACTAGCGTATGCCCCGTCTGCCCATCGATAAAATCGCTGTCCTTGCGCACGGGCGAAGAGAATCCATCGCGGGCAATATCGGCCAGCGGGTCATACGTATTAAACACCAAGCGCCCCCCCCGCTCCAAATGTCGGCTAATGCACAGCAGCGCATCGCGCTGATCGGAAGGAGTTAATAAATGCTGGAAGGCCCTGTAGGGTACGATAACTGCCTTGTACATGCGTTTCAGATCGAACGCAGTCATGTCGGCTTGGAAGAGATCAACCCGATCGGCGACAACCGGATCGCCTTGGGTGATTTTTTCACGCAGTAGATCCAGCAGCCGGCCGTCGATATCTAGTCCGCTTATTTCAATTCCAGCGCGCGCGACCGGCAACAACACGCGGCCCGTTCCGCAGCCCAACTCAAGAATTGGCCCCCCCGCGTCAACCGCCTCTTCAACGTAGAAATCAACTTCTCCCTCTACCCCGGTAAAATAGGCGTCATAAAACCGCGGATTATAGGATTGAAGAGCCATTGCTACTCCTTGTAGGCAACTACCTGTAAGCGCCAATAGTCAACCCACCAGCGGCCCTCGCGATAGAGATCTGCTCGCAGCCGATCCTCTAACGCATCGAGAAATAAATCGCGCGCTGCACCCGACAGATCTGCCATGAACGAACCTGCAAACATCTCCATCCAATAGCGAATGCCGCGCGCGCTTTCTAACGGCGTAGGACGAGCAAAATGACGCGCCTCTTGCACGCGTAAACCGCAGGCCTCTACAGCCGTGCAATAGGCGCTTAGCGAGGGAAAATACCAGGGGGATTCAGCGGGAGCGAGACCAAAAGACGAGCGCACGTTTATCAGAGCTCGCCGAATGCATTCGACATTGTGCGCGGCACCCATTTCGAGGACGAGACGCCCTCCGCTGTTCAACACAGCGGCGATCTGAACCAGGGCCCGCTCTGCTTCAATGACCCAATGCAGGACTGCATTGGAAAATACGGCATCAAACCTACGGCCACCGCACACCGATTCAAGCGCCAAGACATCTCCCAAGACAAAATCTATTTCGGGGAATTTCCCACGAGCCGCGGCAATCATTTCGGGAGCGGCATCAACGCCGAGGACCTCGGCCCCGCTGCGGCGAATAAAGTCGGTGAGATCACCGGTGCCGCAGCCTAGGTCGAGGATCATTTCCCCGGCCTGAGGCCGCAGCATATCGACGACTCGTTCCCCCAGTTGGGGAATAAAGCGATGATGCGCGTCGTAGAGAACGGCATCCCACTGCTGAGCTGAAAGCGTCAATTAGGAGAGCAGATCAGCGATGACGTCGCGCTCTTCCTTGAGTTCGGCTTCGGTCGCAGCGATCTTCCCACGGGCAAAATCGCTCAGCTCTAGACCCTGCACAATATCCCAATTGCCCTGTCCATCACTGCGGACCGGGAACGAGAACACCAATCCCTCTTCGATACCGTAGCTGCCATCGGAAGCGACAGCCGCCGAAAAGAATTCGCCCTCCGGCGTAGCGCTCTCCATGCTCATAACGTGATCCAACGCCGCATTCGCTGCCGAAGCAGCAGACGACAAGCCGCGCGCCTCGATGACGGCAGCACCGCGCTGCTGAACAATCTTTATAAAGTCTTCCTGTAGCCATGATACGTGCCCTATGACATCGGCTACCGGCCGTCCACCAATAAGCGCATTTTCCGCGTCGGGATATTGGGTAGCACTGTGGTTGCCCCAAATGGCCATATTGCGCACTTCTGCCACTTTAACGCCTGCCTTTTGTGCCAGCTGGGCCTGGGCGCGATTTTGATCCAACCGCGTCATGGCGTGAAAGCGCTCTTTGGGAATGCCCCCTTGCACAGCGTAGTGCATGGCAATCAAACAGTTGGTGTTGGCCGGATTGCCAACGACAAGCGTGCGCATATCGGATGCAGCCCGCGTCAGCGCGCGGCCCTGCCCAACAAATATCGGTCCATTCTCGCGAATAAGATCACCGCGCTCCATGCCCTTGCCGCGCGGTTTGGATCCGACCAACAGGGCCCAATTGACACCATCAAAAGCCCTATCAGCATCATCGGTAACTACGATATCATCGAGCAATGGGAAGGCACAATCGTCCAATTCCATGACCACACCTTCTAAGGCGCCAAGGGCCGGTGTGATTTCTAACAGGTGGAGCGAAACGCGCACATGGGGACCAAATACTGCTCCCGATGCGAGTCGTGGTAGCAGGGCGTAACCTTTTACAGTGCGGGCCATTTGTTTATTCTCCTTACGAGCAATTGCGATGGGATGCGAAAATGAACAGTTTTCAAACCTATAGAATGTGCTGAAAAAATAGCGCGCGGGCAATATGCCCTTGCCTAGGAAAGCCAGGGGCAAAACCACCGGACTGGAAAGGAAAAGAAATGAGCGAAGAATACGACGTACTGCTGAGGGGCGGCCATGTCATCGACCCAAAGAACGGAGTCGATGGACCGGCCGACGTTGCAATCAAAGAGGGCCAAATAGCCGCACTCGGTCCGCAAATAGCTGGCACCGCCAAGAAAGAACTCGACGTAACCGGCCTCTACGTAACGCCTGGCCTAATCGACATCCACGTGCACGTCTATGGCGGCTACGATGGCTGGCTCTTTCCCGACCAACATTCGCTACCCAACGGCGTCACAACCGTCGTCGACACGGGGGGATCGGGCTGGAAGGACTTTGCCGACTTTAAAACCTCCATTATCGATCGATCGACCACCCGCGTTTTGGCGTTCGTCAACATCGTCGGCGCGGGCATGACCGGCCCCCCCGAACAGGATACTAGCGAAATGGATCCCATTCCCTGTGCGGCCACCATACGTCAGTACCGCGAGCACGTTGTCGGCTCTAAGTCGGCGCATTTTGGCGGCCCGGGCTGGGAATCTGCCGGTGGAGCGATTGAAGCCGCGCGCATGAGCGATTCGATTGCGATGATCGACTTCGCTCCGCGCCCAACCCGTTCCTATGAGGAACTACTCGCCCGACTCAGCCCCGGCGATATCCACACCCACCTCTACGCACAGCACATCCCCCTGCTCGACGAAAATAAGCAGATTAACGACTACGTTTGGGCAGCGCGCGAGCGCGGCGTCATCTTCGATACGGGTCACGGCGGTGGTTCGTTTTGGTTTCGCATTGCCGTGCGGGCCATGGATCAGGGATTTCCTCCTGATACCATCAGCACAGACCTGCACAAGAGCAGCCGCATGCGCCCCAATGCTACGATGCCGGTGACGATGTCAAAGTACCTAGCTATGAATATGCCCCTGCAAGAAGTGATTGATCGATCGACCCATATTCCTGCGCAGGTTATACGCCGCCCCGAACTTGGCCATATGTCGATTGGAGCCGAAGCCGACGTAGCTGTTTTTGAAATGCGAAACGGCTCTTTTGGTTTCGTCGACTCCGGTGGTGCACGGCACGATGGGTCCCAATTACTCGACTGCCAGCTAACGCTGAGGGCAGGCCGGATCGTGTGGGATCCCAACGGCCGATCCCGGCCTCACTGGGACAAAAGTGGGGATTATACGCGGATAGACTAACGCTATATTTTCCGTGTGTAGCACCTTCAATTCGCCCTAGGTGTTAAAAAAGTTGCTAACAACAGGAAAAGATCTTAACACGTTGTTTTTAAATAACTTGTGCATTTTTTTTCAATCATCTAACATAGGGATAATTATCCTATGAACCATCACCTAAATGGTTGCGCCCCTAACATATCCACCGCTCTCTTTTTAATTTTTGCCAGCACATAAGACAAGCGGGGGATGCGTTCGTCTGGTGGCGCATCCCCCGCAAAGTTGGTATGTTTTTCAGTATGATATAGCAGCACATCACCGCATAATACCTGCAATCTAATGGTTCCACAGGACGACTTACAGGACGAGCATCTGACCGCCGTTCAACTTCTTACCGATCGCTTTGCGATGCGCTCGGACGACGTCCAAAAACTCCTTGAACTGGCCTCGGGAAACCAACTTTTGGTCGAAAGTGCCCTGCTAGTAGCCAAGGAACTGGGTGGTTCACCCTACGAGAAAGCCCAACGGTATCTGCACGACGTGCTGCAACCTCCCTCAATTAATAAAAAAACTTGACCGAGCTTCTTAACTTGTGTACAATCGCTCCGTTTACCCTCACCCAATAAACGAGAGGACCTATGCAGAATCTGCACGACGAGGAGAGTACCCTACGACTCTACTTCGACGATATCGCCGAATCAACGCCGCTCAGTCGCGAGCGTGAAGTAGAGCTAGCAGAACGCATTAAGAATGGCGACATGAGGGCCCGCGACGAGATGATTCGCGCCAACCTTCGCTTTGTCGTCGACGTGGCCAAGAAATATCAGAACAGAGGTTTGTCCCTGTCGGACCTTATCAGCGCCGGCAACCTCGGTCTTATCACTGCGGCGGATCGCTTTGATGGGACCAAGGGATATAAATTCATTTCCTATGCCGTCTGGTGGATTCGCCAGTCCATCTTACAGACGCTGGCAGAGCATGTCCGCACCGTCCGCCTCCCCCTAAATAAAGTCAGCCTGTTAAAAGATATCTCCAAGGCATCGCGCAAACTCGGCCAAGACCGCGAGGGCGAGCCCGACGTTGAGGAAATCGCCGAAGAATTAGACGTGCCTGCCGAAGAAGTGCTCGAAACCATTCTCAGCGCGCGCTCGGTTTGTTCTCTCGACGAGTCCTTCACCGACGACGACGAACGGAGTCTACTCAATACGCTTCCAGACCAATCCCTCGAGGCACCTGATGCCGACGTTCTACGAGAATCTGCCCGAGTCCAATTGGAGAATGCGCTCAACACGCTCGACGAGCGCGAGCTGCGCATTATTCGTCTCTATTTCGGCTTGGATGGCAACGAAGCGCTTACGTTGGAAGAGATTGGCGACATGATGAACCTGACGCGGGAACGCATCCGTCAGCTCAAAGAGAGAGCATTGAGCAAACTGCGCCATCCCGCTCGTAATGGAACCTTAAAAAGCTTGTCCAGCGAGGCGTGAAAGTATTGACAGTTTTACAATCGCCCCTATCTTTTAGGACTCTTAAGAACGCCTAATCGGGGGGGATACCGAAGCGGTCAAACGGGGCAGACTGTAAATCTGTTGGCTCAGCCTTCGTAGGTTCGAATCCTGCTCCCCCCACCATAAAAAAAGCGCCGCATCTTCTGATGCGGCGCTTTTTTATCATATGTTCGGTTTGCTAATCCCCAGCTCTTCTTTGGCTCGGCGGATCTAGAAAAGCTTCGGCAACGGCTTTCTTCATCCGGTCACTCTCGTAATACCCCATCTCCACGCGCTGGCGAATCCACATAAGCCGTTCTTCTTGGCTTCGCGGCAGACCCCCTCCCTCAGTCAAATGCTCGGGTAACGTATATGTTCGCTTGAATTTCATACAGTATTTCACCTACCATACTGTATCGGCACGTCCTCCGATCAGACCAGAAAATTTACCAGCTAAGACCCATTTTTTCTCCACACATCGCGTATAGATTCGATTTTTTGTCTGTTTTCTTGGCTAAGCCGACGCAGTGATTCTAAAAAGAAGGCCAATACGATTCCACCGACCAAACTAATTGCTGATGCAATGAGTACAATGAGCGCTCGAGCTGGCGCACTGCGAAACTCCGGCTCAGTAGCCGGATCCAACACCTGCAGCGTTGGCGCATCCTGCGCCTGCCGGTACTTGGCGTCTTCTAGCTGAGCGGCTAGAAAAACTAGCACCTGCTCGGTCACCTTCATCTCGAGCGTTAGCTGGGCGTACTCAAGCCCCAGTCTGGGCCACTGACGCAGCGGAGGCCCCAGCGCCGAAAAAGCATCGTTTTCGTCCACACTCGGCTCCCGGACTGCACGATCGCCCACGGCGCGCAGCAGCTGGTTACGCAGCTCCTCGACTTCCATTTCCAGCAGCAGTCGCTCTTCGTGATCGGACTTCAAGCTGCGTTCGGCAATGCCCAGCTGCACTTCTAACATGGCCAGCTCTTTAACGATATGCTGCGTCAACTCGACCAACGCCCCGGTCTGTGCCGACATATCGACAACGCCTTGTTCCTCTTGAAAAGATTGCATCGCACGGGCTTGTGACTCGATATCAGCCTGGACTGCTTCCATCCGCTCGCCCAAAAATACGCGCAGTTCGTCGGCCTGAAGACGCTTGTTGTCGCGAATCACTTTATCCAGTTCTGCAGCCAGCGCATTGGCCAACTGGGCGGCTAAAGCCGGACTAGAAGCCTCGACGAGGAGAGTGAGCGCTCCGTCCCTGCTGAGTTCAGCTTCAACAACCTCACGAAGCGTCTCGATGGCCTGATCTCTGTTGGGGGCACCGTAATCAGCCACCAATTCAAACCGGTCCACCATGGCGCCCAACACGCGCCTGCTGTGTAGAATCGTCAACAGGCGCTCACCTGGAGTAGCCTGTCCCAAGAGGCCGCCTAATCCACCCGGCATATTGGGTCCGAGTAGCATCGACATCTCGAAGCGACCGGTTTCTTCTTCGCTGGGCAGCAATACGGTCTGCGCCTGCCACCGCTCGGGCAGTATGAGCGCAATACCGGCTGCTACAAGTGCCACAGCGAAAACCGGCCACATAATAAGCCGGCGCCACTTGACCAAGACAAATAGATAATCGAGCAGGTTTTTATCCTCAGACATGCGGTTTAATTGCCTCCCGTCAGCGTCGCATACAGTAGCACGACGGTCGTCACCTGCCCTACGACTCCCATAGCCTGAGTGAAGATATTCCAATAGTCACGATCGGGACGCTCCTTTACCCAGATTCGATCGCCAGGTTGTACTACTACCCCATCTTTGGCACGTTTAATTTCACCAGAGAGCGCTTTTATAAGACGTATGTCGTCCGAGGCGCGCCAATTCAGACCACCCGCTCGATCGATGTAATCTTCTACCGAATAGGCTGCATTGTATACGACCTTGCCCGGCTGGCTCACAGCCCCACTAACGGCAACGGTGCGATTGAGACGCGGTACGAGCAACGCGTCTCCCGGCAACAGGGGAATGTTATGGCGCTCATCCCCCTCGTTAAACAGCTTGTTCCAATCTACGGACATCTGCCCGATTCGCTCGCGCGACTTCATAATGAAGTATTGGTTCTCGTCTTCTGTGCGCTCAAATACCGGTATAAAACGAATTCGCTCAAATTCTGGGTCTACCGCCGAGACGCGTATTTGCGCAGTGCTGGCCGATTGGGGCTGGCGCACAATACGTGCTTCGGCGAGTGCCGCCCGCTCGGTAAATCCGCCGGCCCGTTCGACCAGCGTCCGCAGATTCATGCCCTCCGGTCCAATGACGTAATATCCTGGATAGCGGACTTCTCCAGATATCGATACTTCACGACGCTGGTGGAAGTCGGGCAACGCGCCGACATTCAGCCAATCATCCGCGCGCAGGGCGATATCCGACCCGGGGTCCCCCGCTAGCACAGACCTTAGATCAACGGATTGAGTGATGCGGGTCTTTTTGTCCTCCATAAAGCGAAAGAGGCGCACATTGTCCGCATCCCAATCCAAGGACGTGCCCAACGACAGGCGCAGGAGATCGCTCAGCTTATCGCCCTCTACAAAGTCGTAAAATCCAGGACGCTTCAAAGCACCAAAACTACCTATGCGACCACTCGGAGCCCACACCAGCACGACATCGCCGTCTTCCAAAAATGGGTTGTGTCTGGATTGGCCAGTAATATCAAACATCTCCAAATCGATGCGGCGCATGGCCCGTTCATCCACCCCATGCGGAGCTAATCCCAGCGTAATGTGCCGAGTTAATTCCTCGCGCTCATCCGGGGTCAGATGACTCGTCTTGATCAAGCGGATGTCGCGGCGAGTGGCCTCTTCCATAAGCCCCCCTGCTCTCTCTATAGCCTCGCTTACGCGTTCGACGCCGCTCGCAATATGTATACCCGGCTCCTCGACCATACCCAAAACGGATACGGGAAACTGGCGTGGCTGACTCAGGGCAAAGCTCAATTCCCCTACTCGCACAACCTCGGCAAAGCGCGCCTGCACGCGCTGGCGCGTTTCAGCCAAATTGAGTCCAGCAACCGGCACATTGCCAACCTTGGGAATGAAAACCTCACCCTCTGCCAGCACTTCGTTATAGAGCGGCACGAGCATACCTGGGGCAAAGACTAGGAAAACGTCCCCCGGACCAACAATATACTTGCCTGACTGTAGCACTTCGCGGTAAGCTTCCATACCGATGCGCGGTGGCCTTTCCAAATCAGCCTCAGCGCCGCCATCAGGAGCCTGTAATTCGATTACTGCGGGTTCCTCCTCCTGTGCTCTCGAGAGCACGGGGCAACAGAGACCCCAGCATACCAGCATAAACCATACTATTTTCATTCGATCTCAGCTCATCCTAAGCGCGCTGGCACCGATCCGCTTCGCGCTCTAGTATATCCGTTAGTTCCAATGCCAACCCGTCGGCCAGACTCCACCCGCTATCCCCCAACAGCACGCGGTCCTGCGCTAGAGAAATAAGTCCAGAAGAAACGAGTTGACCAATGCGTTCATTCTCGGCCAGTAGCGCCCGTTCGTCAGTAGATAATTCGACCCCCTGACAGGTGCGCAGGCGCAGCCAAATACGCTCGCGAAGGGCCTCGCGCTCACCTACGAGCTCTCGTCCCTCTTCAGGGCTTTCGCCGCGCTCAATGCGTTCCATATAGGCATCGAGACCGCGCTCGTTCCAAAATCGCTCTCCGCCCATGTAACTGTGAGCCGACAGGCCGATACCAAGGTATTCAACATCGGTCCAATAAGCCCAATTATGCCGAGAGAAAAAGCCCTCGCGCGCAAAATTCGAGACCTCATATTGTGCATAGCCTGCATCACGTAACCTGCGACGGGTCCATTCGTACTGCTCGGCATCTTCCTCTTCGCCAAGAGCAACTAGGCGCCCGCTTTTCTCGCGTTCAGAAAAGAGCGTACCCTCTTCAATCGTCAACGCGTAGGCCGAGATGTGTTCCGGAGCCAACTCGATGGCCGTATCGACGCTCCTTCTCCACGTTTCCTCGGCCACCCCAGGCACGCTGAAAATGAGATCAATACTCATATTGTCGAAGCCAGCCGCGCGTCCTGCCGCATAGGCGCGGCGAGCGTCCTCGGCACTATGCACGCGGCCCAAGCGCTTAAGCGCCCCGTCGTCAAAGGACTGCACGCCTAAACTCAAGCGATTACAGCCTACTGCGCGCAAGTCGGCAAACTTGCGCAAGTCGACGGTCCCGGGATTCGCCTCGACCGTTATTTCCGCCCCCGCATCGATCCCAAAAACCGCATCGATTCGATCCAACACATGCCCCAGCAAACTGGGCGCAACTTGAGTCGGCGTTCCCCCACCAAAAAAGACTGTTTGCAGCGGCTGTCGTGCCGCCGTTCCCCGCCAGCGGTCTATCTCGCAGCACAGCGCCGCAATATACCGCTCGTGTGCGTCGTCCCTTCCCCGCAGCGAAGCAAATGCGCAGTAGGGGCATATCTGCGGGCAAAAGGGAATGTGAACATACACGCCACCCAATCGACTCAATGGAGCCAAGCTCCTAGGCGAGACCAGCGCACGCGAAAAGGCAGCAGATCCGCTTCCTCTTCGGCCTTTGCTTCCAGCGAAAAGACGACGCAGATCGCACGCCCTTTTATCGACTCGAGGGGCATACTGCCCCAATGGCGACTGTCGCGGCTGTTATCGCGATTATCCCCGATAAGAAAAACATGCCCCGATGGGACTTCCACCGGAGA
The DNA here is from genome assembly GCA_038119905.1 of Gemmatimonadota bacterium. Lineage (GTDB taxonomy): Bacteria > Latescibacterota > UBA2968 > UBA8231 > UBA8231. The sequence goes on along the minus strand of JAYOKQ010000020.1, from coordinate 14,834 downwards.
TAGGTTGTCTCTCGTGCCGCTCCGGCCCGGTATAAGATGCGCGTCAATATACTTAGAATGCGGAGGATCTGGCACGCGTATTCCATCGACGTAAACGGCCTTGTCGACGATTTCAACGACCTGACCCTCTGTCGCCAAACAGCGTTTGACATAGACGCGCTGCGGATCTTCCGGCAGGTGAAATACGACCAGATCCCCTGCAGCGACCGAACCAACGCCGGGCATTGAGATATTCAAACCGGGAAGCCGTGCTCCGTAGCTCAGCTTTTCAAGCAGGAGGTAATCACCTGCCCGAAGCGTATTTTCCATAGCGCGGGATGGCACCCGATATAGTTGGATACAAAAGAGGAAAAGCAGGGCAAAAACGAGCGGAACGCCCCATAAAATGGCGCGTTTTTTGCCGCGTCCTTTGGCCCTACGAACGGGTCGTCGCGGCGTTTCTTTCGCTGGACTGGCGGGCTTTTTGCCCATCGCTCAGTCTTCCATTTTGAGCGCGGCCAAAAACGCCTCCTGCGGAATTTCAACTTTGCCAAACTGCTTGGCGCGCTTTTTACCCTCTTTCTGCTTTTCAAGCAGCTTGCGTTTGCGGGTAATGTCCCCACCATAGCATTTGGCGATGACGTTCTTGCGGAAGGGGCGAACGACTTCACGCGCGATTATCTTGTTACCCATCGCCCCCTGGATGATAACCTCAAACATTTGGCGTGGAATGAGTTCCTTCAGTTTCGTACAGAGCTTTCGGCCCCAAACTTGGGCATTGTCGCGGTGAATAATGGCCGAAAGCGCGTCGAGTGGTTCGCCGTTGATGAGTATATCGAGCTTGGCCAACGGCCCCGAACGCATCTCTTTGTGCTCATAGTCAAAAGAGGCGTAGCCGCGAGTCGAGGATTTAAGGCGATCGTAAAAGTCGATTACGACTTCGGACAGGGGTAGTTCAAAGCTAAGAATCGCCCTACTACCATCGAGATATTCGGTGTTCAAATAGAGGCCCCGGCGATCGTTGCAGATCTTCATTACCGCACCAATATAGTCGCTGGGAACGAGAATCTGCACCGAGAGGATCGGTTCGCGCACCTCGTCAATTTCCACCGTTGGCGGAAGCAGAGAGGGATTCTCAACCTCTATGAGTTCGCCGTTCTTCTTTAGCACCTCATAGCGCACGTTGGGCAGCGTGGTGATAATTTCCACCTGGTACTCCCGATCGAGACGCTCCTGAATGATCTCCATATGAAGAAGACCAAGAAACCCGCAGCGAAAGCCAAAGCCCAGCGCCGGCGAGGTTTCCGGCTCGTAAGAAAAAGCCGCATCGTTCAATTTTAGACGTTCCAGCGCATCGCGAAGCTCTTCGTAATCGTCGGGATTTACGGGGTAAATTCCGCTGAATACCATCGCCTTGAGCGGTTGGTAGCCGGGCAGGGGCTCTACGCCCTGAGCTGGGGCATCCATGATGGTATCGCCAACGCCCGCTTCGTCGAGCTCTTTTATATTGGCCGTCAGGTAGCCCACTTCCCCTGCCTGCAGTTGGGGCGTGGCCACGCGATCGAGCACAAGCGTGCCAACTTCTTCTACGTCGTAGACGACGCCCGTAGAGAAGAAGCGGACCTTTTGTCCCTTGCGCAGCGCTCCGTCAACAACTCGTATAAAGCAGATTACGCCGCGATACTGGTCGTAGAGTGAATCAAAAATCAGGGCGCGCAGCGGAGCCTCCCGTTCACCGGGAGGAGGAGGAATTCGCTCCACGACGGCTTCCAATACGTCGTCGATGCCGAGACCAGACTTGGCGCTGATACACAAGATCTCGTCTTCACTGCCACCGAGCAGATCGAGCACCTGCTGTTTTACGGATTCAACCTGGGCAGCGGGCATATCGATTTTGTTGAGAACGGGAATGATGGCCAGATCGTTGTTCATAGCCAGCAGCAAATTACTCACCGTTTGCGCTTCAACGCCCTGAGTCGCATCCACTACGAGTATAGCCCCCTCACAGGCGGCCAAACTTCGGGATACCTCATAAGTAAAATCAACGTGCCCCGGCGTATCGATCAGGTTGAACTGGTAAATTTCACCGTCGACGGCGCGGTAATTCATGCGCACGGCGTGGGCTTTAATCGTGATGCCGCGTTCGCGCTCTAGGTCCATGCTATCGAGGACCTGCTCTTGCATTTGTTTCTGGGTGAGCGTTGCGGTTTTCTCGAGCAAACGGTCGGCTAAGGTGGACTTGCCGTGGTCGATATGGGCGATGATGGAAAAATTGCGGATGCGGGATGCGTCCATGCCCAAATATGTGCCTCAACTTGTTGTAAAAACGAGAGAAAAACGTTCTTCAAAGAAAGGATTCGTCGGCCAATTTGTCAATTAGAACGCCCCGTAAGGCGCAGTTCTAACCGACGGAGATTTTCGCGCACTCGGCCGTCTTGTGGGGCTAGTTCGAGCACCTTTTTACAGGCTCGAATCGCCTCCTCTAACCGACCCACCTGTGCCAATTCGCTGGCCAAGGCGCGCCAGAGGGCGACCTGCTGGGGGAATTCTTCGACTAGTTGGACATAGCGAACGATCTCGGGCTGCCCCTCTAAGCGAAGTTCCAACTGCCGCAGATTAATTTGGAATTCCACTGCATCGGGCGCCCTATTCAGAGCCCGGGCAAACGCAGTACGAGCGGCTTCGTCCTCGCCTAAACTTTGATAAGCCAATCCTAGATTATTGAATACTTCACCTGATAGATCATATAACTCAATCGACTTATTATATTGGCTAACAGCCTCTTGCACCCTTCCCGCCCGTTGATGAGCGAGCCCCATCAGCGCCAGCGCTTCGGCTGAATGTAGGTCCTGCTGTTCCGTTCCCTGCAGCAGATCTATTACCTCTCCATAGCGTCCCATTCCCAGATAGAGCCGACCAAGCTGTATGCGGAATCCGGTCCAATCAGGCCGGAGCGCCATGGCTCGACGGTAAGATGAGTCAGCCCGGTCGTATGCTCCCATTTCCTCATAAACGAGTCCCAAATTGCTCCAGGTGCGAGCATAGTGAGGATTGAGTTGTAGGGCCCCCTCTAACACTGTTTGTGCAGCCTGCCACTGTTCGTCGTTCAACAGTGCCAGCCCCAAATTGCTCTGCGCCCGAAATGCCTGCGGAGCCTTGGCTGCAGCATCTGACCACAGGGTCAACTCGTCGCGCCAAACCTCGTTGCGCTGCCAGGTAAGCAGCGCTAGCAGCGCTAGATAAATACCCGCTCCATAGCGCCATGGCCGACCCCATTGAGTCGCACCCCCCACGGCAATTGCACACAAGCCGATGCCCCCCAAATACAGGCGATGTTCGTTGACCAACACATTGAGGGGCACGAGACTCGTTAGACTCATCGCGGCCAGCCAAAAGAGCGTTCCTCTCGATAGATAAGAGGTGCTGCGCAGCGCGAAAAAGAGGGCGGAGCAGAGCGCGATAAAGGCGAGCCCTGTGGCCAGTCCGGGCTCAACCACCTCGATAAACGGATGCTCGACGCTCAGTCGATGCGGCATAACAAAGAGAAAGATGTAATATATCAGCGCTTTGGCTTGCGTATAGAGATGCGCGGCATACGGCCGCACATCTTGGGCGAGTGAGGAGGGTAAAAAAGCGTTGGCATAAATCACGGCTATATAAAGGACGGCGATCACCGCGAAGGGAATGAGGTGACGCCCAGCCCGCAGACCACGATCGACCACCCACAGCAGCGGCAAAAGCACCAGCGCCTGTGATTTGGCCAACAGGGCCCCAGCATAACTCAGCCAGGCAGCGATCCACTTGCGCTCGCTGGCCAACCAAAGAGCGCACAGCACACCCAAGGCGGCCATACTCTCCGAGCGCGCACTCGCATAATTAACAACCTGAGCATTGATCGGATGGACTGCAAAAATGGCGGCAGCACACCACGCGCCCTGCGGAGCATTGATCCAGCGCTGCAAAAATAGCAGCACGGAGAGCGATGCCAATGCGTGTATCAGCAAATTAAAAGCAATATATCCAGCCGCTTCATACTCCCCCATCGCGTAGTTGAGCATATAGCTAAAAACTACTAGGGGACGGTACATAGCCATCCCTCGCTCGCTGGAAAAGAGCGTGGGATCGTAGGTCAGACGCAGCCAATTGTCGAAACTGCGAACGGAGGGATTATCTACAATAGAATGCGCGTCGTCGTAGTGGAATGCCCCGGGCAAACTGTTGGCATGACTCAATACTGCCAACAGCACGATAGCCCCATAGCCTCCTCTCATTGTCCAAGCGCCTCTTCTACAAAGCGCAGCCCGTTGCGCGGTACGGCATAAGCCGGGTTGAGCGCGATGGCCTGCCGGTAAAGCGTACGAGCCTGTTCAAACGCCTCGCGACGGGCCGCTCCCTGGCGTTTTTGGGCGATCGTGGCATAATAATTGCCGAAATTTGTCAACAGGCGCACATTGCGCGGATTCAGAAAATAGGCTCGTTCATAGGCCTGCCTTGCATTGTCCCAGTCCCCCATATCCCCATAGGCCAACCCCATATTCGCCCAAGCATCGGCGTGGTTGGGCAATTGCTGAAGAGCCCGCCGATAGTATTCCACCGACTGCCGGAGCATTGCAACGCCCTCTGCACCTGCTGCACGCCGGCCCCGGTCGTGATAAATAGTGCCCAAGTTGACCAGCGCATCGGCAAATTCCGGATTGAGTTCAACCGCCCGTCGATAAGCCTGTTCGGCCGCATCCACGTCTTGTAGGACAAAACTCACCGCACCCAGGTTGTTGAGGGCACGCAGGGCCAAGTCTCCTCGTGGCTGCAGTTCGATAGCGCGGTGGAAAGCTCCCCGGGCCTCGTTCCAGTGCCTCTGTGCCGCTTGACTGCCCTCTTGCTGCGCGAAAGCGGCATCCTTGTGTGCATTGCCCCAATACAGGTGGACTCGCGGCATCTTCGGCGCTTTGGAAATGGCATCTTCCCACAGAGTAAAATCGGTTGCCCACACCGCGTTGCGCTGCCAGGTGAGCAGGAAAAACACAAGTAAAATCCCCCCCCCAAGGTAAGCAGCACGACGCCGCAGAGACGGATGATGCAGCCAAAATGCCAGTAGCGCACACAGCGCAGCGGCCGGTAGGTATAACCGCCGTTCGTTGACCAGCACGTTGAGAGGCATCAGCAGTACCGGCAGCAGCGAAACCATACCCCACAGCGCAAAAAAGACCTGGGTGCGCTGCCCCTTGCGGTAGATCCCGTACAGGATAAGCGCAAAACACAACAGGCCCACGAGCGGCGCATAAACCGTTGCATCATCTATACGAGAAACAAAAAATTGGTGCTCGACGTTTAACCCATTGGGCCAAACGAGGAGTTTGGCATAATAAGCAAGGGCTTTGATCTGGGTTGGCAGCTGCTCATCCATCCCCCGCACCCGCTTGTCCAGCGAGGTGGTTAAGAAGCGGTTGAAAACGATCACGAGCACATAGGCCAGGGCAATAGCCCAGTATACGGTATGGCGCTGCAGTGCGTTTCGAGCAAGCGTTCGCAGATCGCCCCGGCACAGAATCAACCCATCGAGTAACAGGAGCGCCGCAGGGAGCGTAATTGCACTTGATTTACTCAACAGCCCAGCCGTCATACACGCCCATCCGAGGGGGCGAAAACGGGTGGCTTTCCGGGCATATGTTAGAGCAAAAGAGGCCAATCCCCCTACATAAAAAAGCCCCGCTAAACTTTCTGAGCGCGAGCTAATATAGTTTACTGGTTCGCTACAGATGGGATGGACGGCAAAGAGTAGACCTGCCCAGAGCCCGATTCGAACTTCTGCCCCGAGTGCCCATAGAAAGACCATGAGCAAACAGGCTGCAGTAGCGTGGATTAAGACATTGACGAGGTGGTATCCCCAAACATCGTACCCACCAGCCCAATGGTTCAGGGCAAAGCTTGCCACCAGCAGCGGCCTATACATACCCTTCGTCTCGTCGACTGAAAACGTGGACGGATCGACGAAAAATCGCCCTAGATTACCCATATCTCGGAGGTGAATATTCTTCTGTATAGAATGTTCGTCGTCGTAGTGAAAAGAATTCTCAAAGGAATTACCATAGGCCACCACGCACGCGACGAAAATTAGCAGACTATGCGTCCATTTCATCGCATCTCCCCCATTCGCTCAAGCAAGTATTCCAGACGAGCGGAGGCCAATTCGCGCATAGATGGATGTTGGGCCTCCTTCAGCAGATGTTCATACGCGCTCTGTGCGCGCCGGGGATACCCCGCTGTTTCGTAGGCGTTGGCTAACTGCAGCCAACCTTCTTCAAATCCGGTATGTTGATCAACCAAGCGTTCATTTTCTGCAATGCTCTCTTCCATCCGGCCCTGTTGTAACAGGCTGGCGCATAGAAAAAAGCGGGCATAAGGGTGCTCGGGGGCACCAAGTAAAGCCTGCCGCGAACGCAGTTCGGTGCTGGATATATCGCCGGCCTGCAGCGCTTCTTCCGCAAGCTGGACTAAGCGCTCGATTAACCGACCCAAGTTGCGCTCTCCGTCGATGGCCCCCTCTCCTGCAGCCATTCGATAATACACGACGGCGCTGTCGGGGCGCTCTTGCTGCTCAAACGTAGTGCCTATGTTATTGAGAGCAATACCGCGATGGGGGCTCTCAGCCGACAATTGACTGTAGTGAAAGCGAGCTTCGTCAAGCCGATTAGCCTCCTGTAGGGCCCGCCCCAAACTGTAGTGTAAATCGAGGAGGAGCGGCTCGTCTTTGAGTGCCTGAACGTAGTATTGGACGGCCCGTCCGCTTTCGCCTTTATCCAAGAATACCCCCGCCATCCCAGCGCGCACAACGGCATTGTGCGGCTCCAATTCGAGTGCCTTGGCATAGGCCTCTAACGCACGGTTGCTCGAACCTCGCTCGCGCTGTGCGTTGCCCATGTAGACAAGCGGGCGCACTGAACGGGGATTTTTTTGGTGTGCATCCTGCCACAGGGTCCACTCGTCTTGCCATATGGCGTTGCGCTGAAGCGTCAGCCCTGAAAAGAGGAGCAACAAGAATGGAGCACCCCAACCTATTTGGGGGATCCGTTCCAAGCCCCGCAAGCCGCTCAGTATTACGGCCATTCCAGCAATGGGCAAATAGAGACGGTGTTCGTTAACCAGTACATTAAGTGGCACCAACAGCGTAGGCAGCAGTGCGCTGAGCCCGATTACCCACCCAAGCACACTGCTCCGCACCCTCCCCAAAAACCACAGCAGCGAAAGCAAAAGTGCAACCGCTATCCATACCGCCAGATCGCCGAACTCAGATACATTAAATGCGTGGTCCACACTCAGCGCCGTCGGTGACCAGAGCAGATAAAGGTAATACACAAGGGCTTTTATTTGCGTGGCCATCTGTTCGTCAAAGGCGCGCACAGGGTCGCTTACCATGGCGCGCTCCAGAGCCGTGCCCACCATCCAGATGTATCCTAACCCAATAGCTCCGTAGGGTGTATATGCCTTCCAACGCCATCTCATTCCGCGCTGTATATCCCAGGCGACCAGCCAAAGTGGAGCGGTTAGGGCAACGGATTTAGACAGCAGACCGCCAATAAAACAAAGCAGTGAAACGAGATACCACCGCCCACCCCCTCCTTCTTCAGCCGCCCGCATGTAGAACCACAGCATGGATAGGCCACCCAAACCGGCCAATAACTCCGAGCGCGAGCTTATGTAATTAACTGGTTCACTACACAGCGGGTGGAGAGCAAACAGCAGCGCCCCCAACAATGCCATGCACGGTGGACGCCCCAAGCGGAGCAAGATACCCCAGAGAAACAAGCTACACAGGATATGGATTCCTGTATTGACCAGGTGGTAGGAGTAGGGCTGTTGTGCGCTCCACGCGTAGTTTAGAGCCAGAGAAACCAGTACGAGGGGTCTATACATCGCCTTGTCTGGATCCCGCGAAAAAAGCGTAGGATCGGCGAAAAAGGACGGAATATTGCTCGTCATTCGTATATGTGGATTCTCAACGATAGAATGCCGATCGTCGTATTGGAACGCGTTGTCGATCGAGGGGGCATAAAGAATCGCCAATAGGACAACGACGAGCAGCCCCGAAGCGGCCTGATTCTTTACAAGCAGGGCGTAGATTGCTTTCATGGCCTGCGCTCTCTCAGCTGGCCCAGACGCAGCAGACCGCGCTGATGGCCGGGTTCCACCCTCAGCAGATGCTCCAAGGTCTCTTCTGCCTCAAGCCACAGCACTAAGCCAGCCTCGGCGCCGGCGGCCGCCCCGCGTCGTTCACCGGCGACTAGTAAAACTTCGGCAAGATTATACAGGATCGATCCAGTACGGGGTTCGAGCGCAGCGGCATGTCGATAAGCATCCGCCGCCATTACAAGCCGATCCAACTGGACATAGGCAGCGGCAATCTCCAACCATATGTCGGCGCTGTCTTCGCGCTCAAGGGCCTGCAGAAATAGGTCTATGCCCGACTCAACGGCTCCCGTTTCAACCCGAACAAGGCCTAAATTAAAGAAGGCATCTGCGTAGTTGGGATGCTGGTCTACGGCCTGTGCAAGCACGCGTTCAGCGCGATCCCACTGCTCCTGTAGGATATACACGCTACCCAAGCTCGTCAGCGCTTCGCGGTAGTTCGGATCGGCCGCCAATACGAGACTGTAGTGTTTTTCGGCCTCGACCAACAGCACCCCTCGACGCGTGCTGTCTTCTCGGGCCGCTTCTAAATAGAGGTTAGCCAGATTCGTTCGAGCAGACCGATGGGATGGGTCCAACGCCAACGCCTTATCGTATAGAGTCCGCGCACGCTCAAGATTTCCCCGCTCGCGCCAGGCATTGCCAAGAAAGACGTGCGGACGCGTCATCTGCGGACTCTTTTCAAGCGCATCGCTCCACAGGCTCACTTCATCTTGCCAGACAGAGCCGCGGTAAAAGCTGATTAGCGCCGCTACACACAGCCAAACCGCTAGCACCCCGCGTAATTCTGGTCGCCAGCGATCCCAGTATACTCCATAAGCCAGCGCTAAAACTGCAACGAGCATATAGAGTCGGTGTTCGTTAACCAGCACATTGAGCGGGACTAAAAACGTCGGCAACAGAGAAAGTCCACCCCAGAAGAAAAAAAACGTCGAGCGCCGATGTCTGTTTTTAAGCAGGATAATTAACCCACTACCACACAGTATTATTGCCGATCCGACCGTCACGTCCACACCATGGGCAGCTCCAAATTGGTGTTCGACATTGAGCCGCGTGGGAAACATGTACAAATAGCCATAATACGCCAGTGCTTTGCACTGTGTTAACACCTGTTCCAACAGCCCGCGTGGCGCCTTAGCCAGCGAGGAACCGACAAAGCGATTGGCGACAATGACCGCGCCATAGACCATTCCCAAAATCCAATAGGGCGCATGCACCCGCCAAGGAATCCGCTCCCGGCGCCACAGCATCGCGTAGCACAGCAGCACAGCGGGAAAAACGGCGGCGATTGACTTGGTCAACAACCCCAAGACATAAGCCCCCAGACTGAGCGGCAAAAAAAAGCGGCCCGTTCCCCTATTCAAAAACAAATAGAAGGACATCAGCATAAAGAGTACGGCCAGGCTTTCGGAGCGACTGCTCACGTAGAAAACCGGTTCGGTTACCAAAGGATATACTGAGAACAGTCCACCCGCCCACAGCGCGCCCGTTTGAGAAGCGTCCAATCTTCGGGCAAGCGCCCAAACGAGCAGCGCACATCCGACGTGAATGAGCCAGTTGACGAACAGGTAACCTCTGGGACTATAATCACCAATAGCAAAATTAAAGGCGTAGGTCACCAGCAGGAACGGGCGGTACATCGCCTTGTCGGGGTCGACAGAAAAGAGGCTCGGGTCTATAAAAAACGAACCCACATTGGCAAGGGAACGGACGTGGGGATTGAGGACCAGCGAGTGGAAGTCATCGTAGTGAAAACTCCCTTCCCACCCTCTGCCGAACACCGCGACTAGAGCCAATATCCAGAAAAGCGCGTAGCGAAACGGGAACGCTCTCATGGCGCTCCTTCCAAACGGGCAATCCATCGCTCCACGCGCTGCTGTCGCTCGTCAGCGCGCGGCCAAACTGCCATAAATGCGCGTAGGGTTTCGAGAGCCGGCTTGCGCTCCCCCGCCAGCATGTAGGCCTCACCTAGCCCGTAGAGCACGCGCGCCCGATCCGCCCCCGCCCGTTGAGCCTCCCCAAATTGCACTATGGCCTCCCCAAACTCCCCCAATTCACTGAGGAGTTCAGCCCGCAGTACAAGCCCTCTGCCGCTAAATTCCACCCGTTCAGCCGCTGCGGCTAACACCTGCTCTGCCGCCCGTACATTGCCGGCCGCTCGCTCCAGCAGCGCCAGTTGATAGGGCCAAACGGTTGATTGACTATCCTCTGCTATATGCACCTCCAGCATAGACCGAGCCCGATCCCATTCACCTCCCTGGCGCAGCGATCCAATCAGGTTGAGCTCTATCGCCTCGCGCTCTGTATCGGCGTGCTGTAAGGCCTGTTCATAAGCGGCTATGCTGCGCTGCCAATCTCCTATATCGGCATAGACGTTGCCTAAATTATTGTGTGCCTCCGGTCGATCCGGCATCAGCTGGACAGTGCGCAGAAAGGCCGCTTCCGCGCGGGCTAAAGCCCCTTGTTCATAGAGCAACTGTCCGTAATTATTCCAGATTTCACCGCGTGCACCGTTGAGTTCCAAAGCCTGTTCATAATGAGCAAGCGCCGCCTGAACATCGCCCAGTAGCGCGTAGGCGGCCGCTGCATTTTGGTGAATCTCTTCATAGGTTGGATACGCTTTCAGCGCTCTTATATACCAATCGACCGCCCTCCTCAGCGCCGCATCGCCCCCGGCCACATCTCCGTAACCGCGCATCCTTTCGCCCTGCAGGTGATAGACCGTCGCCAGGTTGTTGTAGGCATCGCCATGGCGCGGATCGACCTGCACGGCCAACTTGTAGGCTTTTATAGCCTCATCCGTATTCCCCGCTTCCTGTAGTGCTTTACCCAAGTTGTTCTGCACCGCGTGCATATAGGGCGCCTTTTGTGCGGCATCTCTCCACAGCGTTAGTTCGTCTGCCCAAACGGCTGTGCGCTGTGCACTCAATCCCCCGAGTATCACAAGGGCAACGACCCCAAGCGACCACGCTGCGGGGCGCCGCTGCCATCCCCATGCCAATGCAATAGCAAAAGCGGCCAACGGCACATACAGGCGACGCTCGTTGACGAGCATATTGAGCGGCATGAGAAAAGTGGGCACCAAAACTACCAGCGCCCACAGCAGCATAGACGCCGGCAGCGTCTTTCTACCTCGCCACATTAGGAAGATCAGGCTGAGGATTAACAGCAGCCCCAGCCATACGGCCGGTTCACCCACCGACTGCGATTCAAAAAACTGGTGCTGCACGTTGAGTTTAACCGGCACAAAGGCCAGATAAAGGTAATAAGCCGGTGCCTTCGCCTGCGTGTATAGTTGCACCGCCATATCGCGCACAGGCGCAGCCAACGAATCGCCAACAAAGCGGTTTTGGTAAATAATACCCAGATATAAAACCGCGACCCCAGCAAACGGCAAATAGGAGCGCACGCTCGATAGACGATCCCTTATATAATCGAAAAGCAGCAGCACCATGGGAGCGCCAAAGGCAATTGATTTAACCAGCAACGCAGCACCGTATGCAGCCACTGCAACACCTCGTCCACCCCGAACAAACCCTCCCCCACAGGCCAAGACGAGCAGGTAGAACAGGCCCGCAAGCGACTCCGAGCGGCTGCTGATATAGTGAATCGGCTCCCCGGCCAGTGGATGCACGGCAAAAATGACGCCGGCCACCCAGCCAGCCCGCACGCTGCCGACCAGCCCTTCGGCAAGGAGCGCTACAAGCACACAGCACAGACCGTGTATAAGCACGTTGGTGAGATGGTATACGAGGCCATCGTATTCGCCAAGGGCATAATTAAGTGCATAGCTCACCAACAACAGAGGTCGATACATGCTCTTTTCGGGATCAGCCGAAAAGAGATCAGGCTCGACAAAGAACGCCGGAATATTACCCAACGAGCGTATGTGTGGGTTCTGTACTATCGAATGGTGGTCATCGTAGTGAAACGTTCCCCCCAGCGAGGGCGCATACAGGAGCGCGCAGAGGGCGACCAAAGATATCCCCCTATTCACCTGTCACTCCTCGGAGTGCCGCCATCCTGCTGTGCGCATAAGCACGGCTGGCCTCATCCAACTCGGCCGCCCGTTCGTAGGCTTCAATAGCTCGCCCAACCTGTTTTACTTTTTCAAGTGCACTAGCCAAGCTCAACCAGGCCCCCGCATATGTACTATCGAGTTCAACCGCACGCCTAAATGCTTGCAGCGCTTCTTTATGCTGCCCCAACATAGTGAAGGCGTTACCCAAGTTGACCTGCGTCTGCGCATCGTCAGGCGTTACTTTAACCGCGCTCATATGCGCTTCGAGTGCACGCTGTGGTTGGTTTAACACCTGGTAGGTATTCCCCAAGTTATTGAGCACAGCGCTGTCTTGGGGCAGCAGCAACGCCGCCCGTTGGTAGGCTTGAAGGCTCTCGTCCCAGCGCCCCATACCTCGCAGCGCTTCGCCTAGCGAAGCCCACATCGCACCATCGACCGGATCAACTTCTGTACCCCGACTCAAAGCGTCTACGGCCGACTTGTTTTGCCCCGTGGTCAGATAGCTCATTCCCAGTCGGTAGTAGACTGCTGCAAAGCCCGGATCACGCGTAAGCGCATGGCGATAGGCCGCTATCGCTTCTCCACTGTGTCCCTCCTTCTCGAGGGCCTCCCCCCAGTACATGTAGGGTCGCGCCATAAGGGGCGCATTTAGAGCCGCCGAGCGCCACAGCGTTAGCGGGCTTGACCACACGGCGTTGCGCTGGAATGTCGTCCAAGCCATAGCCAGTGCAATGACCACCGCCATACCCGCCAACAGGGCATCAGATGTGACCCATTTTTCCCGCAGGCGATCCAGCCCGTACCCAAGCGACCAACAAAAGGCGATACCTGGCACATAGAGCCGATGCTCGTTAACGAGCACATTGAGCGGGACCAGAGAAGAAGGCGCCAGCGTCACGAGAAACCATACGAGAAAAAAGGCCGGTAGCGGATGCCGGCGAACGTGATAAAACGCTAGGAAGAGCAGACTGCCTACGCAGACAAAGGCCGACGCTGCAATCGGATCAAAAAGGCTGTCCGAGATAAGAAACTGGTGATCAACGCTGAGTCCCTCAGGCCACAGGAGCATCTTGGCATAGAATATCAGCGCTTTGCATTGGGTCCAGAACTGTTCGTCGAAACCTCGCACGGGCTGCTCTAAAGTAGCCCGTGCAAAGAAGGTCCAAATCCCTGCAATATAAAGCAGCGCAACGCCGCCAAGCGCACTAAATAAATAGGTCCACTCTCGGCGCCAGCGCCGCTCAATTAGGAGCACATAGGCCAACAGCACGGCAGGGATTACGATGGACACTGACTTACTCAGCAGTGCGAGTGAATACGCGACTACTGTTCCTATAGCAGCCCAACGTCCGCGTTGCTCGATCTGCAGAAAGAGCCAACACGCCAGCAGCGAGGGAAGCGCGGCCATGATCTCGGATCGACTGCTGATGTAGTTTAAAGATTCTGAATTAATCGGATGGATGGCAAAGAGCAGGGCCGCCCACCAAGCGCCCCATCCCCCACCCAGAAGCCGACGCCCTAAAGCCATCACGAGGAGCACACAGCCTACGTGTATGGCGAGCGACAGCAGATGGTAGCTCCAGGTCTGATAGCCGCTCACCGCGAAATTTACGGCAAAGGTGAGCAAGAGCAGAGGCCGGTACATTGCGTTTTCCGGCTCCGAGGAAAACGCCGTAGGATCGACGAAAAAACGGGGAATCTCTTCCAGCGAACGCAGCCGTTCGTTGTGGACTATGGAGTGAAAATCATCGTAGTGGAATGGGTTGTGCAGCGAATTGACATAGACCAAACAGGCACATGCTGCCAGCAGCGCATAGCCGAGATACGGCGATCTCTCACCTATGAATTTTGCCTGATTCAAACCAGTCTTAATCCCCTCTAGTAGGTAGGGCCACAAGGCGTTGCTCTATTCCACTAGCTACTGAGGGGGCCCCACGCCAGTGGCGCAGAAAAGCCCGGTAATTTTTGCGCGCACACTCAATTTGATCAGCCTCTTCGCAAAGCCCCCCCATTTTTGCGTAGGCCCCAGCGTAGGTCGAATCTAGGGCAATCGCGCGCCGATATTGCTCCAATGCCTCGTCTCGTGCTCCCAATCCTTCCAGAGCGCCGCCCAGATTGTAGTGTATACGCGGAGACGGCCCAGCCAGGGCTAATGCTTTGCGCAGACTCTTCTCGGCCGGAGCGTACGCCCCCATGCGCAGATAGTTTGTGGCCATATTGTTGTGGAGTTCGGGCCGCGCTCCCGCCAGCGGAAGTGCCCGTTCAAAGAGCGCAATGGATTCGGCATAGTGCCCCTCTTCGCTATACAGCGTCGCCAGATTTATCATCGCATCAACATACCGAGGCCACTGCTCTAGAGCCTGCCGGTAGGATGCACTAGCCCGCTCATTATCCCCCTGCTGACGGTACGCGTTGCCCATGTTATTCCATGCCGGTGCATGCGTCGAATCCACTACAAGCGCACGACGATAGGAGGCCAACGCACCCTCTATATCGCCGCGTGAGCGCATTAGTACACCTAGTTTTACATGCGGACGGACCATTTCCGGCGCCTCAGCGCGCGCCTGGTTCCACAGCGACCACTCACTCTGCCAAACGGTCGTGCGTTCGTTGGCCAGGATCGCGCAGCACAGTATGACAGGCCCCGCAA
>JAYOKQ010000019.1:49240-54643 GCA_038119905.1 Gemmatimonadota bacterium | reverse complement strand
ACCAGCGCGTGACGATCTATGGCACCCAGGGTTCGGTGTCCAAGATCCACAGCGAGCTCGAGGGCTGGAAGCTGATGAGCGATGAAGACGGCTCTGAAGAGCAGGAATTGTTGGGTCTTTATGGGGCCAACAAAGACGTCAGCGGCTCGGCCGATCCAATGGCCGTCGGCTTTAACGGCCATACGCAGATCGTCGTCGATATGTATGAGTCGTTGGCCGCTGGTCGCGATCCGCTGATCACACTCGACAGCGCGCGCCACGCCGTAGAGATTATCAACGGCATCTACGAATCCGCGCGCAGCGGCAAAGAAGTGAAGCTAGGATAACGCGTCTATGGCACATCATAACTTTACTCCGGATCACTATCACACGAGCATTGGCTGGCACGAGCCCGTTCTGCACATTCATCCCGGCGATTCGGTCAGCACGACGACCGTCGATGCGCGCGGGCGCGACGCCAGCGGCGAGCAGGTATGCGAGCGCGGCAACCCCATGACGGGGCCTTTTTGCATAGAGGGTGCCGAGCCCGGCGATGCTCTTGTTGTCACTTTCGACAAGCTCTGGCCTAACCGCGACTGGGGATGGACGGGTCGCACGGTTGCTGCCAATGTGCTCGATCCCGGCTATGTGCCGGACGTCGAGGAGCCGGACGATATGCACCTGATCACCTCGCACTATCCCGACGGGAGTGAGAGCACGGATCCGGTGTGTCGCTGGGATATCGACTTCGATGCCGGCACCGTTCACTTGGCCAAGCCCCATACGCGCCTGGCTGGATTGGCGCTGCCCATGCGGCCGATGGTCGGCTGCTTCGGCGTGGCGCCGCCGCGTGGACAGGCCATTTCTACGGCTACGTCGTCTACCTATGGCGGCAATATGGACTACCGCGGATTTGTCGAAGGAGTTACAGTCTACCTGCCCGTATCGGCTCCGGGAGCGCTCTTTCATCTGGGCGACGGACACGCTGTACAGGGCGACGGCGAAATTGTCGGGACCGGTGTGGAAATCTCGTTTGACGTTACGTTTAGCGTCGATGTGGTGAAGAATGCCGGCGTCGGCTGGCCGCGCGGGGAGAACGAAACGCACATCTTTACCGCGGGAAATGCCAGGCCGTTGGATCAGTGTGTACAACACGCTACGACCGAAATGCTGCACTGGCTACAGGGCGAATGGGGGCTCGATGCGCTCAGTGCGCATCAACTGCTCGGTCAGTGCGTCGAGTACGATATGGGTAACGTATTCGATCCGGCCTACACGATGGTGTGTAAAGTGCGCAAGGCGTTGCTCGCCGAGATTGGCGCGCGGCGCGCATAGGCTCTGAGCGTTTTATGTTGGCCCCCTGCCTCGAAAGAGGCAGGGGGTTTTTTATTTATAGCGATTCGAGGGCATCCAACCCCTCGGGTGGAGGCAGCACATAGCGTATGGGCTGGATCTGTCCATCGCGGCGGCGCATCTGGGCAACGCGTTTGCACTTGAGGACGGAGTGTTCGATCGATACGTCATCGTCTACCTGGCAGCCGTAGAGATACGAGGTGCCTTTGATGGTGACGCGGCGGCCAATGCGCATGGGGTGCTCGTCGCTGCCGGTGACAATGACGCCGGATTCAATGCGCGCATCCTCGCCAATTTGCAGATCGCCCTTGACGATATTGCGACTGAGTACGACCACCCGATCGCCCAGCAGCAGGCGCTGATGTGGATAGGCGCTCAGTTCGACGCTGCTGCCAATATGCACGTCCTCACCGAGGGTTATGTGGCCGCTGAGATGGCTGCGGTCGCCGATGTGCACGCGGCGGTTGAGGCGCACGTGGGGGCCAATATGAACGCCTTTGCCAATGCTTATATCGAGTGGGTCGTCGTCCCGGTCCATGGCCAAGATCTGTTCGATCACTTCTTCGGCGATAAAGAAGTCTTCCTCGTCGGCAATGGTAATGGTGTCCTTGAGCCGGTCGTAGGCCCACTGGCGTGCTATGCGCTGCATTTGGCTGAGCACGCTCTTGACGTTAAAGGCAAGGATTTCTTCTTCCCGAGCCGCTACGGCGGCGCGCACGATTTTACCGTGGTGATTGAATATGTGCACTAGGTCGGTCAGCATGACTTCTCCCTGCACATTGTCGGTGTTAATCTCGGCTATATAGCGGCGCAGGCCGCTTTCCTTAAAGGCAAAGACGCCGGTGTTAATTTCACGCGTCTCGAGCAAGTCGGTGCGGCTAAAGGCGTAGGTGCGCCCGTTGTATTGGACTGAATAGACGTCCTCTTCGCCGAGGTGCAGTATGTCTTTGTGCTCCTTTATCTCGATGACGTTTCCTTCATCCTGGCCCGACGGATTGCCGCTGCTATCACAGGTGGGAACGCGAACGATGCGCCCGTAGTAGTTGTCTTCGCTCGGCCCGCTGTAGAGGCCGGTTAGCACCATCATATCGCAGGCGGCCTGTTCAAAGCTGTAGCGGAACTGCGATACGACTTCACCTGTTAGCAGGCCCATATCGCCGAGAAAGATGTAGATGTCGCGGTCTTGGGCGGATGCATCAAATGCACTCAGGGCTACGCGCACTGCATCACCGGTACCGGCGGGCAGGCCGAGCACGGGATTTTCTTGGTAGGCAAAGAGGCGGCCGGTTTGTCGCCCCGTCGCCTCGGCGACCTGCTGGCCCTTGATGCCAACGACGATGAGCTGGTTTGGGCTGTCGAGCCCTCGCTGTATGGCTTTAGCCACGCGCAGCACCGTGGTCTCTCCCCAGATCTCGTGCAGCATCTTGGAGGTTTCCGAGCGGATGCGCTTGCCGTGTCCGGCCGCTAAGACGATGCCGACGCGCGGCGTTGACTCGACGATTTGTCCGTTGAACTGTTCGATGCGTGCGCGGACTTGCTGTGTCGCTTCATTCATGGCTATATCCTCTGCGTTGCTATGTGCTCGCGCCACTTGCACCGGCTCCAATGACCATGTCCATCAGCTGTTCCTGCATACCTAGGATGGGGTCGCTCTCTGTTGGGGTGCGTCGCAGATAGGTTCCGTCGGGCTGCATCAGACGTCCCTTGCTGCGGTCGTTGAGGGCGAGTTCGATTAGGTCGTGGTAGATGCGGCGTTTGTGCTCTTCGTCCTCTACGGGAAAGACGACCTCAACGCGGCCGCGCAGATTGCGGTTCATCCAGTCGGCGCTGCCGAGCCAGACTTCCTCTCGGCCGCCGTTGGCAAAGTAAAAGACGCGGCTGTGCTCGAGAAAGCGTCCGATGACGCTGTAGACGCGGATGTGTTCGCTCACGCCCTCGATGCCCGTGCGCAGACAGCAAATGCCACGGACGATGAGGTCGACCTGCACGCCGGCCTGTGAGGCGCGATAGAGCGCCTGTATGATTGCCTGGTCCATTAGGCCATTCATCTTGGCGATAACGGCGGCGGGGCGACCGGCCCGGGCGTGTTCTATTTCCCGGTCAATGCGCTCCAACAGTCCTTCCATTAATCCAGACGGTGCGACCAGAAGCTTGTTGAAATGGGTCTCTCGATTATGGGTCGTCAGTAGATTGAAGACTTCGGCTACTTCAGCCGTAATATCTTCGCGGGCGGTGATGAGCCCGAGGTCGGTGTAGAAGCGGGCGGTAATGTGGTTGTAGTTGCCCGTTCCCAAATGGGCATAGCGGCGAAGTCGGTCGCGGTCGCGCCGCACGAGCATGGAAAGCTTGCAGTGGGTCTTGAGGCCCATGACGCCGTAGACCACGTGCACGCCGCTGTCCTCGAGTCGTCGCGCCCACTCGATATTGGCCGCCTCGTCTCCGCGCGCTTTGAGTTCGACGAGTACGGTAACTTCCTTACCGCGTTCTGCGGCGCCAATCAGGGCCTGCGCTACCGCAGAATCGTCTCCCGTGCGGTAGAGTGTTTGCTTGATGGCCAGCACCTGCGGATCGCTGGCCGCCATGCGAATGAAATCGATTACGGTCGAGAACGATTCGTAGGGATGGTGCAGCAGAATATCTTTTTTGCGGATGGATTCGAAAAAAGAGTCTGGCTCGTTGGGCATGTCGTGAACGACGGGGGTAAAGGAGCGATACTTCAAATCGTAGCGCTGTACGAGATCGTAGAGGGTAATCAGGCGATGGAGGTTGACTGGTCCGTCGGTGCGGTAGGTCAGCGCATCGTCGATCTCAAACTGAGTCTGCAATCGATGGACTAGATCTGCAGAGGCCATCGTCGATATTTCAAGGCGCACTGCGTCGGCTTGGCGCTGGTTTTTTACCTGTTCTGCGATCTCTTCTAGCAGATTGTCGGCCTCTTCCTCGTCGAGGTAGAGCTCGCTGTTGCGCGTGACGCGAAAAGGCGACGAGGCGATGACTTCGTAGCCGCGAAAGAGTTCGCTAATCTGTAGATCCATGACGCCAGCCAGCGTGACAAAGTGCTGGCGTCCGTCGCGGTCCGGCAGGCGCAGAATACGCGGCAAGACGCGCGGCACGGTTACGACGCCCATCAGCGTATGGCCGTTGGCATAGAGCAGAGAACCGATGCTGAGGGCTTTGTTGATGACGCTGGGAAAGGGATGTGCCGGATCGACCACTATGGGTGTTAGAATGGGTTCGAGTTCCTCGCGCCAGTAGCGCTGGACAAATTCGAGGTGTTCGCCCTGCAGATGGCGGGCTTCCCAAAAGCGGATGCCCTCGTCGGCTAGCGCCGGCAGCAGCGACTCGTTCCAACAGCGGTACTGTTCGGCGACCATGCGCTGCGCTTTGTTGCTAATTTCGACCAGCTGCTGTTCAGGAGTCATGCGGTCAGGGCGCGTCGGGTCGGCGCCCGACTCGTGCAGCTGCAGCACGCCGGCCACGCGGACTTCGAAGAACTCGTCGAGATTGCTGGCGACGATGGCGAGAAACTTAACGCGCTCAAGCAGGGGATTGCGCTCGTCCTGCGCCTCTTCTAAAACGCGGAAGTTAAAGTCGAGCCAGGACAGTTCGCGGTTGATATACAGCTCGGGATTATCTAAGTCGATCTCGGCGGAGATCGGAAGCTTTGTATGGGTGGCCATAGGGAGATGAGGGGCATGTGTTAACGGAGCTACAATGGCCTTAAACTATATCATATACAGGAAGATATGTCAACGGAAGACATCGTTTCTAATGACTTGTGTTGCGCGTTCTATGTCGCTATGAGTTCCAGACAGCTTGCGCGAAATGTCGGTCGCGCGCCGCGTTGTCTAACACGCGCTCGAGGTCGATATGAGCGGTCTCAGGAGTTGGCATGTCGGCGGTAAACTCCAGACACAGGGGGCCGTCAAAACCGCGCTCGCGGATGTGGGGTAGCAGGCGGCGATAGTCGAGCCAGTCGCCCGACTCTAGCAGAGAACAGAGACCGTCTGACCGCAGGCGATTTTGCAGGTGGACGTGGCGAATATGTGGCGCTAGCGCATCGTATAGGGC
>JAYOKQ010000019.1:0-49230 GCA_038119905.1 Gemmatimonadota bacterium | reverse complement strand
GGCAATCGCTGCATCGGTATCCTGCTCTATGTAGGGTTGGAAACAGAGGCCGACGTTATCGTGGGCGCCGAGCTCGTCTAGCAGCTGCAGCGTGCTGTTCAGCGAATCGCATAGGGTGTTGGCGTGCGTTTCTAGCGTCAGTACCATAGAGCGCTCGGCCAGCTCACGCGCGAGGTGGTTGAGATGGTTAACGGATCGCGCGCGGGCGGCTGCATTGAGCTCCTCGCTGCCGACGCGACCGGGAAAAATCTTGAAGATCGTAGCCCCGAGATGAGCGGCATAGGCCACGGTGCGACCTAGCTGCACGAGTGCCTCGTCGCCGGCCGGCCCGTCGAGGTGGAGAAACGGATAGGCGCCCAGGGCGACGACCTCTAGTTGGCAGGTGTGCAGGTGCGTCGATAGCTGCCCCAGACCGCGGGCGTCGAGCGAAGAAGCGTGGTACTGCCACAGCTCTAGCTGGTCGAAGCCGGCTCGCTGCAGGGCGGGCAGCTGCTCGACGAGGGGGCTATGCGGCGTTTTGTCTGCGGCCCACCGATTGGGTTCGAGTAAGATAGTGTTGAGCAGTAGCTGCATTAGCGGTGCACCTTTGATTGAGGTAAGCGTTCCGGCGCAGTGGCCATCTGCGCGTGGCTTTCGAGCCGCTTGCCGGCGTCGGTAGAGGACGCAACGGGGCATGTGCTAGGCGTTCGTTCCGCGCCGTGCTGAAGGGGTTGGTGAGGCTGCTGGAGGTTAAGCGATCCCTCTATCCAGGCCCTTTCTTCGCATGCTGGAGCGATGAATCTTGTGTCCATGGTGCGGGATCTCGTCCTCTGGAAGGTGGACTATTACTTGCCTATATTGTTCGGAAAGCGAACATACCAAAAAGCCCTGCCACCAGCAATTAAGCGGAGGAATTATGTCTGAACGCGTCCACATCGTCGTGCCCGGTGACGATCCAGTGCAAATCGCGGGTTCGCCCCACTTGGACCGACTGAAAGAATACGGCGACGTCGTCGTTTACGATACGCGTCCGGCCGACAGCGCCGAAAAGATTGAGCGCGTGCGCGATGCGCAGGTCATTATTAACTCGCGCGGCGTCGTGACGTGGCGTGAAGAGCTGCGTGCACTGCCCAACTTGAAGATGATTACCACCTGTTCAATCGGCACGGATATGATTGATCTGGAGCTGGCCAAAGAACTGGGTATCGTCGTGTCGAATCAGCCCGGACGCACGGCACCGGTCGTCGCCGAACACATGTTGGGTCTGATGTTTGCCCTGTCGAAGCGGGCGCATTTTCAAACGGCCGAACTCAAGGCCGGGCGCTGGACGCGGCGCATGAATACGATGCTGCAGAACAAGGTACTCGGCATTGTCGGCACGGGAGCAATTGGTGCTGAAATGGCGCGCCTAGGTCGGGCTATCGGCATGGAGGTTGTCGCCTGGACGTTCAACCCTTCCGATGAACGAGCGCAGGAACTCGGCGTGCGTTTTGTCGCGTTGGAGGAACTCCTTGCCACGGCCGATGTGGTCAGTCTGCACGTAAAGTTGACGCCCGATTCTCATCATCTGATTGGCGCGAAGGAACTGGCTGCTATGAAGGAAGGTGCGCTGCTGCTCAACGGCGCACGCGGCGACGTGCTCGATATCGATGCCCTATGCGCTAGCCTCAACAGCGGTCACTTAGGGGGAGCTGGGCTCGACGTTTTCCCGCAGGAGCCCCTGCCGGTTGACCACCCGATTCTCGACTGCGAACAGGTTGTTCTCACACCGCACGCGGCCGACCAGACGCCGGAGGGCGTCGACCTGCTCAACGAGGGCGCCGTCGACAATATTATCGCCTTTCTCGGCGGCACACCTAAAAACAACGTAGCCATATAGGGGACCTATCATGTTTCGTTCGCTATCGTCCGGTGCGCTGGGCGTGCAGGTAGAGGGGCTAGCCGATGGACTTGCGCTGGCCAAACGTCACGGCTTTGAGGGCTATCATTTTTCTATTGCCGAGGCGGCTCAACTGGGGGCTGCGCAGACGCAGGATCTTGCTGCACAGGCGGGTATTCGGCTGTCGGCTTGGGGCTTTCCAACGAATTTTCGCCAAGACGAAGCAACCTATCGTACTGCCATGGACGAGCTACCTGCGCTGGCCCGTGTCGCTGCTGAGATAGGTGTGGTGCGCACCGCGACTTGGATTAGTCCGGCTTCGGACGAGTTGACCTACGAGGAGAATTTCCGCTTTCACGTCGAACGGCTGGCGCCGGCTGCCGCGGTGTTGGCCGATTTCGGTATTCGTTTGGGTTTAGAATACGTGGGCCCCAAAACCTCTTGGGCAGGTAAAAAGCATCCCTTTGCTCACACTATGCAGCAAATGGGCGAACTGTGCGCTGCCGTGGGTGACAACGTGGGATTTCTGCTCGATAGCTGGCACTGGTACACTTCCGAAGAGAGCGTGGACGATCTGCGCGCGCTGTCGGTTGACCAAGTCGTCGATGTGCACGTCAATGATGCGCCGGCTGGTATCGCCGTAGACGAACAGGTTGACAACCGTCGCGCGCTGCCCGGCGAAACCGGCGTCATTGATATCGTGGGTTTTCTCTCGGCAATCAGCGCTTTGGGCTACGACGGTCCGGTGATGGTCGAACCCTTTAGCGAGCGGGTGCGTCAAATGGATTCCGACAGCGCAGTAGCGGTGACTGCCGAGGCGTTAAACGGCGTCTGGCAACAGGCCGGCGTGTAGGGTGCGCGTAGCCCACGTATTTCCCACCGACCGCGTTGCCTATTTGATGCGAGCGCGCCTAATGCGCCTGCAGGAGAGCGGTTTTGAGGTCTCCGTTCTATGCGGCGACCGCGGCTACGTGGAGCCGCTACGCGCCTGTGGGCTCGACGTAGTGGCCATTCCCTTTGCGCGCGAAATTGCACCGTGGACCGATATGCGCTGCGTTTGGGCGCTGCGCCGGGTGCTGCGCGAAGGTTCCTTCGATATCATGCATTCCCACAACCCCAAAGGCACGCTGTTGGGGCCGGTCACCGCTCAGTGGGCCGGCACGCCGCTCGTCGTGCATACGGTGCACGGATTCCTCTTTAATGAAAACAGTCGCGGACTGCATCGGGTCGCTGCGCTAGCCGCCGAGCGCTGGTGTGCGCACTGGAGCGATCATCTACTCTTCCAGAGTGAAGCCGACTACGCCTATGCGGTAGAGGCCAAATTCAAAGATACCGAGCGTCTACACTGGATAGGAAATGGTGTTGACGAGCGTCGCTTTGATCCGGCGCTCTACCCGGATGCGCGCCGACAAAAGCGCGCGGAACTGGGGCTGGAGGAAACGGATGTAGTTGTGGGTATGGTGACTCGGCTAGTGCGCGAGAAGGGCTGTGTAGAATTTTTCGAAATGGCAGCACGCGTGGCCCGCCAGCATCCGCGGGCGCGCTTTTTGATGGTTGGTATACCTGAACGCAGCGATCAGTCCGATGCGGTGGATGCACGTGAACTCGCGCGCCTGCACGCGGTGGAAGATCGTTGTTTGCTGCTCGAGGACCGCTCGGATATGCCCGAACTCTACATGTGCATGGATCTGTGCGTATTGCCCTCCTACCGCGAAGGGCTGCCGCGCTGCCTACTAGAGGCGGCGGCTATGGGGACGGCGGTAGCAGCGACGGACATACGCGGATGCCGCGAGGTTATTGTCGATGGAGAGACAGGCGTGCTCTTTCCTCTCAAAGACGTAGAAGGATTTAGCGCTGCGGTGATGCGTCTGCTCGAAGACGCTGCGCAGCGCGCAGCGTTAGCCCGCGCAGGGCAGCGTCGCACGCAGGAGCGCTATGTCGAAGCCAACGTGACAAAGCGCATTGTCGAGCTCTATCGCCACGGCCTGAGTCGATAGCAGCACTTCTAGCGCGCTGCGTCGTCTTCCCGTATGATACCCCGCTTTACGTCGCGCTCAAACCGCTTGATCTCGGCTGCGCCGTCGAGCACGCCAATCTCCATGTTAAAGGTGCGGACTTCGCCTGGCTCTATGTGCTGCAAGTAGCCGTTCTGGCGATTCCAAGCGCGACCCAGCATCGAAGCATTGCCCGGCTCGATGCCCGTTACATAGGTGCCGCGATGGAAGTGCTGCCACTGGTTGACCAGCGGTATTTCGCTGCGCTTAAACTTCCAATATAACCCTAGCTCAATGCGCTCGTTGATCAGCGCCACGTGTACGTGGTCTTCACTGTCGGCTAGGGGGCGGTGCACGAACACTTCGTCGTGCTCTTTAGCCTGCGGGCCTTTGGCTACGGCATATGTCTCGGGGCCTACGGGGCGGTCCTCTAGCCATTCGGTGCTTAGGCGACTGTGCAGCACGAGGCGAGTACCGGCATCTAACAGGGGAAAACCCGGATTGCAGTGATAGACAAACATCAGCGGGGATGGATCGACGCTGAGATTTTCCACGCGATCGCTGATGCGGATGCACTTTTCTCCAAGTTGGGTCGATATTTCGCGCGTTAGCTCTAGGTTAGTCCCGAATACAACGGCCTCGCGCATCTTGCCGCCGATGCGCAGACTGTAGTCATCGCCCTGCCAGTCGCCGTTGACCGAGACGTCGCGCGCGGGGATATAGGACAGCCGTCCGTGCAGAGGCATTTCTTCGTTTTCCAACTCCGGATCGGTTTCTGGATGTCCGGTAAAGGTCAGTCCACACTACGTAACCAAGCAGACAAACCAGCCGCGCAGCCAGGCTAATCCGCGCGGGTCGTAAAAGGCTGGGCCGACGTCACCTGGACTGGAGCGGAAGCAGAGCGACTGGCCCTTGTAGGAGGCAGAGGCAATGTCGAGGGCTCGTCCGGGCAATACGCTAAAATGGAGGCCCGAGGCGTTGCCAACCTCAATGAGGTCTGCACCTTGGCTAAAGCCTTCATCGGTGCGGCCGCGTCGCGCATAGATCAGCTGACTGACATCGCCAACGCGGTCGAGGAGTTGGCGCTTTGTATAGTTGCGTCCAAAGAGTTTGGGCATGTTATTCCTCCTAGCTTGTGCGCGTTAGAGTAGGAAGCGGCACAGGAAACGTCAAGATACACGAACGCGGAGCGGGTGCAATGAAAGTTTTTCTAACGGGCAACAGGGGGCGCATTGGTTCGGTGGTGGAGCGTCAACTCGGAGAAGGGGGCCACGAAGTCGTTGGTTTCGATATCGACACCGGTGGCGACATACTCGATGCAGAAGCTGTTGCCAGAACGATGAAAGGCTGCGATGTCGTGGCGCATCTGGCTATGCTAATGGGGCGCGATAACCCGCGCGATCAGGTCTTTGCCAGCGGCAGCGTTGGCACGTGGAACGTGCTGGATGCGGCCGAGCGAAATGGAATTCAGCGCGTCGTCCACTACAGCAGCGTCAATGCAATGGGAATTTTTATGGGCGAGTCCGAGCCGGACTATTTGCCCTTTGCCGAAGAGCACGTCTGTCGTCCAGGTCGGCCTTACGGCCTGTCCAAATACTTGGGTGAGCAGATGTGCCGCCTCTTTACCGAGCGCACGGGTATTGCAACAGTATGTATCCGTCCACCTGCCGTGCTTTCCGACGAGCGCATTGCGGCGACGCGGCAGGCGCGCGCGGAAAATCCGGACTCGGAGTGGACGCCCTATTGGGAGTACGGCTGCTATATACACGTCGAAGATTTGGCCAGCGCTACCGTTTGCGCTTTGACCTGTCCCGATCCCGGCCATCAGACGCTGTTGGTCGTGGCCGAAGATATCTCATCGCGCGCATTGACCAGCCGGGCATGGGCGGAAAAGGTGCTGCCCCATCTCGAGTGGCGCGGCGGCGATGAATTTATCGACGATCCCTATCAATCGCTCGTCGATGGGCGTCGTGCCCAGCGCATATTGGGTTGGCGTCCCAAGTTTCGCTGGGACGCTTAAGTTCGGTGCGCTAGCCCCGCTGTGCTTAAGGCATCGTGGAGCGCTTTGCCGCGTAGCGGCAGCATGTCAGGTCCCCACGGATCGATCAACTGCAGTCGGTTGCCTAGCGCACGATAGAGATCGGGCAGGTCGAAAAAGCGCAGCGCGCCGCGCAGAAAATTGGCGGCCGGCCACGATACCAGCGGAGCGCTACACCACGCAGTATACGATAGCGGTGCGTTATAGAGAGTGACGCGGCCATTGGTCTCGTGCAGTAGTGCTGCACACAGAGCAATCAGCGCACCCTGGCCCCGTCCGTGCAGATGGATCGTTTGCGCGCCCTCGGCGGTTAGGAGATCGAGCGTGGAGAGCGCGTCGTGCACGCGCCGACCCAAATAGCTCTCTCCGAGTAGGAGCGCATGGCCGTGAAACATATAGTCCATTCCATAGGGCCCCCAAAAAGAGTCAACCTCGGGACGGGATGCACCCAACCCACGCGTATCCAAGCCGTAGAACGGTGTCGTTTCCGGCTGCAGCAACGGCAGTTCGGTCGCCGTATCGATATGAGGCAAATAGAGGTGGATAGTGCGTTCCACGTCGAGGGTATGCCCTCGCGTGGGATGGGCCAATCGCTTGTGTAGAAGGGCCCGCAGGGTTGCTTCGGTCTCCACGGCATAGTGGGCGTGTGGCCGCTTGTCTATGGGGCGGGGACGCAGCACGCGATAGTGAGGAAGCCGTTTGCGCGACGGCAGGCATAGCAGCGCGCGGAGGCGTTTTATGAGCGCATCCTTCGACAGCGGTGGGCGGGTGCGAGCCAGATGCTCGGCCCGTTGCCCTAGCCACTCGTAGATGGGTTGAGCGCCGGCTTCCACCGTATTGCCAGCGGGCGTAGTATTCAGCGCAGCCGCGTCGAGCGCGGTGGTTTGGCGTACGCGCGGCGGTGTACTCAGCTGGGCGTGTCGCGCGAAGAACGAGACCATCGCCTCCTGATTATGGCGGGAAAATCCGTGACCTTGGGGTCCGATAAATAGGTCGGTATGGGCCTTGGGCGCGCCGATCAAGTCGTAGAAGCGGGCGACGTCGGCATAGGCTTCTTGAAGGCCGCGGCGATCGAAAAAATCGTAGCGCTGGCCTAGGAGCATCGCCGGAGCGGGCGCGCGCGCAATAAGAAAATCGGCCATGTCGATGCCCGCGCCGACCACGCCGGGCGGGTATTGCTCTGCATCGGCGGGCAGCTCGTTTTCCAGGTTGTGGAGAAACGTCGTGACAAAGCAGCTGGGTGCGGCCATGGTAATGCGTTCATCGAGCGCCCACAGCCATGTAGACACCGTACCGCCGCCGGAATTGCCCGTTAGGCCCACGCGCGTCGAATCGACCTCCGGGCGCGCCATTAGGTAGTCGAGTGCGCGCATGCCGTCCCAGACGCGCCACTGGCCAAAGAATTCGCCGACCAACTCCAGCTGTTTACCCATCATATTGTGGGCGGAAGTGCAGGAGGCAACGGCGCTGCGGTCGGCTAAGTGCCAGTACTGATCTCGTTCACCCTGGTTGATGGGATCGTATATGAGGACGGCAAATCCCGCGCGCGCTAGCCGCTGGCAAAAGGCCTGATAGAGCGGAGCTTGAATGCCTGCTGCATCGTGACCGCAGGTGCCCAATACGGCGGGAAAGGGCCCGGCTCCTTTGGGCATGTATAGATGGGCGCTGACCGTACAGCCCGGCCGGCTCTCGAAGAGGACTTTTTCAATGACGTAGTGCCGCTGTTCCACAGATCCGCTGCAGCGGGCATGGAGCGGCGTTCTGCGCGGCTTGGGCTTGAAAGCCTGCAGGATGGATTGGCGCACGTCGTCGCGGTAGCGCAGGGCTTGGGAGCGCGTGCGCAGTGCGTTCAGCGCACTGCGGCGTTCGGCGTATTGGGCGCGAAAGCGCTCGATATAATAGTCGTGAACTAGGTGCTGGTAGGGTGTATTTGACATGGCGTCTTCCTGTGGGCTATCGGGTGCAGTGGCCGGTTATGCAACAGTATATACATTGGCTTCCTCGCCTTCAAACAACCTGCTGGGCGGGGCTTGCACTCGTCACCGGGCCAACTATCTTAGGGGCTATACACCCGTGAGCACAGGCGGGTGCTGACACGCATACCCATTACATACGGCGATTGATACGCATGAATGATTCGCAGGCTGGCCCTCTATTTTCGTGGCGCACGCGGCGCGGCACGCTAACTCTGTATATTCTGCCCTTTTTACTGCTACAGCTTTCGGTCCTGCTGGTCTTCACTACCCATTTTTCTTGGCTCGGTCTGGGGATATGCCTGGTCTCTTACGGCGTGCGCATGTTCGCCATAACGGGCTTTTATCATCGCTATTTTTCACACCGCACCTACAAGATGGGGCGACTCATGCAGTTTGTTGCTGCCGTCTGGGGTGCTACGGCGACGCAGAAGGGCGCGCTGTGGTGGGCAGCTCACCATCGAGTGCACCACCGCGCGAGCGATACGAGCAACGATCCACACAACGCACGCGAAGGATTTTGGCATGCGCACTGGCTGTGGTTTCTCTACGATGAGAGCGCGCACACGGATCTTGAACAAATTCCGGAACTGGCGCGCTTTCCCGAACTACGTATAGTCGATCGTTTTTGGTATGTGCCGCCGATCGCTCTTGGCGTGGGGCTCTTCGCCGTAGGGGGATGGCATTGGGTGGTCTGGGGATACTTTGTTTCGACGTTTCTGCTGAGTAACGCGACGTATACGATTAACTCGCTAATGCACTACTGGGGGCGTCAGCAGTACTATACCGGCGATGATAGCCGCAACCATTGGCTGCTGGCACTCATTACGCTGGGAGAAGGGTGGCACAACAACCACCATCGCTATCAGGCCTCTACGCGCAACGGATTCTTTCGCGGTGAATTCGATATAACCTACTGGGTGCTAAAGGCGTTTTCACTCGTTGGATTGGTGCGCGATTTAACGCCGGTTCCGGATAAAATTCTTGAAGAAGGTCGCCTCAATCGCCACCGCCGCCACAGCGCGGCGGCAGCGGGGGCCGCTTTTGCACCACAGCGCGTGCCCCTTAGCGAGCTGCTGGCTGAAATGCCGGTTCGTTCTAGGGGATTAGTTGCCGATACGCTGCAACGCGTGCGCGAAGATATGCAGGTATTGCGCGGTGAAATTGGCAAGCGCGGCGCACAGTGGCGCGGTGACCTAGACGAATTGCGTCGTCAGATTGGCTTTTGTGGTGCGGTGCTGGCCGAGGAGGGGCCGACCAATGCCACTTCGGCGCTGGCGACGGGCGATTGGCATAGGACGCTTTCGCACATTGGTGAGCGCTGTGCGCTGCTGCGCACGGACTGGCAGGAAATGAGCGACTCGGTAGCCGTGCGCGGACAGGCACTGCGCGATGAGGTCGAGGTATTGGGCGCTAGAGTGAGCGAACGCGGCCGCCAGCTCTACGGCGAAGTAGAAGCATTGCGGGGTGCGTTAGGTGATGCAACGCAGCGCTTGGCCGTAGAGATGGAATCGCTGCGCGCTCAAGTGGCGCTTGCTCTGGCGCAGGTGCAGAGGGACGGTGCGCAGCGGGAAATCGAACGGACCTATGCCGATGCGGTGCACAGCCTGCACGTCGAAGTAGAAGCGCTGTGTGAAATGGCGGCCGAGAAGAAGCGTCGTTGGGGTCGCGAGTTTGATGCGTGGGGTCAGCTGCTGCCGCGCATGGCTTAGGCCCCTAATTCAGCATCCCTAATCGCCCGGAAATGACCTGTATATTTTGCCGTATCTCCTCATCGTCCTGCGGATCCTGCGCACAGCGCAGATAGGATTCAAAGGCATCGATCGAGCGCCTATACTCGTGGGCTCGGTAGTATAAAAAACCCAAATCGCGAAAGTTTTCCGCTTCGTCGGATAGCAGCCAAGCGATGCGCTCGCCGCAGCGTATCGCGTCTGCTAGTCGTCGTTCATTGACGTGAAGTCGCTTTAGGTTGCGCAGCATCCGCGCCAAGATGTCGCGCGGGGTAGCTGGCTCTATATACTCGCTCGAAAAGCGCAAAGGTGCACCGTCGACGACGGGTAGTCGTTCTGCTAGCTGGTCTATGTCGAGGCAGGTGCCGCCGGCAAAGGGGTCGATAAAAACGACTTCGCTTATCCCTTCGCAGCGGACGAGAAAATGATAGGGAAAATTGATGCCGGACAGCGCCAGCCCACTGCGCTTGCCGATTTCCATATACACGATCGAAAGCGTGATGGGAATGCCTAGACGTCGGTCTATGACTGCGTCTAAGTAGCTATTTCGGGGGTCATCGTAGGCCTGTTTGTTGCCGCGAAACCCCAGGTCTTCAAAGATATAAGAGTTAAAGAGGGCGATCGTTTCCCGCACGTTATCCCGACGAGGACGTGCGGCAAATTCTTTGGCCATTTCGTCGAGTAGGCTCAAGTAGCGGTCTACGTCGAGTTCGGGGTTGTGCTCCTGTGCTATGAGCAAGGCGCCTCTACCCAGTTCAATGGGACCTTGAGTGAATGCGAGAAATGGGTCGGTAGAATGCGCGTGCATGGCCTGAGTTTCAGCGTGGGGTTTTAGGGCAGTATAGGCACCGTGCCGGTTGCGTCAAGGCAAAGTGCTTCGGTCTGTGCGCGCAGGTAGAGAAGCGAGTATGTATAAAACGTGCTTAGGCTGTACGACCGTGGATCCAACTGAACGCAGTTTTCGTCTGCCGGTCCAGCATGCGCTCGTTGCGTTCGGCTAGGCGCGCGTAGCGCGGCCCGAGCTTGCAGAGGTATTCTTGTGCTTCGGCCGCTTCATCGGAAAGGCCTGTGCGCGTGGCTACGGACCAGGTGTCGACTAGGTGCTCGATGATCTCTGCGTAATGCTGCGCCGTATACACGCCAATGCGCTGAGCGACCAGAGAAAAATGATCGAACAGATCGGGGTCTTTCTCGTCGTACATGAGGTGTGCCGGCATCACAACCTGTGTTTTCATTAGGTCGCGGAAGGCGAGCAGGGCCCCGCTGGGATCGACGTCGAATATGTGAGAAATAAACGCGGTATAGGCCTTTTCGTGGCGTGCTTCGTCGCCGGCGACAAGGCCGCAGATCGTCTTTAAGTTCTCGTCGCCGGCCCGCTGGGCAAGGCGGGCGACATTGCGGTGGGAAATGCGCGTAGCGCGCTCTTGGAAAGAAGTATAGACAAAGCCCTTGTAGGGATCCTGTTGGGCGCCGGGATCAAAGCCGTTGCGTATGAGGTGCTGGATCGTTACCTCGACGGAACGCATGTCAACGCGCCCGGTTAGATAGAGGTAGCGATTGAGCAAATCGCCGTGGCGATTTTCCTCAGCCGTCCAGCCGCGCGACCAGCGCGCCCAGGCACTTTCGCTCGCGCCGGTTGGGTCGGACACGCCTTCAAACGTGTTGAGTAGAGTCTGATATGTGGGCAGCGCCTCTTCGGTTACCATATCACCGACGAGCACGACGAGCACGTCATCGGGTATAGCCTCGGAAGCGGCGCGGAACGCGGCTATCGATTCGCGCCAGTCCTCGCTCGCCATATTGGGGAGAAAATCGGTCGGTTGCCAGCTGTCCTCAACGGATTTGAGCATGGAGAGTTGCCCCTCGACAAAGGGCTCCATATCGGCAATAACTTCTCGTTTGTCTGGCTGCACGAACGATGCGCTCCTCGCGTAGAGTGGACGGGTCGTGTTCGCTTCCTAAAATAACACGAATAGGCCAAAATTCAATTGAGCCTGCGCTCGTGCGTTGTAAAAAAAATCAGCTCATGACAGGTTCTATACAGCTCGGGTCGTCCCACTGCGCGGCATTCATTTGGGGTGAGACGGGATAGATCCGTAGGTCACCCCCTTCGTAGGGCTGGAGCAGTGATTCTAAGCCCGCTCGATCTTCTGGGTCCGCTTCCAGCCAACTCTGTTGCGCTGCGGGCGGTAAAATAACCGGCATGCGGTGGTGGAAGGGGGCTACTTGGCGGCTTGCTTCCACGGTGAGCAGGGTACAGGTATGCAAGAGCTCGCCGTCGGGTGAATTCCATTCCTCCCATAGACCTGCCATGGCAAAGGGTCGGCCGTCTAATAGAGAGAAGTAGTGGGGCGTTTTGCCGTGTGGCTGCTGCTTCCACTCGTAGTAGCCGCTGGCTGGCACTAGGCAGCGGCGGCGTTTAAAGGCGGCGCGATAGGCGGGTTTTTCTGCGGCCGTTTCAGCGCGCGCGTTGATCATGCGGTTGCCGATGCGCGCGTCCTTTGCCCAGAATGGGACCAAGCCCCACTGCAGGACGTCCAGGGCCGGTCCAGGTCGTTCCGGCAGCGATAGCACCGCGGCTACGCCCTGAGTGGGCGCGATATTATAGCGCGGTTGGAGGTCGGTCTCGATGGCGTCGACGGGCAGGTGTTGGCTTAGCGTTGCGCTGTCGTGATAGAGGGCAAAGCGTCCGCACATGGACTTTTTCTCCGGGCAAAATGAATTTGTTCGTAGGGAACGAATGCGTTGCGCGCGCGCGCGTCAAGTATTCTTGACGCACCGCCTCCGCTTCCTATGTTCTCTTTCTCGCTGCACGGGCAGTTATACTCGTTGTTGATGGGTAGATCGACGGCGTTTAAAAGGGAGAAATGAGGTCCTATGGCGGTGTTGGTGACGGGAGGCACGGGCTACATCGGCAGCGTGGCGGTAGAGGTGCTGCGCGCCGCCGGTCAGGAGGTCGTCGTGCTGGACGATTTGTTTCGCGGTCATAGAGCGGCGCTGCCTGCGGGCGTTCCGCTGCACGAGGGGGCCGTAGGCGATCGTCAGCTCGTGCGTCACATACTCAACAGCTATGACTTTGATGCGTGTATCCATTTTGCCGCGCTGACCTACGTGGGCGAATCGGTCGACGATCCGCTGCGCTACTATGAGAACAATACGGCGCAAACGCTGGTATTGCTCGATGAACTGGTGCGCGGTGGGGTGCAGCAAGTCGTGTTTTCCTCGACGGCGGCCACGTATGGAGAGCCGCAGTATTCGCCACTCGACGAACTGCATCCGCAGCATCCGGAAAACCCATATGGGTGGGGCAAACTGTTGGTTGAGCGGGCGCTCGATGCCTGCAGTGTGGCACACGGTATGCGCTTTGTCGCGCTGCGCTATTTCAATGCGGCCGGTGCTACGGCCGAGCGAGGCGAAGATCACGATCCAGAGTCGCACCTGGTGCCCAATGTGCTTTTTGCCGCGCTCGGTAAGCGTACCCACCTGTCGGTATTCGGCGATCAGTATCCGACCCCAGACGGCACGCCGGTGCGCGACTACGTGCACGTGGCCGACCTGGGACAGGCCCACCTGCTGGCGCTGAACTATCTGCGTCAGGGCGGCGCACCGCAGTATATAAACTTGGGTAACGGTCAGGGGTATTCCGTGCTGCAGGTTATTGAGACCGCGCGCCAGGTTACGGGTCGATCGATCGAGGCGCGGGTTGAAGCGCCGCGCGCCGGGGATCCATCCTTCCTCGTAGCCAAGGCCGATCGCGCCGTCCAAGTGCTGGGATGGAAACCTCAGTACGGCGATTTGGAGAGCATTGTGCACAGTGCGTGGGAATGGCATCTGCGCCATCCTCACGGATACGGAGACTAGTATGGATTTTTCGCCCAGCGACCATCCGCACCGCCGCTACAATCCGCTCAACGGTCAGTGGGTGCTGGTCTCGCCGCATCGAGCCAAGCGCCCCTGGCAAGGACAGCTCGAAGCCGATGCTACGGAGCAGCGCCCCGCTCACGATCCCCAGTGCTATCTGTGTCCGGGTAACGAGCGAGTGGGTGGGGTGCGCAATCCGGCCTATGAGGAGACGTTTGTATTCGACAACGATTTTGCTGCTCTGCTCGCATCTGCACCCGAACCTCAGGAATCGGCGCATCCGCTGCTGGTGCGCGCCGGCGTTCGCGGCACCTGTAGGGTGCTGTGCTTTTCGCCGCGGCACGATCTGAGTTTGGCCGAGATGGCCGTTGGAGAAATCGCGCGCGTCGTCGACGTGTGGGCCGAGCAAACGCGTGCGTTGGGCGCGGACTATCGCTGGGTGCAGGTATTTGAAAACAAGGGGGCGGTCATGGGGTGCTCCAATCCCCACCCGCACGGACAGATATGGGCACAGGATGTGTTGCCCGATGAAGCGCAGCGCGAAGAGGCTATGCAGGCAGCCTATATGCGCACCCACGGAAGTGTGCTGTTGGCAGACTACGTGGAACTCGAGCTAGCGCAGGAAGAGCGCATCGTCGTCGAGGAAGAAGGCTGGCTCGCCGTCGTTCCGCACTGGGCCCTGTGGCCCTTTGAAACGCTGGTCGTTTGCCGTGACCCGGTGCAGCGGATGGATCAGTTACAGCCGGCGCAGCGTCACAGCCTAGCGCAGTTGCTCAAGCGGCTGTTGGTGCGCTACGACAATCTGTTTTCTACTTCTTTTCCCTATTCGATGGGGTGGCACGGAGCCCCCTTTGAAGCAGAGGATGCGCCGCACTGGCGGCTACACGCGCATTTCTATCCGCCGCTACTGCGTTCGGCGAGTGTAAAGAAATTCATGGTGGGCTACGAAATGCTGGGCGAAGCGCAGCGCGATCTAACTCCTGAACAGGCGGCTGCCCGCCTGCGCGACGTGAGCGAGGTACACTATGGTCAAGGTTAGCGATATAAAACCTGCGCTGGTTAAACGAGCGCGCCCTGTGGTCGGTGCGCGTTGGGCTAGGAGGTTTCAATGACTGCAGAGCGTGCGGTAACCGCCTTTGTCGAGCGCTATGGTGCACAGCCCGAGTGGGTTGTGCGCGCGCCGGGACGTGTCAATCTCATCGGCGAACACACCGACTATAACGATGGATTCGTCCTGCCGATGGCGATTGATCGGGCGGTCTACATTGCTGGGCGCAGCACGCAGGAAGAGTGCGTCGAGGTGCAATCGGTCGATTTTGCCGATGAGGGTTCCTTTGATCTAGCCACCGTAGAAAAACTCGTGCCGGCCGGTGACGGCTGGATCGAGTATGTCAAAGCTACCGCTTGGGCACTGCGTGATGCGGGGCACGCCGTGTCCGGCTGGCAGGGTGCGATGGTGGGCGATGTGCCGGTAGGCGCTGGTCTATCGTCGTCTGCGGCCGTAGAATTGGCCGTCGCGCGGGCGTTTAGCATGGGGGCCGAGTGGGCGTGGGACGCACCCGCTATGGCGCTGCTAGGCCAGCGAGCGGAAAACCGCTGGGTTGGCGTCAACTGCGGCATTATGGATCAGATGATCTCTGCCTGTGGCCGAGCCGGTCACGCGCTGCTGCTGGACTGTCGTTCGCTCGAGCGCGAGCTCGTACCGCTGCCCGACGGTATGGCCGTCGTCGTCTTGGACACGGGGACTCGGCGTGGACTCGTGGATTCTGCCTACAACGAACGCCGCGCTCAGTGCGAAGCGGCGGCGCGTTTTTTCGCCGTAGACGCCCTGCGCGACGTAGACGAGGCGACCTTTACCGAAGGGCAGGCCGGCTTGGATGAGACGACGCGACTGCGCGCACGGCACGTAATCAGCGAGAATGGGCGCACGCAGCGGGCGGTCGAAGCTATGCGCGCTGGGGATGCTCAGGCATTGGGAACGCTGCTCGACGAGAGCCATCGCAGTCTGCGCGACGATTTTGCCGTATCGAGTGAGGCGCTCGATGCCATGGTTGTCTGTGCGCAGGCGCACAGCGGCTGTTATGGAGCGCGCATGACGGGAGCCGGCTTTGGTGGTTGCGCCGTTGCGCTTGTAGACGAAGCTCAAGTTGAATCGTTTGTCGAAGAGACAGCGCGCTCGTATCGCGCGCAAACGCAGAACGATCCGAGCGTATACGTATGCCGGGCCACGGAGGGAGCGGAGTTACTCTGAACGCCGATGAACAGAGAGAAATACTGGCGCATTTAAAAGAGTTTGTGTCGGATCGCAGGCAGCAGCGTATGGAGGATGTGCTCGACGAGCGCACGCGCTGGCTTACGGTTGTACTAGAGGATATTTACCAGCCGCACAACGCATCGGCGGTTCTGCGTTCCTGCGAGTGCTTTGGCGTGCAGGACGTGCACATCATCGAAAACCGCAACGAATACAATCTCAATCCTGGCGTCGATATGGGCGCCTCGCACTGGCTGACGCTGCATCGCTATCGAGACGAACGTGCGAATAACTCGGAAGCGGCGTTGGATGCGCTCAAGAAGCGCGGCTACCAGCTCTTTGCCACGACGCCACATCGCGACGATTTGCTGTTAGAAGAAGTCCCGGTAGACCGGCCTCTGGCGGTTATGTTAGGAACGGAAGAGAGCGGTTTGAGCGACCGGGCACTTGCAGCGGCCGATGCCTATGTGCGCATCCCGATGTACGGATTTACCGAGAGCTTTAATATATCGGTCTGCGCTGCGTTGCTTTTGCGCGAGTTATCCAGTAAGATGAGAGAGGAAGATGTACCTTGGGCGCTCGACGAGGCAGAACGGGAGTCGCTGCTGTTGGAGTGGTACCGCCATTCCATTCGCGGGGTCGAACTACTAGAACAGCGCTACTGGGAAGAGCGGACCGATAGCTGAGACGCCGTCGCATTTCGCCGATCAAACGGACGTTGTGGGTGATGTCATAGGAGGAGTGGTACGCATGTTGGCAAAAATTCTGGGAATCGGGCTGGTTATATGGGGTGCCGTCTTGGCTTTCGCGCTCATCCTGCCGGTATTAGGTGGTTTTCTCGCCGCTGGGGCGCTGCTGCTAATGGGGGGCTTGGCGGTGGCCGTATGCTATCTGGGAATGCGCTGGCTGCGCGGAGACAGCACCGTGAGTAAAATATTGGGCGTGCTGTGTATCCTCGGTGGGCTAGCGCTGGGTGCGGAGGCCGTCCTGAGTGCTGTCGTCGGCGTTTTTGGCGCCGTGTTCTTAGCGCTTAAAGTTTTTGTGGTCTGTGCGATGTGCTACGTCGGTTGGGGCTGGTTCCAGCAGGGGGCATTCCGCATGCCGTCGCGCAGTCTGCTCTAAGCCGATCCCATCGACTATATCTTTCCCTCTTTCTCCCATTCAGCATAGAGTTGCTGTCGATAGTGCTCTGCCCGCTGGGCGTCTTCGCGTGCTCGTTCGGCGAAGTAGACAAAGCCCAGCGCTCGTCGCGAGCGGACACTGGTATTGGCATCGGCCCGGTGCACCGTCAGCGAGTGGTGGGCAATGAGATCCCCGGGCTCCGTGCAGATGGCTATTTCGCGCCGCTGGTCCTCTTCGCCATAATCGCTGATACCTTGTGAAAACCCTAGTACTTGAGTGCGTTGGTGGGGGCGCATGCCGTCGCGGTGTGATCCGGGCAGATAGCGCACGCAGCCGTTTTCTTGGTCTACGTAGTCTTGAGAAAGCCACAGCGTCAGCGCTTCGTTCGGTTCCAGCATAAAGTAGAACCCGTCTTGATGAGGGGGCGTCTCCTTGCCGCAAACGGGTAGTTTGTTGAACCACTGCAGGTTTTTACCGCGAACCGGTCCATCCATCAGCAGGGCGCACAACTCCATCATTCGCTCTCCGTAGTATAGCGAGTGAAAGAACGCGTCGTAATCGCACATGTTTTGCAGGCGCATCAGAGAGGAAGGATCTGTTCTGTCTTCGTAAAAGCCGGCCGTCTCGGGTAGGCCGGGCAGCACCTGTTCGATATAGCGGTCGAGTTCGCTGTTTACCCGCAGTATTTCGTCGGGCTGTATAAAGCCGCGCAACACGGTGAAACCGTCGCGGTCAAACGCGTTTTTTGCTGCGTTGAAATCCATCGTGCGTTTCCTTCCTTTTTCGATATGCCATACATCACGAGCAAATATAGTCGGCTGTCGGCACGCCATAAAGTGCGCGATGTGGTAGCGATTGAATCGTTTTGGGATGCCGATCGTTGGATCGTTGAGCGGTGCTAACCTTTGTCCTATATTGCTCGGCCATCAACTCATTTGAGAGGGAGGGGTTACGCAATGGCTGCAAAAAAGAAGGGCAAGGTAATTAACCTGGCGATGGTCGGCTGCGGCGGGATGGCCGGTGCACACCTCAACGGGTACGAAGAGCTGCTCAACAAGGGAGAGACTCGTTTTCGCATCGTCGCCTGCGTAGATGAGGCTATTGAGCGTGCGCAGGGTTTTGCCGATCGCCTTCGGGGGCGCGCTGGGTGGGATGTGGCGACGTTTTCCAATCTCGATCAACTGCTCAATAGCGGGCTGGCCGTTGATGGCGTCGATATTTGTAGCCCACACGGACTGCACCACGTGCTGGCCTGTGAGGCGCTCAACGGTGGGGTCAACGTGCTGTGCGAAAAGCCCATTGGCGTCACGGTGCGCGCGAGCAAAAAGATTGCCCAGACGGCCAAGCGACGTGGTCTCGTGGCTGCGACGGCTGAACAATGTCGGCGCGCTATTGGCCAGCGCACGATTCACTGGGCCTTTAACGACGGCCTGCTGGGGACGCCGAAGATGTGGTGGGCGATTCGCGCCGGATGGCAAGATCCCAGCAGCGTGCCCAACTGGCACTGGCGCATTGATCGCAAGCTGGGCGGATGCGGCATGGTGATGGACAGCGGTGCGCACTGGGTCGATACCATGCGCTATTGGTTTGGTGAAATCGACAGCGTATATGCCCGCGTTGAGCACGTCTACGATCGTCCCCACCAGAAGGGCGATCGAACGGTCAACAGTGCGCAGGAGGACTTCTGGACCAGCATCTTCAACTTTAAGAGCGGATTAATTGGCACCTGGTCGTGGACGATTAGCGCCCCGGGTAAGGGATTTACGCAGCTGACTATGTCGGGCACCAAGGGATCGATTATCGACTCGGACATTTTTCACCCGGCCGCATTCCAGGC
Source organism: Gemmatimonadota bacterium (assembly GCA_038119905.1). Taxonomy (GTDB): domain Bacteria; phylum Latescibacterota; class UBA2968; order UBA8231; family UBA8231. Next base: position 30,566 of record JAYOKQ010000019.1, on the reverse strand, counting down.
CGCTGGCGAATGTCAGTTGCTCGACGGAACGACCTACAGCATGCCCAAGATGCAGGAGCTCTACCTCGATACGCTGAACAAGCGTAAGCGAGATCAGCTCTTCCCCTATGGTATTACGGGCGGCGTCACGCTGGAGCTATGGGATTTCATCGATGCGCTGAGCACGGGGCGCCCCGTGGAAATTGACGTCGAGGAGGGACTGCGCAGCAAGGCCGTCAGCGAGGCCGTATACGAATCGGGCAAATGCGGTCAGGTCGTCAAGGTTGCCGACGTGCTGAGTGGAAAGGTAGACGCCTATCAGCGCGATGTAGACCGCGCCTGGAAGCTGCTTTAAGCGCTGAGGATGCTGGAATAGCAAGTGTGCGCGGGGCGGTCGCTCAATCGAGCGATCGCCCCGCTGCGTTTAGCGCAGGAGCGTCATGCGCCGCACGTCCTCGCGTGGTCCCTGGCGCAAGCGGTAAAAGTAGAGTCCGCTGGCAGCGGATCGTCCGGCGTCGTCGCGGCCGTCCCAGGCGGTAGTGCGGCTCCCGACCGTCGCCGGCCCGGTCGCCAGCTGGCGCACGCGCCGGCCTAGGACATCGTATACCACGAGTGAAAAGGGGGCGTTGGTGGGCAGCGCGTAGCGTATAACGGTGCTCGCGTTAAAAGGGTTGGGGTAGTTCTGCAGCAGAGCGAAAGCCGTTGGTTCGGTTGCCGGTTCAAGCACGGCCGTACCGCCCAATTCGGCGATCCAGCGCTCGATCAGCTGCGTTCCTTGTGAGTCGACCTGCAGCGAAGCCAGCGGCGGCATGCGGTTGTCGTCGAGCGTGCGCATGCGCGCAAGAACGGTGGAGTGCTGCGGCTGACCTGGGGCAATACGGCGCGGCTCGTCGAGCCCGAGGTCGCCATACTGTGCATCGACGCCGACTAGGCGCATCTGGTCTAGTGGGGTTGAATAGCGCATGTCGATGCCGCCTCGCCCCGTGCCCTGCGGCCGATGGCACGATGCACAGTTGGTCGCCAAATAGGCCCGCGCCCGCTTTGCAACGGGAACGCGTTCGTCGTCGTAGCGCGGAAAGCTGGGCAACGAAGACAGCGGTTCGGAGATGGGGGCCGTGAACAAGCCGATATGGTCGAGTGTGCGCAGCTGATTATCCGCGCCTTCCGCATAGGCGTGCTCGCCGTTGAGCTGGGCGGTGCGCACACCGAGCACGTAGCCGCTCTGTGCCGTGTGGCAGGACAGGCATTCGGCGCGGCTAGGGAAGTAGTGCGTGTGTTCGCGGCCATCTACTGTATAGGTGCGCGTTGTGCTTTCTGTGAGCAGCGTTGCCTCGTCTCCTTCCCACATATAGTTGTAGCCGTCCCAAGCCTCTCCTTCGGGCCGCTTGACGAAAAAGCGCGTCTCGACCAGCTGGCTGCCGAGATAAAAGTTTTTCACCAGCACGCTATTGGCTGGAAAACCCCAGTTGCCGTTGGACGAAAACTCGATCTGTGTTTCTCCAGGTAGTGCGATAAAACGTTCCTTTTCCGCGCCGTCTGACCAGAAGGGTGCATTGACCGAGTAGGGAATAATACCCGGTGACAGGCTGCGCGTGGCCATATCCGAATAGAGACCGGAATCCGATAGTCGGGTTGGAATCGTGCCTGGAGGGGTCGCGGCATCTTTTTCGACCAGTCGGTAGATAGCCCCGTCAAATCCCACGATATAGACCTCGCCCTGCTCGTCTTCGCCAAAGCTGGCAATGGGCGAGGGGCTCAATGCTAGGAGCTGGTTTTCCACCCGACCGTCGGGCAGACGGCGGAGGGCCCATATCTGCTTGTCGACAAAGTCACCGTATAGGTACGCGCCCTGTAAACGAACGAGTCGAGGGCCGCGGTATACGTAGCCACCCGTGACCGAGTGTCCGACAGAATGGCTGTATTCATGGATGGGAAGCTCCAGACCGCTGGTGTCGCATCCGCTTGTCGGATTGAAGCAGTGGGTGCCTTCCATGGTATTCCAGCCGTAATTCCCCCCGCGCACAATGAGGTCTATTTCCTCCCATTTATTTTGGCCGACGTCTCCAGCCCATAATTGGCCGGTCTGCCGGTCAAAGCTAAAACGCCACGGGTTGCGCAGGCCCCACGCCCAGATTTCCCGCCGTCTACCGTTGCTGCCATCAAAGGGGTTGTCATCGGGGATGGCATAGGCTAGATCGCCTTGGCGGTTGTCTACGTCGATGCGCAAAATGGCACCTAGCAGCGTGGTGGGATCCTGGCCGTTTTGGAATACGTCGTTTGAGCGGCCGCCGTCACCGAGTCCTATGTAGAGATATCCATCGAGTCCAAAGGCGATTTGGCCACCGTTGTGATTTCCTGCGGGTTGGTCTACGTCGAGCACAATGCGTTCACTCGATGGATCGCCTCGCTGGGGATCGTCCGGATGCCGTCGAAATTCGGCAACGCGTGTGATCAGATCACCGGTGGTATAAAATGCATAGAATAACCCGTTGGAGCGGTAGCGTGGATGAAAGGCAATGCTGAGCAGGCCCGTCTCGCTCGAGGGGGTGCGCACCCGGTCGCGCAAATCGATAAACACGCGACTTTGGCTGCTGTCGCTTGGGGAGAATACGCGGACGACGCCGCTGCGCTCCACGACAAAGAGCCGGTTGGATCCATCGCCGGCGTGCGTCATATGCACCGACGAGGCAAAGCGCAGATCTGGGAAAACGCGTTCGAGATCCATTGCGGCTAGCGCATAGCCTGGGCTCTCTAAAAGTAGCGACGTGTTCGGCGTGCGTTCGGTTAATCCGTAGGGCGTTTCTTGGGCGCGTAGGCTGCTCGACATAATGAGCGTGAGCAGAAAGTAGAGCATGTGGTTATCCTCAAAACGGTGGGTGGGCCTATTGGTAATGCACGACGCTTTTGTCGCCCAGTATACGACGCGCAAAGCGCGTGAGCAGGGAACGTCGTATGTCAAATGCAGGGTTCGCTCTTGCAAAATCTGCTATGCGATGCGGATCCTCGGCGTCGGGCAGCAGGCGAAAGGAAAATATGTAGGTTCCTTCTGGATCTAGCCAGAGATCCGAGCGGCCAAAGCGCAGATCGTTAAAAAAGATATCGCTCTTTGTCTGGGTTACTGTATAATAGTCGCGCGAAAACCAGCGCAGCGCGCGCAGCGGGGGCTGTTGGCTAATGTCCGCTATGGTCGCGGTGTTTTTCTCCAGTCGGCGGAAACGGTCTGGGGCGTTTTCGTCTAGTAGGGAGTAGAGGCCGACGTAGAGCGCGTCATCGGATTCAGCTATGCCCATCCACAGCACATTGTTTAGCGGCGTTGGCGTAGCAAAGAGACGCTGAAAGGGAATGCCTTGGGCGGTTAGAGCCTGAGCAAACGTCGCGCGCACGTGCAGGCCGTTGACTGCCGTCAGCAGGAGATACGAGGTGCTGATAACTAGGCCGGCGGCGTTGAGATGCCGGCGGCGCTTGGAGTCGGGAGGATGGCGCAGGGCCACCAAGAGCAGGGCGAGTAGGGGCAGCGTGTAGAGTGGATCGATGATGAAAATAGTTGAAAAGGCGACCGGATAATGGCTGAAGGGGCTAAACAACTGCGTCCCGTACGAAGTGAAGGCATCGAGGAGGGCATGGGTCAGAAGACCTGCAAACCACAGTTTGGACCATGGCCGCCAGCCTACGTCTAATGCCTTGTGTAGGGCAGCTGTCAGTCGGCCCCCAGCTAGACCACCCAGAACGGCAAAGACCAACGAGTGCGAAAAACCGCGGTGAATACCTAGCTGCACCGTTTCGCTGGTAAACGCGCCGAGGAGCACATCCAAATCGGGCGTCATGCCGGCCGTTGCGCCCCACAGGGCAGCGCGGTGACCCACGCGTCGGCCCAGCACGGCTTCGCCTACGGCGGCGCCGAGCGCTAGTTGGGTAACGGTATCGATAGAGGTTATCCGTGGCTAAGGGTGTGATTTATGTCGAGAATATACGCGCCGGTTGGTCGACGGCTACCCGTGGCGGCTGCTGCGTGCTTGACAGCGCTGAGGACGAGGAGGATATTGGGCCCACCGGCAGGAAGGAGTTCGCTTGGTCGGGAGGCTTTTTATAGCGTCTGCGGGTGAAACAGGGGGTTAGCTGTGCTTTGAATCGGCCGGTGGCCACGAGCCAAAGCGCAGGATATAGCCCCTAATTGAGGGGCGCTGGCCGGACCAAGCAACGAGCGGTTCGGCTGTTTCCCATGGGGAGAGAACGGCGTTCAAGTGCTCGACGCAGTGGCGGCCCAGCGAAAGAAACGCGGGGCGTCCGGGATCGGCGATTAGCAGCTGCTGGACCCCGCAAGTGAGCGCGCGATCGATCAGCTTGAGCACGGGGCTGATCATGGTGTGGCGAAAGCATATATCGGCACCGACGATAAGATCCTGTGCGCCGAGCAGCGCGCAGTCGATTTGGTCAAAAGCCAGCGGTTTCGCATCAACGCACACGCCGTTGAATTGAGCGTGAAGGTCGACAAAGGGAAAGACGCGCGGGTCGATGTCGGTTGATGTGACGCGTGCGGCAAAAGTGCGCGCGCAAAAGATTCCGCACAGGCCCCAGCCGCAGCCGATATCCAATACCCGTGCTCCGGTAGCCGGGCGGTGGTGCTGCAAAAAATCCATCAGCAACCAGCCGGCATTCCACGCTTTATGGCCCTGCTCACGCGGCGCGTCACGCCCTTTTAGGAGGCGGAGTTCGGGATGGGTTGGACTGGGAAGGCTCAGGCCAAAGGCCCGGCGCTCGTGCGGCGGGCAATCTTGCATGGAACAGGCCTTTCGCTGCAGTGGGTTTCGATTATATACCAAAGTAAGGAGGCGTTGGGCGTCCAGCCAGACGAAATGCATAGTGCGTAATTGGCCTTTCTCAGATATTGTCGACAGCTTGCCACCCTCTGTTCCCTTTGTGCCACCTGAGGCATTGGAGCGGCAGATGGGACGTCCGCTGCGGCTGCGCGCCGGGGCGAACGAGAGCAATTTTGGTCCCTCTCCTCGTGCTGTGGCAGCGATGGTCGAGGCGGTCGAACAGGTGCACTGGTACGGCGATCCGGAGGGCGTTGAACTGCGCGATGCGCTGGCCGATAAACACGGTGTAGCGTCGGGAGAGATTGTGCTGGGCAGCGGTATAGACGAACTGCTTGGACTCTTTGTGCGTGCGCTGAGCAATCCGGGAGATGTCGTCGTTACGTCGCTGGGCGCTTATCCCACATTTAACTACCACGTTGAAGGCTATGGCGGCGTGCTACACAAAGTGCCCTACTGCGACGATCACGAAGATTTACAGGGGTTAGCCCGCGCGGCTCGAGCTATCGAGCCGAATATTGTCTACCTAGCCAATCCGGACAATCCAATGGGCACGTGGCACGATGCGGAAGCGCTCGCTGCATTTATCGCCGATTTACCGTCGCGTAGTGTGCTGTTATTAGACGAGGCCTATGCCGATTTTGCCCCCGCCAATGCGCTGTTGACGCCCGACGTGGACCGGGCGCGCGTCGTGCATCTGCGCACCTTTTCCAAAGCCCACGGTATGGCAGGTGCGCGCATTGGCTACGCCATAGCGCCGAGTGAATTGGTCTCTGCGCTCAACAAAGTGCGCAATCATTTCGGCGTAAATCGAGTGGCTTTAGCAGGCGCTCTCGCTTCGCTGCAGGATTCCGACTACGTGCGGCAGGTGGCCGCTGAGGTCGAACGTGGCAAGGATACATATCGCCAGCTAGCCGAGTCGCTCGGGACGAGCGTGATTCCTTCGGCCACCAATTTTATAGCGTTAGATGTAGGTGACGGCACGCGTGCGCGTGCGCTTGTTGCAGCGCTACTCGAGCGCGGTGTCTTTGTGCGCATGCCCGCTGTTGCGCCGCTAGACCGCTGTATTCGCATTACGGTGGGGCCCCCCGCCGAACGTCCCCTCTTAGTCGAGGCGCTGCGCGCCGCGTGGCAGGAGATTTAGTGTGAAAATTTTGATGGCAGGAAGCAGTGGACTGATCGGTTCTGCGCTGGTGGGTCAGCTGCGCGCGGAGGGGCATGAGGTGGCGTGCTTAGTGCGGCGAAAGCCGCTCTCCAACGAGGAGTTTGCCTGGGATGTCGTGCGCGGGGAGATCGATACGGCCGCCTTGAACGGCGTTGATGCCGTCGTGCATTTGGGGGGCAGTAATATTGCCGAAGGACGGTGGACTTCGGCGCGCAAGGCGGCGCTGCGCACGAGCCGAATCGACAGCACGGCGCTGCTGGTCAACGCCTTGCAGCGCTGCGATACTAAGCCGGATATCTTTATTTGCGCTTCGGCAATTGGCCTATATGGAAATCGAGGCGACGAAGTGCTTACGGAAGAGAGTGTTCCCGGCAGTGGTTTCCTAGCCGAACTCGGTCAAGCATGGGAAGAAGCGGCATCTGGGGCGCCAACCCAGGTGGTGCAGGCGCGATTCGGCATCGTGCTGAGCCGTGCTGGGGGTGCCTTAGACAAGATGCTGTTGCCCTTTAAACTCGGTCTGGGAGGACGTTTGGGAAATGGGCGGCAGTATATGAGTTGGATCGGTCTGGACGATGCCGTAGCCGCACTCCACTGGATGCTGGAATCGCGTGCGTTGAGTGGACCAGTCAACGTGGTTTCGCCCCACCCCGTGCGCAACCTAGAGTTTACGCGGGCGCTGGGACGGGCGCTGAAGCGGCCCACGCCCTTTCCCGTTCCTCGCCTGGGGCTGCGCCTGGCGCTGGGCGAGATGGCCGACGAGGCCCTGTTGGCCAGTCAGCGCGTCGAGCCGCGCAAATTGCTCGATGCCGCCTTTTCCTTTTCCACGCCCGATCTCGATAGTGCGCTGTCGGTCGCGCTGGAGTGAGAGCAAACCGTCGAGCCGGCTCAACTATGCGCGTGTGCTACAGCCCTGGATATGTTGTAGAATTACCTGCCAAACATCCCTTTCCCATGGGAAAATTTGCTGCTCTGCAGCGCATCCTCTTAGCCGAAGGTCTCATCTCAGCGGAACAGATATATGCTCCCGCCCCGGCGTCTTGGGACGATCTACGCCGCGTGCACGCGGCCGACTATCTGAATAAGCTCCGCGACGACGGCTTGGATCGCCGCGAGGAGCGCCGCATGGGGTTGCCTTGGTCTCAGGCTCTGCTGCGGCGTTCGCGTTTGGCGGTGCAGGGAACGCTGAAAGCGGCGCGCATGGCCTTGGAAGACGGCGTGGCGGCCAATCTGGCCGGCGGCACCCATCACGCGTTTCCCGACCACGGGGAAGGGTTCTGCGTATTTAACGACATGGCAGTGGCCATTCGCGTGCTGATGGCCGAGGGGTGCATAGCGCGCGCGCTCGTTATCGACTTGGATGTCCATCAGGGCAACGGCACGGCTGCTGCCCTGGCCGGTGAAGAAGCGGCCTACACCTTTTCGATGCACGGTGCGAAAAATTACCCCTTTGTCAAAGAGCACTCAACGCGCGATGTGCCGCTTGAGGATGGCGTCGACGATGCGGAGTATATGCGAATTCTGAGCGCGCATCTGCCGCAGGTGCTGGATGAGGCGCGCGCGGATATTGTGTTTTATTTGGCTGGGGTCGACGTCGTGCAGGGCGATCGCTACGGACGTTTGTCGCTGACTAGGGCTGGGCTGTGCCAGCGCGAATACGCCGTTATGGAGGCCGTGCGCTCGCGGGGTTTACCGCTGGTGCTGCTCATGTCGGGTGGATATGCTCCAACTCCAGAAGAAACGGCTGATCTGCACGCCGAAGCACATCGCGTCGCGCGCCGCATCTTCTTTGCGTAGAAGTGGTCTGGGTAGACTTAGGGCTCGAGAGGGTGTACGGTAAAGCCGACGGAGTCTATTGAAGCCGAGGCAAAAAAGCCTATACCTCCGTCGACGTTAAAGATGGGCCGCTGAAACTGGTCTCCGAGCAGACCGCCGCCGCCGCCGCCGTCGCTGTTGGGGTCGGTGCGCACAAAGTCGTACCAGTTTTTGTCCAGAGCGTAAATCAAAAATTTGTGCCGTCCAGCAAAGGCGATCCCAAACCAGGGCAAGCGCGCGTTGCCATCGCTGATGGCTAAGGGGGGCGATGCGCCGGCTCGCTCGAACTCTTCTAGGTCGTCTTCCTCTAAGAAATCGGCTTCAATGAGCAGCGGCGAATCTTCTTCTAAGTTGAAGATAGCCAGCTGATAGGCTGGAATGCTGTTGGCGCGCAGCCGTACTTCGAGCAGTCCCTGTCGATAGGGTATCTGGTTGGTTTCTGCTGCAAATACGCCGTCCCCCAACTCGGAAAACAGGGCCAGTTCGCTCTCGGTCTGCAGCGTTTCTTCGTTGAGCATGAGAAACTGCTGGACCTGTATGCGCTCAGGGGTTGTCGTCTGTGCGCGCAGGATTTGGCCATTCGGTGCGCTGGCCTCGACGGCATAGACGCGTTCGGGTTGGACGATGGGTGCGTTCGCCGGTGGTAGATAGCGTCCGAGCGAGTCGGGATCAGGCGTATACAAGTAGGTCGCGTCCCCCGTGCTCAGCACCACTTGGGCATTGTCGACGGCTAGGGCTTCTGCCGTCTGCGTCGCGCCTGGTGCTATGGTGCGTTTGAGAAATAGATCGGGCAGCGGGCGGTCAACGATTAAAATGGCGTCTATTACCAGCACGTCGGCCTCGCTAGGGCCGAAGAGCTCACCTGGCTTGCGTTCGGCCGCACAGGCCGTCAGCAGGGCGCACAGCGTTGCGAAGGCAACTAGGCGAAAAAATGGGATAGCAGCGGTAGCTCTCATGCGTTTTAAAAGGAGAAGTTTAGGCCGAATGTGGGAACGACGGGCAGCATTTTCACTACCTCGGGTTCGGTTGCCGGATCTTCGGTATTGTACTGGACAAACCACTCGTTGCGCCGGCTGTAGACGTTGAATATTTGCAGGTAGAACTCGGCGTCCTGGCCCCACAGGGACAGCGCGCGGCGCATGCCGGCATCGACGCGGTGATAGGGTAGAAGGCGTCCGCTGTTGCGCTCAGCCGGCAGGGCGCGATCCTCAAATATGCCCGTGGCCGGATCGCGCAGCTGATAGCGCGCGGCAGCCGGCGTGAAGGCCTGCCCTGTGCCATAGACGAAGCTGGTGCTGGCAATCCATTTGCCGAGGCGATAGGTCGCCGTCAGCGAGGCATCGTGCCGGCGGTCGTACTTGGGAGGAAAGGAACGCCCTTCGTTGATTTCGGGAAAGGTACGTCGCGTCCAGCCCAGAGTGTAACCCAGCCAGCCGCGCAGTCTGCCCGTGCGCTTTTCCAAAAACAGCTCCAAGCCCGTTGCGTAGCCGCTGCCATCGGTTTTGAATACGTCGATCGAGCGCGTCTGATCGCTGTCGGCAACGCTGTCGTTGTCGAGCAGCACTAGGTTTTTGAGGTCCGTATAATAGGCCTCGGCGCTCATTCGATAGCGCTGAGATGGCTCCCACTCGAGGCCAGCGACTAGCTGCCAGGATCGGCCCGGCGTCACGCTCTCGTCGAGCGGCACCCAGAAGTCGCCGCCGCTGAATCCCTCCGAGGTGACCAACTGCAGGTATTGGTGGTAGAGCCCACCGGCCAATTTGGCGCGCCAGCCGGGTTGCAGCGTGCGCGACAGCGAAAAACGCGGCTCCAATACGGCGCGCGATCCCTCGCTGAAGTAGCTGGAACGAAGCCCCAGGCGAAGATCGGTCAACGGCGTGATCTGCCAATCGTCTTGGGCATAGGCCGATAGCAGCAGCGGCGTCGTCTCTAATGCAAACTGTGACTGGCGATTGAAAGAGGACGAAAAGTCAAACGCGTAACGACTGAGCTGGATGCCGCTTTTGATCGTGTGATTGGAGCCGGCAAAATAGTCGATATCTGCACCAAACGTCAGGTCGCGCACTCGGTTGGCAAAAGTAATCGGCGTCTCGAAAAAGCTCAGCGCAATATTGCTCTCGTACTCGGAGAAGAACGCGGTGAAGCGGCCAAAGAGCGCCGGCGAAAATACGCGCTTCCAGCGGCCGCTAACGGCTCGGTTGCCCCAGATGATGTTGAAGTAGGTTTCCGAGTCGGGATCGAGCGTGAAGTCGAGGCGGTCGCGGCCCCAATAGGCGCTCAGGACCATGGTGTCCCGGTCGCTCAAGGAGCGGTTGATCTTGACGTTAAAGTCGTAGAAATAGTAGTCGGGTACATCGGTGCCGGTGCGGCGAACGGCCGATAGGACGGGGTCCAGGTACGTCCTTCTGCCGGCCAGCAGCCAGGAGCCATTTTCTAGGGGGCCTTCGGTCAGCAGTCGACCCGAGATTAGGCTGATGCCGCCGCGCCCGCTAACGCGCCGGCGATTGCCCTCTATGTTTTGCACGTCCAGCACCGCGCCAAGGTTGCCGCCATACTGCGCCGGGTAGGCTCCCTTGTAGAAGGTGATGTCTTTAATCGCATCCGGGTTAAAGGTCGAGAAAAAACCGAACGCGTGGGCCGGGTTATAGAGCGGAACTTGGTCTAAGAGGATGCGCGTTTGATCCGGGCCGCCGCCGCGCACGTAGAGGCCGCTGCTGATATCGGAGGCCGACTGAACTCCGGGTAGTAACTGCAGGCTGCGCAGGAGGTCGGGCTCACCAACGGCCGGCAGTCGTTCGAGGGTTTTGGCCTGCAGTGAGGTCACACTTACCTGCTGGCGCAGTTCGTCCTCTAAGCGGTCGGCAGTGACTACGGTTTCCTCTTCTATGCGGATCGACTCGCTCTGCAGCTCGATGTCGAGGCGCACCTGCTCTGTCTGGCCGCATTCAATGGTATCGCGCCAAGCTCGGTAGCCAACGTAGGACACGGTTATAGCGTGTCGGCCGGAGGGAATGTTCTGTACTGCATAATAGCCGTCGGCGTTGCTGAGCGTGCCTAGGCTAAGATCGTCAAAGGCGATTGTTGCGTTGGGCAGGTTTTCGCCGTCTTCCTGGTCGCGCACAAAGCCGCTGAGCGTAGCTGCCTCGGCGACTCGACACAGTAAAACGAGACAGAGAAAGCTGAAGAGGCTTTTCATCAGGCGGCGTTGAGCCTAAGCGCAGATAGGGTGGGGCGAAGTTGGGTAAGCTGATCCAAATAAATGGCGTCGACGTGTTCGAGTAATTCTCTGCACTGGCCTGCACCGGCGCCGCCGGCAATAATAACGGCTGAGCTGCCCAAATGTTGACGCAGTTGGTGCAATTCTTCGCGCAGCGTATTCTTGTCGACCGAATAGACGATACTCAGGGCTACGGCGCGCACTTCTTGGCGCTGTGCGGCTACGGCAATATCGCCTGCCGGGATATTGCAGCCCAAATAGGTGGTGTTCCATCCCTCGGTTGCGGCTAGTGCGGCGACAAAGAGCGCCCCCAATTCGTGCATCTGACCGCGCGGAGTCGTCACGAGTAGGTGAGGCGCATCGTCCGACACGCGCAGGGCCGTGCGGATGCTGTCTATAAATGAGCGCACAACGACGGAGGCCAAGTGTTCACTGGCGATGCGCAGCGTGCCTTCTCGCCAGCGCTGTCCGATGGTCGCCATAAGGGGTTCGATGATGCGCGATATGAGGTTGGCGTGGTCAAACTGCAGGGACGCGCGACGCAGTTCGCTCTCTAGCGCCTGCGGATTGAGGCCAGTAACGGCCTCTAAGCAGCGCTCGACAATGGCTTCCGGGGTGCGATCGCGCACAGGGGATTCAATCGGGGGTGGAATCGGGGCCGTGGCGGCAGGCTCTTCGGCGGCCAGTTCGTTGAGCTGGACGTCGGATAAGTGCGCTACTTGGCCAATTGAGTGGCCCGATTGAGTGAGGGTGCGTAATCGCTTTAGTCGATCAATATGGGAGGCCTTATAGAGGCGTCTACCGCTTTCTGTGCGCTCCGGCACGATGGCCTGATAGCGCTTTTCCCACACCCGTATCACGTGGGCCGAAAGGCCGGATCGCTCTGCTGCGATCTTTATAGAATATGTAATAGGTCGTTCCACGCAGTGGAATATACCGGGTGTTGGGCATTCGTCAATTAGGCGTCTGACAAGTATATATCCAAGAAAAATAGAGGCGGAGTGTGCCGGCCGAGAGCGGATAAACTAAAGTAGAAAGGCGTGTAGGAATGCTGGATTGGCTACGAGAGGAGCCGGACCGATGACGACGACATACATATACAGCCGCTGCAGTCGGCGGTCCCAGTGGCGCGGTTCAACGAGCAGCGCTATGCCCTGAATGACGAAGTAAGCAGCCATAGGGCCGAACTGGACCGGATAGCCCATAAGGGCGTGGGGTACCGTTAAAATTAATTCGTGCCATATGCCTGAGGCGACAAATGCCGCTAGCAGCCCGAGGCGGGGATGGCGCATGAGCGGAGAAAAGAAAATATGGCGCAACCACTCACCGACCCATCTATTCCAGCAGCTGCCCCAGAAGTGAGCCAGCGAACGGGCCAATAGAGGGCGGTTGTGGACTGGGCAGATCAGGCGTCCACTGCTGAGGAAAATCAGGCGAAATAGGGCGCCCATCGTTTCGGTGATCACATAGAAGGCGGGAAAGGCCATATAGGCCCGCACGTAAGCCGGTGGATCGAATCGAGAGACAATATGCCAGTAGATAGCGTAGGTGCACAGGGAAATCAACAGCCACTGTAGGGCGGTTTTGCCGGCAAAAGATAGATCGGCGGCGACCCGCGCTGGACTGCGCTGCCATGAACGAGGAGAGTAAAAGGGAACCAGAGTGTAAAACAGCAGCTTTTGCGACCATGGCTGCCGATAGAGTGCTCCGCCCACCAATTTGAGAGGGAAGCCGACGATAAAGAAGGCTAAGCCAAAGGCGAGGGCCCCTTCAAGGCTGGGACTCGTGGGTAAGTGTTCGCTGTTCATAGGGACTAAATAAAGTGCAAAGAGCGGGTAGAACGCAAAGAGCGCCGACGCAATGCCATGTGCGTCGGCGCTCTCAGCGCGATGAAGAAAATCCTAAATGTGCTTCTATACCAGCTTAGCGAACGGCTTCGTCCTTAACCGTTGCCCACGAGGTGCTCTCGACGGCGGTAGGACCAGCCGGGGGCAAGATCACGGAATCGATGACGTGGATGACGCCATTGCTGGCCATGATGTCGACGGCCGTGACGTGCGCATTATCAACCATCACGCCCATGTCGTTGGTGGTGATCGAAACAGAAGCGCCGTTGACGGTGGCAGCCGAACTCAGCGTAACGACCTGAGATGAGGTAACCGAACCAGCGACGACGTGATAGGTCAGAATGGCGATTAGCTGATCTTTGTTTTCGGGCAGCAGCAGCGACTCTACGGTGCCCTCGGGCAACTTGGCAAATGCTTCGTCGGTCGGGGCGAAAACGGTGAACGGACCCTCTCCCTTTAAAACGTCAACTAAATCGGCGGCGGTCAGTGCGGCGGCCAGCGTATTGAAGCTACCGGCTTCTACAGCTGTGTCGACGATGTCCTTGTCGCTCTGGGCTTCGACGTTGGCCGAAAAGACCATACCGACTACGGCGAGGGTTGAAAAAGCTAAACGTGCGATTCTCATAACAAGTCTCCTGTAAAGCGCTGCGTGGCGCAGGTGTGTTATTGACTTGCTGAGATTATATCGACAGTCTACTATTTGTCAATGTTTTGTCTATTAAAAAAATTCGACGAAGAAATGGAAGATAGGATATCGGTCATGAGAGATAGGCTGTTGATGTGGTAGGCGCCCAGGGTTTCAATCGTTGCTTTATAATGAAGTGCTGCGCGGCCGCCGATCAGCAGTGGGATATCGGGCAGTGCGCGGTGAATTTTATCCAATTCACCGCTGAGTAGACCGTCGTCGCCTGGGTAAATAATGCTCAAGGCAATAGCGCTGGCCGCATGAGCATAGGCGGCGCCGGCTATTTCTTCAGCAGGTAGATTGGGGCCTAGGTATAGGGTATTCCAGCCTGCGCTCTGCGCGGTCAGGCTGGCCAAGAGGGCACCGATTTCGTGCCACTGGCCAGAGGGTGTTGTGGAGATGAGCAGGGGGGCGCCATCGGGTGCGCGATGATTGGAGTGCAGGGTGCCGAGAAACGTGCGAATAACGGAAGTTGCCAAGTGTTCGTCTGCCACGCGCAGCGTGCCATTGCTCCACATTTCGCCGACCTGATTCATTACCGGATCGATCACAGAGATTAGCAGGCGATTGCGTCCCATCGCAATTTCAGCCGCCATGAGCTCGCGTGATAGGCCGTTGCTGTCCATGTTGGATATGGCGTTCAGGCAGCGCTGGACGGACGTTTCGCTGGCTTGATCTGCTACGGGTAATGGGGCGTGCTGTGGTCGTGCGGTCCCTGTTACAGGTTGGGGGATGGATTCGGTGAGTAGTGCGTTTAATTCCCCATCTGTGAGGTCGACAAGGCGGCCTATGCTGTGGCCGCGGAGTGTCGCCCTATGCAAGCTCGTCAGTCTCGCTATGTCAGCGTCAGAATACAGTCGACGATTGGTATCCGTCCGTTCGGGGGTCACGGCATTGTAGCGCTTTTCCCATACGCGAATAGCGTGTGGGCTCAGTCCCGTGCGTTGGGCAACTACTTTCATCGTATATCGCTTATTGTTGGCCATACTATCTAATAGGTAGGAAACGTTCATTTGTCAAACAAAAAACCCGTACAATCGCCAAAAAAACATTGACAAAACATAGACATATTCGTAGATTTCAGTAAAAATAAGCAACAAACAACGATTTGTCTAACTTTAGGAGGCGTATCATGCGCGACGTTCGAGACGGCGATAAGAGCGGAAGTAACGACATTTTGGACGTGTACTGGGATGAAATCAAAAACAACCAGCCGTTGAAACGCCAAGAGGAGATCGAACTCTTCGCGCGCATTCGCAGTGGTGATCAAGAAGCATTAGAAAATTTAGTTAAAGCTAATTTGCGTTTTGTCGTCAGCGTAGCGCGCGAATACTGCCCGCAGGACGGTCCTCTGCTTATGGATCTAATCGCCGAAGGCAATATGGGGCTCATTCGCGCGGTTAATAAATTCGACGAGACGCGTGGTTTCAAATTCATTACGTATGCTGTCTGGTGGATTCGCCAGGCGATCTTAAAGGCGCTTCCGCGCGACTTCCGCGCGACTCGCCTGCCCATGAGTCATATTCACGACCAGCATGCGGTAGAGCGTGAGACGGCGGAGTTGAGCCAGACACTGGGCCGTCAGCCAACGTTTTTCGAGGTGTCTGACCGCATGGATATGACGTCCGATCGGCTGCGCAACGCATTGGAAGCTGGTCTGCAGGACATGTCCCTCGACGCGCCACTTTTCGAAGGCGAGGATACGCCGACGATTGAGGCATTTGCCATCGGCAGTGACGATGCATCGATGGATCCGGAAGAACTGGTCGAAGTCCTCAGCGCGAGTCTGCGCGTGCTGGAGCCCAGAGAAATGCAAATCATCAACGATTACTTCGGTCTAGAGGGAACGTCCTGCAAGACGCTGGAAGAAATTGGCAGTGAAATGGGTGTCACGCGCGAACGGGTGCGCCAGCTGCGCAACCGCGCGCTCCAGAAGATGCGCAGTCACTTAGAGACGCTAGAGTTCGAGGTTTCGATCAACTAGTGCCAACTCGACCCTACGCTTGGCTCAAGGCGCTTACATGCGCGGTCTGTTTGGCTGGAGCGTGTATAGCCGGCTTTGCACAGGAGATACGGGAAGTGACCTACGGAGAAGCGCTAGCGCGCACGGCGAACATTGCAGGTGAAGGTCTTGCGGCTGGGAGTCCGGAAGAGGCCCGAGCCATAGCCGCTTTCACCGACTTTGTCCGCATTATGGATGCCGAGACGATCGCTCAACGAGCGCTTGAGGTGTATGCCGAAGATGCCTACTTCAATGATACGGTTAAGGAGCTGTCAGGAAGCGCTGTGATTGGCGCCTACCTGGCTGAGAGTTTGGAGGCAACCGAAGAGGTTAAGGTCGAAGTGGTTGACGTGGCGCGTTCGGGTATAGACTACTACTATCGCTGGGTCATGGATATCAAATTTCGCAACCTCAACGGTGGGGAATGGACAAGTTCCGAAGGGATGAGCCAAATCCGCTTTAATCCTCAGGGGCGCGTCGTATTGCATCGCGACTTTTGGGATTCGGCCGGCGGTCTCTTTGCCTATATGCCGGTCGTTGGTTCACTGCTGAAGTGGATCAAGGGCCGTATATGAGTGGGGCGGCCGTCGTTTGGTTTCGTCGCGATCTGCGCCTGCATGACCACGCCGGTTTAGCCGAGGCCGCTGCGCGCGGTCAAGCGGTCATTCCACTCTACATAGACGACGACGGCGACGTGGGCGATTGGCGCCCCGGGGCCGCTAGTCGCTGGTGGCTTCACCACTCGCTCGACTCGCTGGGTGCTGCGCTAAGTGCGCGCGGTAGCCAGCTCCTGCTGCGTCGCGGAGATGCCTGTCAGGTGCTGATCGACGTTGCACGGAGCTGCGGGGCAGATTGCGTGTATTTTCAACGGCGCAGTGAGCCTGCCGCTCGCGCAAACGAACAGCGCGTTGAACGCGGGCTGGCGGCCGAGGGCATCGCAGTGGTGCCTAGCAATGCCGGTCTTTTCTTTACGCCCGACCAGATTGCCACAGGTCAGGGCAACCCCTACCAAGTTTTCACTCCGTTTTGGAAGCGCTGCCTGCAAGAAAAGCTCGACGATGCGGTCGTTCGCGTGCCCGAGCACTGGGATGCAGTAGATTCGACGCCTGCGAGTATGAAGCTGGATGAGCTCGACTTGCTGCCCAA
The DNA here is from genome assembly GCA_038119905.1 of Gemmatimonadota bacterium. Classification (GTDB taxonomy): domain Bacteria; phylum Latescibacterota; class UBA2968; order UBA8231; family UBA8231. Next base: position 13,899 of record JAYOKQ010000019.1, on the reverse strand, counting down.
GTTGGATTGGGCTGGGGGGCTACGCGCCCAGTGGCAGCCGGGCGAGGACGGTGCGCGGGCGCTTTTGCGCGACTTTGCCGCCGATACAGTAGATCGCTACAGCAGAGGGCGCGATCTGCCCGCTGAAGCGTGGACTTCTCGTTTATCGCCGCACCTCCACTTTGGCGAAATTAGCCCCCGGCAGGTCGCCGCCGCGCTGCGCGCGGTGCCGGGCGAAGGTCAAGAGTCTTTTTTGCGCGAGCTGGGCTGGCGCGAGTTTGCCCACCATTTGTTGTACCACTTTCCGCATGTGGACAAGGCGCCACTGCGGGCGCAGTTTGCCCGTTTTCCCTGGTGCGATGATCCGCAGGGTCTGCGCGCCTGGCAGCGCGGCCAGACGGGGTATCCACTGGTTGATGCCGGCATGCGCCAACTGTGGCATACGGGATGGATGCACAACCGCGTGCGTATGGTAGTGGCCTCGTTTTTAATCAAAGACTTGCTGATTGACTGGCGCCGTGGCGCCGAATGGTTTTGGGATACGCTGGTCGATGCCGATTTGGCCAACAACAGTATGGGCTGGCAGTGGGTGGCCGGCTGTGGCGCCGACGCGGCGCCCTTCTTCCGCATATTTAATCCGATTTCTCAGGGCGAAAAGTTCGATCCGGAAGGGGTTTACGTAAAGCGCTGGGTGCCCGAATTGGCGCAGGTGCCCGCTCGCTTTATCCACGCACCTTGGCGCGCACCCGACCACGTGCTGCGCGCTTCCGGCGTTGTGTTGGGAACGGACTATCCCGAGCCCATTGTCGACCATGCCTTTGCGCGCGAGCGCGCACTGGCTGCGCTGCAGAAAATCAAGGCGTGAGCGCGCTGCTGCTGCTACACGCCGGTGTGACGTGCTATATGTGCGGGGTGATTTGGTTTGTTCAACTCGTGCACTATCCGCTCTTTGCCGGCGTCGGTCGCGAAGGGTTTATCGCCTACCAGACACAGCACGTGCGCCGCACGGGGTGGGTGGTTGGACCGCCGATGCTCTTGGAGGGCACATCGGCTCTGGCGCTGTGCATCCTGGCGCCCGCAGGTATTGATGGGAGTCTGCTATGGGTTGGCTTTGGGCTGCTGACCATCGTGTGGCTCTCTACCTTTTTCTGGCAGGTTCCCTGTCACAATGTGCTGCTTGTGGGATTCGACGAGGAGCGCCATGCCTGGCTTGTGCGCAGCAATTGGCTGCGCACGGTGCTGTGGAGCGTGCGCGCGCTGCTCGCGCTCTACTGGTTGGTCTAATTATTTACTGCGCGCTTGGCCAAGCAGTAGTGCGACACCCACCATTCCTGTCCCGCATCAAAGCCGAATAATTCCTCGCACGACATAAAGAAGATGCGCCAGCGCTGGCGCCAAATCGTGCTGTCGGCCGGTCCGTAGGTCTCGGCAAACAGTGCGTCAATGGCGCCTTGCTGTGCGTCCAACTTCTCGAGCCAGTGCCGCGCTGTGCGCGCGTAGTGCGTTCCGCTGACGCGCCAGTGCCCCTGCAGATGAAAATCATCCTGCAGATAATGTAGCAGGTCGTCGCTGGGCATCATACCTCCGGTAAAGAAGTATTTGCTCATCCAGTCGTCGTCGTTTTTGACCTCGAATAGGTAGGGATGTTGCCGGTGCACAAAGATGTGCATAAAGAACTTGCCGTCCTCTTTGAGCCAGCTGGCGACGCGCTTGAGCATGGCCCGATAGTTGCGCAGGTGCTCAAACATTTCGACGGATACGACGCGATCATAGGTGCCTTCGGCGGCGAACTCATTCATATCGCAGGTGATAACGCGGACGTTGTTGAGACCGCGTTCGGCGCAGCGCGCTTCGATAAACAGACGCTGCGGAGCCGAATTGGATACGGCGGTTATACGGCTCTGCGGATAGCGTGCGGCCATCCACATCGTCAGCGAGCCCCAACCACAGCCGAGTTCCAATACATCCATTCCATCGGCTAACTCGGCTCGCTCCCCGTAGAGTTCGAGCATGGCCGCTTCCGCTTCGTCGAGCGTTTCTCGTCCCGTTGGATAGTAGCAGGAGCTGTATTTAAGGTGCTTTCCCAGGACCTTCTCAAAGAATGCCGGCGGCAGTTCATAGTGTTGTTCGTTTGCTTCTTGGGTGTGCAGTGCGATGGGGCTGTCGTCCATGGACGCGATAAAATGCTGGAGGTGCTGCGTGCGTGCCTGGCAATCACCTGGGTCAATCTCGCGGATGCGATGGCGCAGCAATTTGCGGATACCAGTGCGGATGAGCGCGTCGGGTAGCAGGCCGCGCTCGGCCCATTGCAGTGCGTTTTTCATAGCATAGCCTCTTTAGCCAGTGATTCTTTGGAAGTTTGTGGTTCCCGTGGTTGTCGTCCGATGCGTGGAATGGGAAAAAACGCGCGCGTGCGCTGCTGATAGGCGCGATAGGCCTCACCGCGGCTGAGCAGAGCGCGCTTTTCGGCATAGGGAATGCCCGTTACGGAATGAAGCAGATAGAACATGGTGGCCGGCGCTATAAGCGCTAGCCAGCCCCAGCCGTAGGGGGCGGCCCACGGGATGTAAGAAAACCAGTGTAGCCATTCAAAAAAATAGTTGGGGTGGCGCGAGTAGTTCCACAGGCCTTGGCTGCAGGTTTGACCGGCATGCGCGGGATCGCGTCGGAAGCGCTCTAGCTGTGCGTCGGCAACGCTCTCACCGGCTACGGCCAATATCCAGATGCCCACGCCGAGTCCATCGAGCAGGGAGAGCGGATTGGGGTTGGCCGCGGCTAAGAGTGCGGGCAGGGAGAAAAACGCGATCAGCAGTGCCTGAGCTGCGTAGAGCAATAAGAAGTTGCGCTGTGCGCGGTGGCCCCACTGCTGTCGCAGCATGGCATAGCGCCCGTCCTCGGTTGGGCCGCGTCGAGCGTGCAGATGCCACGTGAGTCGCAGCGCCCATAGCGCTGCTAGGGTGCCGACGAGTAATCGGCGCTGTGGATCGCCCGTTCCCTGCCAGGTTACGTATACGGCTACTAACCCAATGCCCATGGCCCAGCCCATATCGACGGGTGTGGCATCGCGCGTTTGGCGTTGGCGCAGGTAGAGCACGCCCATTAGGAGCGAGGCGCCTAGCAGACCGTGCCAGAGCGAAGATAGGGCGTAGCCTTCCACTGTTCTCTCTGGCGTCTTAGGCGAACTCGGCGTGGCGCCGGTTCTGCGGTTTGGCTAGCAGGATTTGTGCATCGCCAATGTAGCGTTCGGCAAATCCTGCTTCGCAATAGCACAGGTAAAAGGCCCACATGCGGATAAATTCTTCGTTGAAGCCCTGGTCGCGCACGTGATCGATCTGCTCGAAGAAGCGCTCGCGCCAGATGCGCAGGGTGCGGGCATAGTGCGGACCGATATCGCGTAAGTCGACGATGCGCATATCGGATTCGCGCGCCAGCGATTCGGCCATGGCCGTAACCGAAGGAATACAGGATCCGGGAAAGATATAGCGCTTTATAAAATCGACGGTGCGGGTGTGGGCATCAAAAAACCAGTCACCAATGGTGATGGCCTGTAGCAGCATTAGCCCATCGGGCTTGAGCAAGCGGCTGCACTGACCAAAATAAGCATCGTAATAGTGGTGCCCGACGGCCTCTATCATCTCAATCGAGACGATTTTGTCGTACTGCCCCTCTAAATCGCGATAGTCGACGCGCAGAACTTTGATGCGATCGGATAGGTCGGCTTGGGCAATGCGTTCGACGGCCATATCGTACTGCTGCTGTGAAATGGTCGTCGTCGTGATGCGGCAGCCGTAGTTTTTGGCTGCGTGAAGCGCAAAGCCCCCCCAGCCGGTACCAATCTCCAGCAGGTGGTCGTTGGGGCCCAGCTCCAACAGCTGACAGATGCGCTCTATTTTGTGGCGAGAGGCTTCTTCCAAGCTGCTGTTGGGTGAGGGGAATATCGCCGAGGAGTACATGAGGTTTTCGTCGAGAAAAAGCCGAAAGAATTCGTTGCCCAGATCGTAGTGCGCGGCGATGTTGCGCCGGCTGTTAGCCGTGGTGTTGCGATGTAGAACGTGAAAAAGCTGATGGGCGGGTTTAGCCAGCCAGCCCCATCCGCGCTCCATTTTATCGCGCGCCTCGCCGTTTTGCACGACGATGCGGCACAGCGCCGTCAGGTCGTCGGTCTCCCACAGTCCGTCGATATAGGCTTCGGATGCGCCGAGGCTGCCGCCGAGCGCCATATAGCGGTAAAAGCGCGGATCGAGCACGCGCACGTGCGCGCGCAAGGTATCGTCTGCGCGGCCAAATTCAAACGTCTGCCCACCGTCTTCTATCGTCAGATGGCCTTGGGTAAAACGCGCCATTTTGGCCAGCACCATGCGCCGAGCCCATGCGTTGGGCAGCGAGGTGGGCTGCGGTTGTGCGGTCGTCTGTTTCGTGGGGGCGGTCGTCTGACTCATCGGCTATCTCCGCTCGGTGAGGGATGGGGGTAAAAGGGAATGCGCTTTAACCAGAGGCGCAGGGCTTGCCAGTATATGGCGCCGGTAACGCGAGCCGTCATAAGCGGGTACTGCGCAAGCACGCGCAGTAGGGAATGGCTGCTAATTTCCGTGCGCTGCAGGTTCATGGTCGCGTCAAAGAGGCTTGCACCGCGTTCGTGGTTTTGCATGTGGACGCTTAGGTGCTGAGTTGGGGCGGTGAAGTGCCAGGTGTAGTGTTGGTCCATCCCCATGAAGGGCGAAATGTGAAACGCTTTGTCGAGCTGGTAGCGCTTCTTTTCTTCGCGCCCCTCGTTATGCGCCTCGTCGAGGACGTAGGCGTGCTGTTCGCCCCAAGGGGTATTGTTGATTTCCGCGATAATTGCTTCGAGGGTTTCGTCTGCGCTGTAGCAGTAGTAAAAGCTGACGGGATTAAAGCGATATCCGAAATAGCGCAGGTGCGTCAGCAGGCGGACCGGGCCAGTCGGACGCTGTCCGCTATGCGCTTCTACTAGGTCGAGGGCGCTTTCGCGCAGGCTCCGGTCGGGTGCTCCAATGTGGTCAGCGCGGCGAAATTGGGCCAGGTTAAATGCACTGGGTGACCACAGCCAGTAGCGATCGAACAGATGGGGCAGTTCGTCCAAGTCCAGATACATCATGAAAAGCCGATAGTCGAAGGCGTGCTCTACGGGCGCAAAGCGGCGGTGGCGCACGCGCCCCTCGTAAATACAGCTATGCACGGGCTGCCGCTCCTTCTACAATGGCATCGGCTACCTCTATGCCCGAACGCGCTCCGTCCTCGTGAAAGCCGTAGCCCCAATAGGCCCCACAGTAGTGCGTGCGGTGCACGCCGCTGATTTCCGAACGGCGTTTCTGCGCGTCGAGCGTGGCCAGATCGTAGATCGGATGGTGGTAGGTCATGCGCTCTAAAACGTGGGCCTCGGCAATTTCGTCTTGGCGATTTAGGCTGACGCAAAAGGGCTGTTGGCTACGGAGTCCCTGGAGGATGTTCATGTTGTAGGTGACGGTAGGTGCGCTGGCCTGTGATCCGGGCAGATAGTAGTTCCAACTAGCCCAAGCGCGCTCCTTTTGCGGCAGCAAAGACGCGTCCGTGTGTAGGACAGTTTCGTTTTTCTGATAGCGAATGGCGCCCAGGATTTCGCTTTCCTCTGGCGTCGGATCGGCCAGCATGCGCAGCGCTTGATCGCTGTGGGTAGCGATGATCACCTCGTCGAATTGCTGCGTCGGTTGACCAGAAATCTCCAGCGCAACGCCGTCTGCGTGGCGGCGAATGGACCGGATCGAGCTGCGGGTGTGAATTCGATCAGCAAAAGGAGCGACGAGCGCGCGCACATACTGCTTGGAGCCGCCCTGGACGACGCGCCACTGCGGCCGGCCCTTCCACTGCAAAAAGCCGTGGTTGTGAAAGAATTGAGCAAAGGAGCGCGCGGGAAAGTCGAACATGCCATCGGGTGAGCTAGACCAGATCGCTGCGCCCATGGGAATGATGTGCTGCTCTATAAATTCTTTACCAAAGCGGCCCTGTTCTAAATACTCGCCCAGCGTCGTGCTGGTATCATCGCCCTGCAGTAGTTCGGGGGCTTGGCGGTAAAAGCGAATAATCTCGCGCAGCATGCGGTGAAACGATGGGCTGAGCAGGTTGGAGCGCTGGGCGAATATCTTGTTGATCGACGTGCCGTTGTATTCGAGGCCGCTGCGCTGGCACTGGACGCTAAAGCTCATCTCGGTGGGCTGAGTCGACACGCCGAGCTCGCTGAGCAGACGCGTGAAATGCGGATAATTTTTCTCGTTGTATACGATAAATCCCGTGTCTACAGCGTAGGGTTGGCCGTTTTGTTCTACTTCGATTGTGTGGGTGTGGCCGCCTATATAATCGCCCGCTTCAAACACGGTGATATCAAAGTCGCGATGGAGGCGATGGGCGGCGATCAGTCCAGAGATGCCGCTGCCGACAACGGCAATGTGACGGCGCTCTCCCATCTGGGAGTGTGCACTCATGCGCGTTGCTCTTGGGCTCGGGCGTATACGCGCTCGGGAACGGGATGCAGGTCCCAGATAATGCCGAGCCAGGAGAGAATCTTCAGCCCGGCGTAGGTCAGGTCTATCTCCCACCAGTAAAACCCCTGGCGGCTTGCCCCGGGATAGTAGTGGTGGTTGTTGTGCCATCCTTCACCAAAGGTGATCAGCGCCAGCCAAAGATTGTTGCGACTGCCTTCGTTGGTATCAAAACGGCGCGAGCCAAATTGGTGGGCAAGCGAATTAATCGTACAGGTGGCGTGAAAGAGTGCGATGGTCGAGATAAAAAATCCCCAGATGACCATTTGCCAGCCGCTCGTTCCGTAGGCCGTTAGTGCTTCGCCCAGGAAATACATGCCGAATGCCAAGCTCACGGGCACCAAAAAGTCGAAGCGGTTGAGAAAGCGCAGCTCTGGATAGCGCACCAAATCGCGCACGGCGTCGAGGTCGGTAGGAAAGTTCTCGCGCGAAGTAATCCACAGCACGTGGCTCCATAGAAAGCCGTGCTGGTGTGGCGAATGTGGGTCGCGGGGTTGGTCGGAATGGCGGTGGTGATGTCGGTGATGGGCTGCCCACCACAGAGGACCGCGCTGGAGGGCGCTGTTGCCGAGTAGGGCAAAGACGAACTGGGCCGCTCGCGAGGTGGAAAACGTTCGGTGAGAGAAGTAGCGGTGATAAAAGCCTGTAATGGCGAACATGCGCACGGCATAGGCGGCGACGGCCACGCCGACGGCAATCGGACTCCAGCCGACCCAGATGACGGCTAGGCAGGCTAGATGCACCAAGCCAAAGGGCACCACCCGCAGCCAGTCGCTGCGTCGCTGGGTTAGAAATTGGTCCCGATAGGTTGCTTCGGAGTCAAACCAGCGCAGTATGCTGCCGAGTTTTGTCAGGGGATGGTTCATTATTGTTGGTCACTCTAGACAAAAATTAGACAATGCCAGTGCCTTAGGATATAAATAGATTATTTTTTATGTCAAGATGTGGGTGGAAGGCGATTGTTTTTGTTGGAAAGGACGGTTTATTCTTCGGTATGAAAATAGAAAGACAAAATGGCCTCAAAAGCGTCCTACTGACCGGTGCCAGCGGATACGTCGGCGGCCGTTTGCTGCCGGTGTTGGAAGAAGCTGGATACCCGCTGCGCTGCATGACGCGCCGACCGGCTGAACTGCGCGCGCGGGTCGCTGACTCGACAGAAGTCTGCGCGGGGGATGTGCTGAACCCAGATACGTTAGCAGTGGCCCTGAGCGGCATCGATGTCGCCTTTTATATGGTTCATTCGATGGGTGCCCAGAGCGATTTTTCAACCGAAGATCGCGCGGCCGCTGAGAATTTTGCCCGTGCTGCCGAAGAAGCGGGAGTGGGTCGCATCGTCTATTTGGGGGGGTTAGGGGACGAGGAGGATGTAGATTCAGCGCATCTACGTTCGCGTCACGAAGTCGGACAGATTCTGCGTAATTCGCGGGTGGAAACCCTTGAACTGCGCGCTTCCATTATCATCGGCTCTGGTTCCCTATCATTCGAGATGATTCGCAATCTGGTCAATCGCCTTCCGGCTATGGTGACGCCGCGCTGGGTGTATTCGCTGGCCCAGCCCATTGCGATTGAAGACGTCCTGCGCTACTTAGTCGATGCCATTGACGCTCCGCTGTCGGGTAGCGAAGTGGTCGAGATTGGCGGCACCGATCAGGTGGCTTACGTCGATATCATGCGCGAGTTTGCTCGCCAGCGCGGTATGCGCAGGTTAATCGTGCCGCTGCCCGTTCTTACGCCGCAGCTGTCGAGTCTGTGGCTGGGACTGGTCACGCCGCTCTACGCGCGTGTAGGGCGAAAGCTCATTGACAGCGTGCGCCACGATACCGTCGTGCGCTCGCCGCGCGCGCGCGAGCTGTTTTCCATCGAGCCGATGGGCCTACAGCAGGCCATTGAACGAGCGCTTAACAACGAGGAGCGCGACTTTGCCCAGACGCGCTGGTCGGACGCGCTGTCTTCGGCCGTCGAGGAAAAGAACTGGGGAGGGATCCAGTTTGGATCGCGCTTGGTGGATTCGCGCTCAGCGCGCGTGACCTGTTCGGCCGATGCAGCCTTTGCGCCGATTCGTCGAATTGGCGGCCAGGTCGGCTGGTACTATGCCAACGCGCTGTGGCGCATACGCGGTTTTATCGATTTACTACTAGGAGGCCCCGGCATGCGGCGCGGTCGGCGCGATCCAGAGCACGTGCGCATTGGCGATGCGCTCGACTTTTGGCGCGTGGAAGAAATCGAGGCAGATCGAATGCTGCGCCTGCGCGCCGAAATGAAGGTGCCGGGGCGTGCCTGGCTGCAGTTCGAAGTTGAGCAGGAGGGCGGCGAGTGCGTCGTGCGCCAGACGGCCATCTTCGATCCACTTGGCTTGTCTGGATTGCTCTACTGGTACGCGATTTACCCGGTACATGTCCTCATATTCAAGGGCATGCTGCGTGGAATCACACGCTCTATACGCACTTAGATAGACGTTCTTATAATCGCTCAATCTGCACGCGACCGCTGGACAGCTCGTCCATCAGCGCGTCGTACTCGGCTCGGTCTATCGGGCACGAGACCACCTTTTTTCTTACTCCAGCCAAAATAATGGCGTTGATCAGTTCTAGCGTATGCAGGGCGCTGGCGCCGTCGGTGATGGGCTGCCCGCCGTCTAAGCAGGCATCGATAAAGCTATCGAGTAGAGTGGTCGACTGGATGTCGCGGCAGTCGACGTCGCGCCACTGCGGCTCGGGTTGTGCCGTCATGCGCTCCTCTTCGGCGATGATCTGCGCGATGGGGCGGTCGTAGAGGCCAAGGCGAAACGTCTCTGGATACTGCACGTTGGCGTTTACGCTGTCTTCGATGTGGATGGCTCCGCGCTCGCCGGCGATCTGTCGCAGGTTAAGGCGATGGCTATAGGTACTTAATTGGACGTTGGCCAACGCGCCGGACTGAAAGCGAATGGTGGCTATGGCGGTGTCTTCCACTTCGTGTCGGTGGCCGCGATTGCCGATTGCAGCCGAGACTTCGGCCGCCGGTCCAAACAGCCAGCACAGCAGATCCAAGTCGTGGCTAGTCTGATTCATGAGCACACCGCCGCCGGCGTGCTGCCACGTCGAGCGCCAAATATCGCGTCCATAATAGGACTCCGGGCGGTTTTCCAACCACTGCCAGAGCACGCGTTGGACGGGGCCTATCTGGGGTAGCAGCTCTTTGAGCTTCACGTTGACTGGAAAGCTTCTGTAGTTGTGTCCGACGGCTAGGATGTTGCCGCGCGCGGCCGCTTCCGACACCATTTGATCCCCTTCGGAGACGCGAATGGCGAGGGGCTTTTCTACAAACACGTGCAGGTTGGCGCGCAGCGCTTCGAGCGTCATGGAAGCGTGCACGTGGTGCGGGGTAGCCAAGACGATCGCGTCTATATCCTCTGAGGCGATCAGGTCGCCCGCGTCGCCGTAGGCGCGAATGCCGCGTTCGGCGGCCACGCCTTGGGCGTATGGCACATCGAGGTCGGCCACCGCCACCAGTTGGGCGCGCGCGCTGTCGCCTAGTGCTTTGAGGTGTTGTCCACCGACGCCTTTCAGGCCGACGAGCGCCGTTTTTAAGCGAGCCATGTTGTGATTCCCGTCGATAGATACGGCGTGCTCAAAGAGGTCATCAGACGTCCCTGCGGGTGAAGGTTGATACCGCGACAAAGGTCGCAAGATTGAAAAACAGCGCCCATGCGCCAACGTCAATGCTCTGCTTCATTACCGCTATAAGGCCTTGGGCGTGCGGTCCAAACAGCATGGGGAAAAAGGGACTAAGAAAAAAGATGACGGCGAGGCCGACGATTAGACCGGCGATGGCTCCCTGGCGCGTGCCCCACTTGAGGTAGAGCATATCGATGGTCATTGGCAGTAGCTGCGTGGAAAAGGCGATGGCCAGCAGGCCGAGAATGACGATCATGCCGAGTGGATTGCTCTCGCTGCGCCGGCTGGCCATCACTAGAGCAAGGGCCAGCAGAGTAGCCAGTGCGATGATGGCGCGCCCGACCCAGGTCCGCTCGCGCTGGCTGGCGTGGGGGCGTATAAACTGGTCGTACACATCGTGGGTTAGCAGCGCCGAAAGCGCGTGCAGATTAGAGTCGGCCGTGCTCATAGCCGCGGCCATAATGGCCACGAGAATAAGGGCGGCCAGCACGGTGCCCACAGAGCCGAGCAACTCAGGTAGATGATTCTTTAGCACCACTACGAGGATCTGATCGAAGGAGCCGGGCGTAAGGCCAACGGCTGGGTTGGGCACGAGCTTACCCGCTTCGTTCATATGGTAGAGGCCGTTGGTATCGACGAGGGGATAGAGCACCTGTCCACCTAGGCCTACTAGCATGACGCCAAAGAAAAAGCACAGCGTCAGCACGAGGGCAAAGATGAGCGCACTGCGCTTGAGGACTTCGCTGGAGCCGGCCGCGTAAAAGCGCATCCACTGCGCGGGTTGGATCATGGAGCCGAGCGAGGCAAAAGCCGAGGCGGTAAAGAGCATGCCCGGCATCCAGTAGCCGGTAGTGCCGGGCACGCTGAGCGATTTGGGTGGCAGCGTGGAGACGGCTTCAAAAAAAGCGCTCGGTCCGCCGAGTACGGCTACGGCACAGGCGCCGGCCAGCAGCATACCGCCGACGAGCAGGCCGCCTTGCACTACGTCGGTCCAAGCCACCGAGCGCATGCCGCCGATCATGATGTAGAGCATGGTGATCAACGCCAACAGGGCCGCACCGGTTTCGAAGGCATCGCGCCCTGGAAAGAGCTGTTCGGAAAGAATGCCGCCGGCTTGGATTTGAATCACAACGTAGGGCACGGCGTAGAGCAGGCCGATCAGCGAAACCAACAGCCGCAGGGCGAGGCGGCTGCCGTAGTGAGTGGATATCATGTCGGCTGGAGTGAGGTAGCCGTGCTCGCGCCCGATGCGGCGTATGCGCGCCCCGAGCAGATAGATGGCGACGCCGGCCACCGGCACGTTGAGACTGAAGAGCGAAAAAACGACGCCGTCTCGATAGACCATACCGGGGGCACCGAGCAGGGCAAAGGAGCTAAAGAACGTGGCCATAATCGTCAGTGAAGTGACGACCCACCCCTGCGATCGTCCTGCTAAATAATAGTCGTCCTCGCTTTCGTTCCTGCGTCTGCGATAGCCCTGCACGCCAAAAAAGAGCAGCAGGAGCAGATAGAATCCCAATACGACGTGCGGCGTATAGCCGAGGGAATTGTCAGGCATCGTCCCCTCCGTGCCAGTGGCAGAAATAGGCGCGCAAAATAACCCCGAGCTGTACGGCATACCACCACAGTCCCCATACGTAGATCGTCGGAAGTCCGAAGGTGGTAAAGGAGGCGTTGGGCGCGTCTATGTCCGGATTGATTAGGTAGAGGCCCGGTCCCGAACCCATGATCATGGCTAGGACAAAGAGCAAGCACAGCAGGCGTTTTTCGGCAGCGGCATTCACGTGTTGCACTCCTCCGCAGGTGCGTGGATGGGTAGCGAATGGCCCAACAGCGAGACGAGTTGGGCCGTAAATCGGTACGTTATGCCCCAGAGCAGCGGGTTGTTGGGGCCGAGTAGGTCGATAGCGGGCATGGACCGGGACAGACCGCGGTGGCGTGCGATGTGCTGGCACTGCCGTTGCGGGTCGCACAGCGCGCTGAGTGGGCGCCAAAAAGCGCGGTGAACTTCGCCATTGGGCGCAAGGCGCGAGGCGTCGTCAATGGCGTAAACAAAGGCGGCGACCTGCACGGGTAGCGTGCTGCCCTGCAGGTCATCCAGGCGGCCTACAAACTGCTCGTCGCGCAGGTGTAAATTAAGTTCCTCCTGCGTCTCGCGCTCGGCCGTTGCGCGCAGCGATGCGTCGTCCGGTTCAATGCGTCCACCGGGAAAGGCGATGTGACCAGACCACGGATCGCCCGGAGTGCGCATGCGCTCTATGTAGAGCAACTCCAAGCCCGCTGCGGACGGACAGAGAATGGCGGCAACGGCGGCGTCGTATGGCGTTGACAATACCTGGGGCGATCGGCTGTTCATGCGTTCGCTGAGCGCAGCAAGAGCTCGTTTAGGCACCGCTATTCTCCCAGGGCATTCTTGAGGATCTGACGCGCTTCGACCATCTCTGCGGCCTCGCCGTAGCGCTCTATATACGCTTCGACTAAGTGCAGGGCACCACGTTCGTCGTTCTGTGCCTGCAGCGCGGCGGCTAGACCATAATAGGCGCCCGTTTGCTGTGGATCCAGCTCAATGCCCTGCCGGTAAATGCGTTCGGCACGCGCCGGATCCTCGTAGCGATCGTGGACGATATCACCCATGGTAACGAGGTTGTCGTAGCTGGCGTTGGGGTCGTCGTCGTAGGCGGCGATCATGCCGCCTGCCGATTTCTCCATATAGACACCGGCCAAGTCGGCGCGTCCCAAATCGAACAGTCGCTGGGCATTGAGATAGAGGGCATGCCAGTTGAGGTCAATGTGTGCGTCGGCCCACTGCAGCAGGCGCACGAGGGGTTCGGCTTGGCCGGTTGCCTCGTAGTGCTCCGAAAGGTAGGCGATAATGGCGCGGTAGTTGCCGAGTAGGCGCAGGCTGTTTTCGTCCTTATAGACGTGCGGGTCGAGTATGCCGCGCATTTTAAACACATCGTATACAAGGTGTTCGGTGCGCGCAGCGTCGATGGTATTATCGCGCTCTGCGCCGAGCTCGAGCGTCATACCCGTTACCGTAAGGTAGGCATCGATGCCTATGCGGTTGCTCGTTGGAACAGTAAGGGCAAAGTGAATCGGGCGTCTACCTTCGTTCCACTCGAAAATCTTGAGCACCATGACGTCCTGCACGCGCAGCACTTTATAGCCGGAATAGTCCGACATTTCCCACTCGAGTCCATGGATAGATAGCGTCTGAGTTTCGGGCCAATAGCGGCGAAAGATGTCGACCTCTTGCGTGTCGGTGAGCACCGAATCAATGAAGGTGTCGTCGTAGCGTATATCGATTTTAGGCTCGCGGTCGCGCAGCTGCTTGATGTACCAGTTGGTGTTGAGCAGGCTCAAATTGACCACGCGCACATCGCGGCGAAGCCCTTCGACCTCCTGTAGATACCAGAGCGGAAACGTGTCGTTGTCGCCGTTGGTAAAGAGAATGCTGTTGGGTCGACACGACTCCAATAGGTTGTGCGCGTAGTCGTAGGCGATATAGTCGCCGGTGCGGTCCTGAATATGGTATAGCTTGGCAGCGGTCCCGGCCGGCAGCAGCAGCCCTACGAGTGCAATGGCTAAGAGTGCGACCGACGGCACGCGCGTGCGAAGCCACTCTATGGCAGCCGTCCAGCCCAGTCCAATCCACAGTGCATAGGCCAAGTACATCCCACCGAAGACATAGTGTCGTTCGCGCGGCTGCGGGTCGGGCATGTTCAGATACA
>JAYOKQ010000018.1:22535-54691 GCA_038119905.1 Gemmatimonadota bacterium | reverse complement strand
TTGGGCAACCGCTCGCTGGTGCTCTTTGACAGCGGCGATGAGGTGGCCGTACAGGCCGGCCCCGACGGCATGCGCTTCCTGCTCATTTCGGGGCGCCCCATTGAAGAGCCCGTCGCCTGGTACGGACCCATCGTCATGAATACGGAAGCCGAACTGCGACAGGCCTTCAGCGAACTGCAAAACGGCACCTTTATCGCCGAACGCTAGCAGCACACCGACCCCGTCAGAACGCACAAGGGCCCCATTTGATCGAAATCAAACGGGGCCCCCCTTGGTCTATCTCTATACAGCAGGGATTAGAACGCCGTGCTCAGCTGCATAACGGCCAGACGTCCAATCATCGGCGCACCAACAAACTCGATGTGCTCGTTGTTCAGCGCATTGGCAATATCCAACGTCAAGCGCACGTCGTGCTCAATCGGCAGCTGGTAGCCCACGTTCAGATCCAGCACGTTGTAGGCATCTACATCGCCCACATACACACCCGAACTCTGTTTGAACGCTCCACTGTAGCGCACCTGTGCCCCCAGACGCAGGCCCATATCCTGCAGGGCGTAATTGGCCCCCATCTTGAGCTTCAGCTTCGGCGCATTGAGCGCGATATCGGCGATACCATCAACGTCCTCGAAGAAATTATTCTGGATATAGGCCAAGCCACCAGAGATCGTCAGCGCGTCGCTAGCAAAATAGGCCAAGTTTAGATCGAGACCGCTCGTCGTCACCTTACCAAAGTTGCGATAGGTAAGAATGAGCGCCGTCGGATCGTAGGCCTGTTCGGGCGAGACCGTACCATAAGGGATACTCGCCGCGCCGCGCACAAAGAGCGCCGTCACTTCGTCTACCGCCGTGCCGTTACCGTTCCCTTCAACCACACCGGGCAGCTGAACGCCATCCAGCGCAGCGACTGCACCGGCTACCTGCGCATTGGCCGGATCGGCCATCGCCGCAGCAATACCAGGCGCTAGCGCATTTGCTAGGCTGCCAGGCTCAAGAAACACATTCGGCGTTTCTACCGCGAGCGGACCGACGAAGTTTTCCGTCGTCGTGCGATAGGCGTCGGCTGCAACGACCAGTTTGTTACCCATCACGCCCTTATAACCAAGCTCAAACGTATTCGTCGTCGTCGAACGCGTAAACGGCACGTCGTAGGCATCGGCGACCGGATCAAACGGCGCCGCATCGCCCGCTGCGACCTTTTCCAAGTTGAGCGACATCAGCGCGTTGTCGAGCCCTGCCAACTGCTCGGGGATCAAGTTTGGCAAGGCCTGAGACAGCGCGCCGGCCGTCGCCTGTGCCGTCGCCGCATCTAAACCCGCCGCCTGCAGCTGTCCTGCAACCAACTGGGCAAAGACAGGCGTCAACTGTGCCAGCGTTGCACCGCGGCCAACGCTCCACATCACATTGGTAAAGAGCGGGTCTCCCATATTCCAATATTGCTCGGGCGATGCACCAGCCAGCGGTGCAAACGGCGAGCGAAACTGCGGACGGCCATTGGCCGAACGCATAAAACTCAGCCCTCCGTCAAAGCCACCGCGATACGTACCCTGGGCGCGGACGTCGAAGCTCGGTGCAAATCCAAAGGTCGGCTGAAAGAGCGCGCCGGTGGAGAATGCATCTCGCGACGAGACCAAGTCGAGATACATATTGTTGCTGCTCGGCGTCGAAAACGCACTGTTATACGTCAGACGCAGCGTCTGTGTATCCGTCGGCTTAAAAACAAGCGCCGCGCGCGGACTGACGGCTGCATCAGGAACGCGGTTATGGTCGTCGTAACGAGCGGCTAACACCAGTTCCAATTGGTCGGTAAGCGATGTCTCACTCTGCAAATACAAACCGAATTCGTTGATATCGTCGTCGCCTTCGTTGGCTCCGTTAATTGTGCCTTCCGTATCAGGCCGCGTGCGCAGCACATCGGCTCCGTAAGTAAAGCGCTGACGAGCACCCATGTCGTAGGAATGCTGCAGCTGCAATACAGTCAACTTAGATTTGTCGCGAATGGGGTCACCGCTGCGCAAAAGAAAGGTATCTCCGGCATCGGTCCAGTTTTGAAAAGCCTGAAAGAACAGGCCTTTATAGAGGACGCGCGCCTGATAGTAACCGCTGATCCAGCCATCCGCCTGGCCGGCACCAAGTCCCGTCATCTCAATATTAGAGGCCTGATTATATCCGCTCGAAAAGATCGCCATCAGGTCGTCGCTAGGCTGGTAATCAAGCCGAAATTCAGAAGACATGCGCGAGAGGTCGTAATCGCGATCTTTGATTTCTGCGGGATCTATATATTCCCAGTCCGTGCCCGAAAAAGACTGCAACGAGAGCTTGTATCCGAGGCTCTCTCCGACTTTGCCCGCATGGCGCGCAGAGAAACGACGCACGCTGCGCTCACCCAACCCCACGTTGACATTCGTGCCCTGCTGATCCAGAGGCGAGCGCGTTATGATATGCATGACGCCGTTGGCGCTGTTCGGACCGTAGAGCGCCGAACCAGGCCCCAGCACCAGCTCAATCCGCTCGATATCGTCGTTTGTGACGGGAATGAAGTTATAGGCGTTTAGGCGCAGCGACGGCACGCGCGCGATGCGATTGTCCGTCAGCGTCAACATGGCACCTGAGAAAATATTGTTGAACCCGCGTGCGACGACATTGGCCTGAGCCAAGCCCGTCTGTGCAAAGTCGACAGCCGGTAGATCGCGAATATGCTCGGCCACTGTGGACACCGGCTGGGCGCGAATATCGGCCGCTTCAACGACAGATACCGATGCCGGCGCATCGAGAATTTTCTCCTGTCGACGCGATGCCGAAACCACGCTCTGGCCAAGCAGGATAATTTCGTCACTGAGGACTAGGTCAAGCCCGTCTCCGGTCGAACCGTCTACCTCCACGCCCGACAGCGAAAATGGTTCAAAACCGATGTGCGTTATGCGCAGCACGTACGTTCCAACGGGAACCTCTGCAAAAGAGAAACGGCCCTCTTCGTCAGTGCTAGTGCCTATTTTACCACCCGTGAGCACGGCTCCTTCTAACACGACATTGGCACCGACAACAGCGGTTCCATCTCGATCCGAAACAGTGCCGTTCAACGCAGCATCGTCCTGTGCGAACACTGTTGCAGACCAAAGCATCCCC
Organism: Gemmatimonadota bacterium; assembly: GCA_038119905.1. GTDB lineage: Bacteria > Latescibacterota > UBA2968 > UBA8231 > UBA8231. The sequence continues at coordinate 51,568 of JAYOKQ010000018.1, read as the reverse complement.
AAAACAACCCACCATTTCACCATCGTTACCCTCCTCCTTTTCGAGCATCGCTCTCGCCGCGCCGCGCGCGGAATTAGACGCAATTATAAAATCAAACATCTATATAACAATCCATTTGCCACTCGGCAAACCCATTTTTATGTTAGCGCTTTCCGCCCACTTTAATTCCCTTACGAGGCATTATGTCGAATACGCTCAATATGGCCTTTGTCGGCTGCGGCGCCATTGCACGCTACCATTTGGACGGCCTTCTCCACCACGCACCCAACGTGCGCATAACGGCCTGCGTTGATCCGGATATAGAAAAGGCTCAATCGTATGCGGCCGAGACCGGTGGTAGGGCGTTCTCATCCATAGACGAAGCCTTAGCCGAAGGTGATTTCGATGCCGTCGATCTCATGCTACCACATGATCTGCACGAACCTATAGCGATACAGTGTCTCCAAGCCGGCAAACACGTTCTATTGGAAAAACCCATGGCCCCTACGCTCGACGCCTGCGAGCGCATCCTCGCAGTGTCCAGAGAAACCAACTTGGTCTTCATGGTTGCCGAAAATGCACAATACTGGCCTGAAATCGTCAAGGCCAAGGAACTCATCGACAGCGGCGCCATTGGTGAAATCGTCACCGCGCGCGCGGCCTTCATTTACGAATACGACGAATACTGGTTCAAAGAGGAACGTCCCTGGCGCTTTGAACGCAGCCGCACCGGCGGCGGCATAACGATTGATGGCGGCTCGCACTGGATCCGCCCCCTGCGCATGTGGATGGGAGAAATTGACGAAGTCGTTGGCGTCATTGGCCACCCCCTACAGCAGATGGAAGGCGAATCGCTCACGCGCGCACTGTTTCGCTTCCAATCCGGTCTGTGCGCCCAGTTTGATGCGATGATGATCGACACTGTTTTTGCTCCAGACCCTTGGTGGCGCATTACGGGAACGCAGGGCGAAATCACCATAAACGGCACGCTTTCGGGGGCGCAACTATCGCTGTGGAATGCCGAGCATCGCGAGGGACTCGAGGTATTTTCTAGCCCGGGTTACTCCGAATCATTTGGTCCTGAGATCGCCGATTTTGCCGCGGCAGTACTCGAGGGCAACCCCCTAGCGGCTGGACCGGAATACGCCCTTGGCGAACTTCGCGCTGCGCTGGCGATTTATCGCTCAGCAGAGAGCGGACGCTGGGAAAAGGTGTGGGACTGATTCTCTTGCACGCTATATAGCCTTATTATATATTATCCATTTGCAAAAAATCGGCCCCACTCGCGATACTACTCAGGTGCGCAAAGGCACTCAACGCGATATTCCGGTAAACTTATCACCATTAGCGAAAGTGTATTGAGGAATGGCGAAAAAATACGTCTACCTATTTGGTACCCGTAAATCCGAAGGCGATAGAAGCATGCGCAATCTGCTCGGTGGCAAAGGCGCCAACCTCGCCGAGATGTCAACGTTGGGGCTACCCGTTCCGGCGGGTTTTACCATTACCACTGAGGTCTGCACCCACTACTACGACAACAAAAAATCCTACCCCAGCGAACTGAGCAAGCAGATCGATCGGGCGATCGTGGAAGTTGAAAAGAAGATGGGAGCCAAGTTTGGCGACCCTAAAAACCCGCTGCTGCTATCGGTCCGTTCCGGCGCCCGCGTTTCCATGCCCGGTATGATGGAAACCGTGCTCAACCTGGGTCTCAACGACGAAATCGTCGAGGGCCTTATAGCCAAATCCGGTGATCCGCGCTTCTGCTACGACGTATACCGCCGCTTTGTCCAGATGTACGGCGACGTCGTAATGGGCGTCCGTCCCGAAGGTATTGAGATCGACCCCTTTGAGCAGTTGATTGAAAAGAAGAAACACAAGCGCGGCGTCGAACTCGACAACGAACTACTGGCCGAAGACTTGAAAGAGCTGGTCGTTGAGTACAAAGCCGAGATCAAAAAGCGCCTCAAGCGCAATTTTCCCGAAGATCCCAAAGAGCAGCTATGGGGTTCGATTAGCGCAGTCTTTAATTCTTGGCAGGGCGAGCGCGCCATCCGCTATCGCGAAATCGAAGGCATCCCCCACAACTGGGGCACGGCCGTCAACGTCCAGTCAATGGTCTATGGCAACATGGGCAACGACTGCGCCACGGGCGTCGCTTTTACCCGCGACCCCTCCACCGGTAAAAACCAGCTCTACGGCGAATTCCTAACCAATGCCCAGGGCGAAGACGTAGTCGCCGGTATCCGCACGCCAGAACCCGTTTCGCGCCTCAAGCGCGCACAGCCCAAAGCCTACAAGGAATTCGAAGACGTCTGCGTGCTGCTCGAAAAGCACTACCGCGACATGCAGGATATGGAATTCACCATCCAGCAGGGCAAGCTATGGATGCTGCAGACGCGCAGCGGCAAGCGCACGGCTGCGGCCGCGGTTAAAATCGCCGTCGACATGGTGCGCGAGCGCCTGATCACCAAGAAAGAGGCCCTCCTCCGCGTCAATCCGGCCGACCTCGACCAATTGCTCCACCCGACTTTTGCCACCGGCCAAAAAAGCGAGGTCATCGGCAAAGGATTGCCCGCTTCGCCTGGCGCCTCTAGTGGCACGGTCATCTTCCACGCCGACCAAGCTGAAGAGTTGGCAGCCAAAGGACAGAAGGTCATCCTGGTCCGCTTGGAAACTTCACCTGAAGACATCGGTGGTATGCACGCCGCTCAAGGCATCTTGACCGCCCGCGGCGGTATGACCAGTCACGCTGCGGTCGTGGCGCGCGGCATGGGCAAGTGCTGTGTAGCTGGCTGCGATGACATCGTAATCGACTATAGGAAGGACCAGTTTACTGCAGGCGGTAAAACGATTAAGAAGGGCGATTGGGTTTCGCTTGATGGATCGTCTGGTGAAGTTATGCTCGGCGAAGTGCCAACCCAAGAAGCCAAGTTTTCCAAGGAATTTGCCACGCTGATGAAATGGGCCGACGAAGCGCGCAAACTCAACGTGCGCACCAACGCAGATACGCCCCATGATTCAGAGGTCGCGCGTCGCTTTGGCGCCGAAGGCATCGGCCTGTGTCGCACCGAGCACATGTTCTTTGAGGGTGATCGTATCTTGGCCGTGCGCGAAATGATTCTGTCCGATGATGAGCGCGGTCGTCGCAAGGCGCTGAGCAAACTCAAGCCGATTCAGCGTCGCGACTTTGAGGGCATCTTCAAGGCCATGAACGGGCTCCCCGTCACCATCCGCCTACTGGATCCCCCGCTGCACGAGTTCCTGCCCCACGAGGCGGCTCAGCAGAAGGAAATGGCTGCGCAGATGAAGGTGCCACTCAGCCAAATCAAGCAGAAGATCGACTCGCTACACGAGTTTAACCCAATGCTGGGACACCGCGGCTGCCGCCTCGGGATCACGTTCCCAGAGATTTATCAGATGCAGGTTGAGGCTATTTTCGAAGCATCGATCAACGCCAAGAAAAAGCGCATCAAGGCCCTGCCCGAGATCATGATTCCCCTCGTTGGCACAGTGCGCGAGCTAAGCGATCTGAAGGCCATGGTGGACAACGTAGCTAAGGAAATCGAAAAGAAGCACAAAACTAAGCTCAGCTACAGCGTCGGGACGATGATCGAGATCCCGCGTGCCGCGTTGGTCGCCGACCAAATTGCAGAACAGGCCGAATTCTTCAGCTTTGGCACCAACGACCTTACGCAGTTGACCTTTGGCTATAGCCGCGATGACGCCGGTAAGTTCCTGCCTGAATACGTCGAACAGGGTATCCTTCCGACGGACCCCTTCCAGAGCTTAGATCAGGAAGGCGTTGGTCAGCTAGTCAGCCTGGGCACGGAGCGTGGCCGAAAGGCACGCAAAAACCTCAAGGTCGGTATCTGCGGCGAGCACGGCGGCGACCCGGAGTCAGTCGGCTTCTGTCACGCCGTTGGTCTGAACTACGTTTCTTGCTCTCCCTACCGCATTCCCATTGCACGTTTGGCTGCAGCACAGGCCGCCGTCAACGGTAAGTAGGGTCCCATGAGCAAGATCATAGCCATAGCAAACCAGAAAGGGGGCGTCGGCAAGACCACTACGGCTGTCAACCTAGCCGCGTCCCTCGCTGTGGCCGAACAGAAGACCTTGCTCATCGATATGGACCCGCAGGCCAATGCGACATCTGGCTGCGGTTTTCAAGATTCCCAAGAGGTCGAGCCGGGCAATATTTACCACGCCCTGCTCGGCCACAAGGAACCCGAAGAAGTCACCATACAGACCAAGATATCCTATCTGTCTCTTATGCCTTCGCACGTCAACTTGGCTGGAGCAGAGGTCGAAATGGTCAATCTAATCGCCCGCGAGCAGAAGCTAGAGACGCTGCTGGCCAAGGTTAGAGACCAGTATTCGTATATTATCATCGACTGCCCTCCCTCCCTAGGGCTTCTGACCATTAACGCACTGACGGCGGCGACTTCGGTGCTCATTCCCATTCAGTGTGAGTACTATGCACTCGAAGGCTTGGGCAAATTGCTCAATACGGTTCGCCTAATTCAGCGCCATCTCAATCCGCGGCTGCAAATAGCGGGTGTTTTGCTGACGATGTACGACGGGCGCCTCAATCTTTCCCGCCAAGTGGCCTCTGAGGTTAAATCGTACTTCGGCAACAAGGTCTACAAAACGGCGATCAGCCGAAATGTTCGGTTGGCAGAAGCACCAAGCCATGGCCAGCCGATCGTTCTGTACGATATCCTCTCCCCCGGTGCACAAAACTATATGAGCCTAGCAGGAGAAGTGATTAACCATGGGTAAGAAGCCGGTATTGGGCAAGGGTATAAACGCCCTCATTCCCGAACACCCCGACAGCGGTGGACCAGATGATAACACCCGGCAAATTATTTACATCAACGTAGATGAAATTGAACCCAACCCTTTTCAGGCCCGCACGGAATTCGATCCAGAGCACATCGACGAACTGATGCGCTCTATTCAGGAAAAGGGTGTCATACAGCCCATCACCGTTAACCGCGTCGGGCAGAGCTACCATCTCATTGCCGGAGAGCGACGCTGGCGTGCTACGCGCCAGGCCGGTTTCGAGACGATTCCTGCCATTGTTCACGAGATCGAGTCGCAGCAGGATCTGATGGAACTCTCGCTGATTGAAAATATTCAGCGGGAGAATCTAACTCCGATCGAAGAAGCCGAGGGCTACCGCGCCCTGATGGATCGCTGCTTTCTAACGCAGGAACAGGTCGCGCAAAAGGTCGGCAAAAATCGTTCAACCGTAGCCAACCTGCTTCGCCTCCTCAATCTTCCGCTCGAAATCCAGGACTTTCTTCGCCAAGGTCGCTTGCAGATGGGGCACGCCCGTGCTCTGTTGGGATTGGACGACGACGACGACCGCCTCGAGTTAGCTCGGCGAGCCGCCGAGGACAAGCTCAGCGCGCGCGAGGTCGAACGCGCCGTTAATGCGCGCCGCAGCGGCCGCGACAAGAAAAAGAAGAGCAAGCCTGAGCAGCGCGATGACGACCCGCTAGTGCGGGAACAGGAAGAGCGCCTGCAGCACCGCTTCGGCACCGCTATTCACATTCGCCGCAACGGACAGCGCGGTCGTATAGAGATTGAGTTTTACGACGAGGGCGATCTGGATCGCATCCTCGAGCTGCTGCACGACGAAGGCGAATGATCCGCACCGTATTTCTGGTAATCTTTGCAGTTTGTAGTGCCTGCAGCCTCGTTCATCGAGACCTACCAAACGAGGGACCCGTTGTCGAAATGGCTCGCTTCGTATGCATTGGAGCTGAGGGACAGCGCGATACCCTATCCATCGAAGAAACCTGCCAAATCCGCCGCGGAGGCGAAGTCGAGCTAAGCACCTTCGCTTCCGACGAAGACGACGACCCGCTTTTTTACCGCTGGAGCTCGATCGGTGGTGGCAGCTTTCGCGATTCGCTAGCCGCCCAGACCTCTTGGTTTGCCCCCGAAAATCTCGACGGCGATACGGAAACCTTTCTTCTTCTAGCCAGCATATCCGATCGCGATTGCGATGCAGTCCAACTCGAAGAAGACCGTCAGCGCTGTCTGAGCGACGCTTCAACCCAGACCCTTTCTTTTACCGTTACCGTAATCCAACGCCCCCCCACGATAGAGGCTTCGGCGGATACGGCAGTTTCCTTCGGCGACCAACAGATCATAGTAGAAGCATTTGCCAGCGATCCCGACGGCGATGTGCTGACCTACGAATGGACGCAGCTAGACGACCATCCCGCTATAGACATCGTGCAACAGCCAATTAATGAAGAGGGACAGCGCGTCGGGAGTCGCGCCGCATTTACGCCGCTGTTACCAGGCCTTTACAACCTGCGCGTGAGTGCCAGCGATGGGATGGCCGTCGCCCAACGAGATATAGCCCTAACGGTAATGCCCGAAACAGATCTCCCTTCCGGTGGTATGCAAACGCTCTCGTTGAGCACAGAAGATGGCAGTCTGCACACCTACGAGATCGACGTGTATGAATACCCCAACCGCAGAGGCGAACTACCTCTACTAGCTACTTGGTTTGATGCGGCCGTCCTCTGTGCAGCCGAAGGCAAGCGGCTGTGCGATCCAGCAGAATGGAAAAACGCCTGCGCGGGAGAACAGCTCAGATCGTATTCGTCCACAGACGATCCTTCCGCCACGGGTGCTCTGACCAATTTCGGACTGCGATTCTGCAATACAGATCGCTCATATCACAGCGAATTAGAGTATCCCATCGCCGCATCGGGAAGCTATCCCAACTGTCATGCGGACAACAGCATTTATGATTTAACGGGAAATCTTCGGGAATGGACCGGTAGCATCGACGCTTTTGGCGACTGGTCCATGCGCAGTAGCTATAGCCATCTGGGCGATGACGAACCCAGCGCTGGACAGACCTGTGAGAGCTTAGAGCTCTTTGACCTACCTTCGCTCCAAGGAACTTCGTTTGACTTCTCCGACGCGGAATCCGTCCAGCAGTTTGTATCGCAGCTCAGCGAAGTTGAACGCCAGCGCATTGCGCAACCCCTCACGGGGTTCCGCTGCTGTCGCTAAGCGGCCACCTCATCTACGTCAATCACTTCTTCTAGCACCGGCATCTCTAATGCGGGCTTCGCACGTTCGTCCTCGGGACGCCGGCGGCGTGCAGTAGCCGATTCGGCACGTGCGCGCACGTGGTCCAATTGCTCCTGCTGCAGTTGGCGGCGTGCATCGGCCTGGCGACGCTGAGCATGCACCTGGGACAGGGCTCGGCGCACGGCAATCCGCTCGCTTTGCACACCTTCCAACTGGAGCGATAGCGAATGCACCAACCGTTCCTGACTCCGCAGTTGGTTTAGCATGCCGCGCGTTTGAAAAGATATCGCATATTTTATCGCCACTGGAATGGCTAAGAAAAAGGCAGATAACAGAATAAAACCCACTTCACTCATCGCGCTTCGCTCCTCGCACACAAAGGGTCTACTCGAAGTAAGCAACCGCCATGCCATTGACATGATTTTTCAATAATTCTATTTTAATCAACAAGTTATACTACTTTTGTATCCCGTTTATAGCGTAGACTTAAGAGCAATTTCTTCCCCTCTAGCAAAGCTTTCGCCCATGGATCCTGCATCTCTTCGCAGCCTATTAGACCGCGTCGCCGACGGCAGCCTCTCGACCGATGAGGCCGTAGACCACCTGCGCGACTTGCCTTTCGAAAACTTGGGTTTCGCCCACGTAGATCACCACCGCACGTTGCGCACCGGCTATCCGGAAGTCATATTTTGCCAAGGGAAAACAAGCGAGCAAATCGTCGCTATTGCCGAACGGCTGGTAGAGCGCGAATCGCAGGTGCTAGCGACCCGCATTGCTCCAGACGCAGCCGAAAAACTGTGCCAACGCTTCCCGCAGACGCACTACGACGAACTGGCGCGCACCGCCCTTATCCCCGGTCCACATGCCCCGCAGGAGCGCGGTTTGGTCCTGGTCGTCTCTGCCGGCACCTCTGATTTACCGGTAGCGCGCGAGGCAGAGATCACCGCCCGTGCGATGGGAGCCTGTGTCGAATCGATTTTTGACGTGGGTGTCGCCGGCATTCACCGCCTGTTAGCCTATCGCGATACATTGCGCACGGCCAAAGCCATCGTCGTCGTAGCTGGCATGGAAGGCGCGTTGGCGAGTGTCGTGGGTGGTCTGGTCGATATTCCCGTCATCGCCGTGCCGACCAGCGTGGGCTACGGAGCCAATTTCAGTGGCCTTTCCGCCCTGCTGACCATGCTCAACTCCTGTGCTTCAGGCGTCAGCGTAGTCAATATCGACAACGGCTTCGGAGCCGGCTACAGCGCGGCCCTCATCAACAACCAGAGCCGCGACGACTGAGCATATGTCAACGGGGCTGACAGCGGCCGTCCTCGCTGGAGGTCGCAGCCGGCGCATGGGGCGCGACAAAGCCCTGCTGACCATAGACGGCGTTCCACTGCTTCAGCGCACAATCGCCACAACAGACTCGCTCTGCGTACGGGGTCTCATCGTCAGCAACAATCCCGCTGCACACGGACGCTTTGCCTGGCCTACCGTCCCGGACCGCTTTCCCGAAACCGGTCCATTGGGCGGCTTAGCGACCGCCCTTTTTCACAGCACAACGCCCTACGTGCTTCTGCTTGCGTGCGATATGCCCAACCTCAGCACTCCCCTGCTGCGCTATATAATCGACCGACAATCAGATGCCTTTCAGGCCGTTATACCCGACAGTCCACATGGCCTACAGCCCCTATGCGCACTCTACAACCGCTCGATACTACTACAGGCAGAGGCAGCCATACGGCAACAGCGCCTATCTATGCGCGCATTCGTCAGCCAGTTGACAGCATGCGTAGTCTCACCGCAAGACTGGATGCCTCTAAGCGAAGGAGTAGACCCTTTTCTCAACTTGAATACGCCTGAAGAATACAGAAGCGAACAAAAAAAAGCCCCCGGCGTTTAGGCCGGGGGTTCGTCGGGTGGATAAGGCGTGCCCTTCTCAGAAACCCGCATCAAAAACGCTCAATACGAGCAGCAACGGCAGATAGATAATGGACGCTTTGAGCAAACGCCGAGCGCTGACAATAGATCGCGAACGGGCCAGCGCAATGCCGGCCCCCAAAAAGCCCACCCCCAGCACAATCGCACCCACCATATAGACCGGCCCTGCCAGCCCAAGCACCGTTGGCCATACAGAGACGACGAGCAATAGGAGCGAAAAGAAGATTACCTGGCGACAGGTTCGACTCCCGTCGCTTTCGACTACGGGCAGCATCTTAAAACCACCGCGCGCATAGTCCTCGCGAAACATCCAAGCAATAGCGTAAAAGTGGGGATGCTGCCAAGCAAACAGAATGAGAAAGAAAATCCACGCACCGGTCTCTAACTCGCCGGTTGCGGCCGTCCACCCACCGACCGGCGGCAGCGCCCCTGGAATCGCACCCAGCGAGGTATTCAGCCAGCTCAGGCGCTTCATCGGCGTATAGATGACGACGTAGAGAAAAGCCGACAGCAGCGCGAGAAAGGCCGTCAGTAGACCGGCAGACGACAGCAGAACACATTCGCCCGCCAGCACGAGCAGAAAACCGTACGACATAGCCATAGAGGGACGAACGAGTCCAGAGGGCAGCGGACGGTGGCGGGTCCGCTCCATAAGCCGGTCGACGTCGCGCTCTAGGTAGTGGTTTAATACAGCCGAGCCACCAACCGTCAGCGCCGTGCCCAGCAACGTAAAAAAGAGCAGAGAATAGGAGTGTATACCCCGGCCACCGACAAAGAAACCAAGCGCACAGGTGATGAGCACCATAAAGATGATGCGCGGTTTCGTCAGCTCCCAGTAGGCTGTCCAAGGGATGCCAGACGGCGTTTTTAAGAACGAATTTTCCATTTGATTCATACAATATACACTAGGATGATCAATGCGACAACTTGGCCGAAATACCCCGTTGACAGGGTCCTATTTCCCTCCTATTATTGCGCCACGACAACGAGGAAATTCTATTTATGTCCGCAGATCCCGCACAGCGCATCGCCCAATTATCCGCCGAGATAGAGGCGCACAACCACCGCTATTACGCCCTGGCGGAGCCCTCAATTTCAGACGGTGAATACGACCGCCTACTGCGCGAACTGATTGCTTTAGAAGAGCAGTTTCCCGACCTGCGCAGCCCCCACTCACCGAGTCAGCGCGTGGGCGGGGAGCCCGTAAGTGACTTTCCCACCGTCGCGCACGCCAACCCCATGCTCAGCCTTGATAACAGCTACTCGCGCGAGGATATCGAGGCGTTTGATCAACGCGTCCGCCAGGCTCTTGCCGACGAATCGCTGGCCTATGTCGCCGAACTCAAAGTCGACGGCGTCGCATTGAGCCTCATATACGAAGATAGTGCTTTAGTCCGCGCCGTCACGCGCGGCGATGGCACACAGGGCGATGATGTGACACACAACGCGCGCACGATCCGCTCCATTCCCCTGCGCCTGCATCAACCCGGTGTTTCCTGCGAAGTGCGCGGCGAGGTCTATATGGAACACGCCGATTTTGCACGCCTCAACGCCGAGCGGGCCGAACGCGGCGAACAGCTCTTTGCCAACCCGCGCAACTCCACTGCCGGCTCGTTAAAGCAGCAGGATCCCGCCGTCGTTTCCACACGCCGCCTGCGTTTCTTTGCCTATTCATTGGATGAAACAGGCACACAGCCTACTTCACACAGCGCCCACATGGATCGCCTGCGCGCACTGGGACAACCCGTCAACCCCGCTCGCCAGCGCTGCACTGAACTCGAAGAAATACTCGCGTTCTACGAATATTACGCCACAGTGCGCAACGAGCTAGCCTACGATATAGACGGCATTGTTATCAAAGTCGACGATTTAGCCCAACGAGAGCGCCTAGGCAATACCGCTAAGAGCCCGCGTTGGGCCATGGCCTATAAATTCGCCGCCTATCAGGCGCAGACGCGCCTACTCGACATCCAGCTGCAGGTCGGTCGCACCGGAGCCGTAACGCCGGTAGCCATTCTCGATCCCGTCGCGCTAGCCGGCTCGACCATCAGCCGGGCGAGTCTACACAACGCCGACGAAATAGCCCGCAAAGACATCCGCATAGGCGATCTAATCGTGCTCGAAAAGGGCGGCGACGTAATTCCCAAAGTCGTTTCCTACGTAGGCCAAGCTCGACCCGCCGATGCCATACCCTACGCATTTCCCAGCCAATGTCCCATGTGCCAATCCCAGTTGGTCAAAGACGAGGAAGAAGCCGCTACTCGGTGCGAAAACCCGTCCTGTTCGGCCCAGCTCAAACGCCGCATAGAGCATTTTGCCAGCCGTAATGCCATGGACATTGAGGGATTGGGACCGGCCGTCGTCGAGCAACTCGTCGACCGAGCCCTCGTAAACGACGTAGGCGACCTCTATGGGCTCAGTCTATCGGAGTGGGCCGCCCTAGAGCGCATGGGCGAAAAGTCTGCGCGCAATATATTAGCTGGACTCGAACAGAGCCGAGGACGCCCCTTTGATCGCGTGCTCTTTGCCGTTGGAATACGCCATGTCGGGGCCACAGTAGCTCGCACGCTGGCGCGCCACTTTCTATCGCTCGATGCGCTGCGACAGGCCTCGGCTGAGAGCTTAGAAGAAGTGCCCGAGATCGGGCCTAAGATTGCCGCCAGCGTACACGCCGGCCTGCACAGCGGTGAGCTGGATTCCCTGTTAGACAAGTTGAGCGCAGCCGGTTTACAGATGCACCTAGCAGAGCCTCAAGAAACCGCAGCCGCAGACGTCCCATTTGCCGGTAAAACGGTCGTCCTGACGGGCAGTTTGAGCACGATGAGTCGCGACGAGGCCGCCGCGCAAATCGAACGTCTAGGCGGTCGTACCACTAGCAGCGTCAGCAAGAACACCGATCTTTTGATCTACGGCGAGAAAGCGGGTTCCAAGCTGAGCAAAGCACGAGAACTGGGCGTAGAAACCATGGATGAAACGACTTTTATGGGCTATCTAACCACAGGAACCTAGCCCTCTGTGCATCCTGCTACTTACTCTCTTCCATCTGCTTTTTCAACTCTTCTGCGCCTTTTCTCAACAGCACCTTACCGACCTCTTTGCCCACTTCCAACGCGCCCTTGCCATATTCTGCCGCTTTCCGCTTTATCAGCTCGGAGCGCACGTCGAGGTCGCTGACTGCTTCGCTGTGCGTCCAGTATACTCCGATGGCCAAAACCAAAGCCAGTATAACGGCCATCCGTACTACCATGCGGATCAAGCTGGCCAGAAACATGATGGCAAGCGCCAAGAGCAGCAGACCGACAAAGGGATGCGTTTCGATATAAATAAATAGCGCTTCGAAGGAAATCTCTTCTCCCATCCTGCTATCCTCCTATTGATAAACCATTGAGCCGAGCCACGGCATCGGAGAGCACCTGCACGCCAAAGAGCACGTTGGCTTCCGAAACGCGTTCATCGTGCCCGTGGCACAGTTCAAAAAACTCCAATCCAGGTTCCCAACGCATCGGCACAAAACCATACACTACCATATCTAGATCGACCAGAAACCTCGCATCGGTTCCGCCTGTTTGCATATAGGGAACGGCCACCCCCTGCGCGTCAAAGTGGCGCAGCGCAGCATCCAGCGCATGGAAGAGCGGCGTCTCGTGGTCGAACTCGACTCCCGGTCGGAACGAATGCATCTCGTATGCAACCTGCGATCCGGCCAGCGCCTCGACCTCGGCCAAAAACACACCTTCGCTCACCCCGGGCAGCGGTCGACCGCTCAACTGCACTTCGGCCCGCGATGGTATCACATTGCGCTTTAGCCCCGATGCCATAACGGTCGGCGCACAGGTATTGCGCAGCATCGCATCGAACATAGATCGCGTGGCGGCATTTACCGGCAGCCGTCCGAGGGCTTCATCGCAGCCATCGCCGTCGAGCAGAGCGCGTAGATCGGCTGCCACACGCTCGTCGGTTTGCACACTAGCCGCACGCTCAAAAAAGGCACGCACGCTCGCCGGCGGCCGATGCGGCATCTTCTTATCTGCCATTGCCGCCAGCACGGTCGCCAGATGAAAAATGGCATTGTCATCGTGTGGGACGGAAGAGTGACCAGGACGACCGGAGGCAACTAAATCGAGATTCGCAGATCCCTTTTCCCCGACCTGCACGGTGTAGAGATGTTGACCGTTGACGGGGATGGCAAAACCACCCGCTTCGTTTATGCCAAACTCCGCATCGAAAACGGAGGGATGTTCGCGCACCATCCATTCGAGTCCATAGTGACCTCCAAACTCCTCGTCGGCCGCTGCAACGAGAACGATATCGCGCGTGAGCGGTAGTCCCAGGCGCTTGACGAGCGAAACCACCTGCATGTGCAGGGCACCCGTCAGCTTGGAATCGATTGCCCCGCGCCCCCAGATGTAGCCTTCCGAGCGAATGCCGGCAAAGGGAGGAAAACGCCATTTATCCGACTCTGCTGGGACTACGTCCAGATGGGACAGTAGCAGCAGCGGACGCTGGCTGCCGTCTCCGCGCAGCCGAACCACGAGATTCCCGCGGGACTCAGCTGAGACGTATACGTCGCTCTCAACGCCCCATGAAGCCGCTTCCGCGGCTAAATCGCGCGCGAGCGCAAGCTCGTTGCCCGGTGGATTTACCGTATCAAATCGCAGCATGCGCGCCAAGCGCGCCAGCGCCTCTTCCTTCTCTGCGGCCCAATCGATACGCATAACTCAGGCCAGCGAATCAAAGGACCACTCTTCGAGTGGTACCATGGAATCAACGTCGATCTCTGCGGCCACTCCCAATCCAGGACACTGAAGCGAGCCTACGGTTAGCTGGCCATTGGCAATGGACAGCGCCGCCAACCCATCGGATTCAGTATATAGATCGCCGTGCCCGGTCAGACAGGCCGTGCGTTCGCTATCGGATAGATGGGCTAATCCACGCACGTAGTGGTGCCCGTTGCGCTCGGCGTGAGCGATGCCAAGTGCGGCCAAATGAGCCAGATCTTGATGCAGAGGTACAATCGGTAGATTCATGAGATCTTCGCCGGTGAGAAAGTAGCGCGACGGATCGCGAAGCCGAGCCAACGCCGCATTGGCGATTGCTTTTACTAAGCCTTTGCACGCCTTCGATGAAATTCCGCTGTAACCGATTTCCATGGCGCGAACAAACGTGTCTAGATCTCCGTCGGATTCATCGACAAGCATAGGCTTACGCGCATCAGCCGCGCGAATTCCCTCAGCCAGTTCGTCGTTTAGGGCCACGCTACGCTCCAGCGGCTGTTCGACATATAAAATGCGCGACCAAAAAGCGGGCAACGTCGTCTCGATATGGTCCAACAGCGCGGAGAAACTATCCATATCGGCGTACTGTTCGTTGCCATCCAGCGTCACGTGATAAGCGCCGGCACGCTCGTCGAGGAGCGCTGCAATGGCCGCAAGACGCTGACCATCGGCCTCGGCATTCCCGTTCACTTTAACCTTAAAATAGGCTACGTGCTGCGTTTCAATATAGGATTGCAACGACTGGGGCAGTCCGTCTGACAGGACCTCCTCTTTCGGTATGTCGGTGCTAAAAATTGGATCTGCAAGCCCTACGGTATGCCGCACAGAAATCGATTGCAGCGGCCGGTCGGCCAATGCCCTACGAGGTTCAACGCCGGCTAGTTCACCGTGCAGGTCACCCAAATCCAATCCCAAAACGTTCGTTCGGACCAAGTCGAAGTAACTGAGTTCCACGCCGCGCCCACAGGCATCTATGAGCGCGCGCTCCATCAAACTGCTGCCATGTCCAGCTGTAAGGTGATTCAGACCGCGCGCATCCCCAGCACTCAGCGTCGCTTCATAGCCAGTTCGCCACAGAGAGAAAAAAGGATGGGGCGAGCGGCCAGCCATCGCATAGGCGTCAGCCGCCGTCTGCGCGGCAAAAAGCAAATCGTCTACGTTGGCCGCGTAGTCTTTTTGTGGATCTTTGTCGAACCACTTTGGCGGCAAAATATCAGCAGCCATTCCGCGCACCGATTTGTTTTCTACGGTCGCTTCCACTACTACATGCAAGATCGGCACCGAGGTAAGAACGGCTACTCCGTATTTAAAGGGCATACGCGTGCGCACATTGCGCATGTAGAAACGAACCGAGTCTACGCTCATTCGCGCCGCAGTCATCGATTGCCCTCCACGAGTTGATCCATCTTCCAATCTTCCAAGCGCACCATAGCCTCCACGTCAACGATATCGCCGCTGCCCAGACCGGGACACTGCAGCGAGCGAATATCAATCCTTCCCTGCTCAATAGCCAGCGAGAGTAGGTCGCCCGTTTCCCGATACAGCGTTCGATGCGCCGCACGGCACTGCGCCTGCTCCCCTGTAGACAAATGATCTAGACCGCGCACGTAGTGGTGTCCATTCCGCTCGACGTGATCGATACCCAGCGCCGCTACGTGGGCCAAGTCTTGATGTAGGCCAACAACGGGAATATTGGTCAAATCCTCTGCGCTCATAAAGTAATGCCCACCGGCGGCGTTCAAATGCCCTACAAGCGCCGCATTGGATAGCGCCTTAATCAAGCCTTTACACGCTTTGGAAGACACGCCTAGATAGCCCAGGTCTACCGCCTGTCTAAATGCGCGTACATCTTCGTCCGACTCGTCGATCAGCATCGGCTTGCGCTCAGATACTGCGCGAATAGCCGGCTCGAGTTCGGGGGCCAGCGACAAGGAGCGATCGAGCGGCTGTTCAATATATAGCAACGCATTATATAAGCTTGGACATTCTCGCTCAACTCGTTCCAATAGGCCGACTAGGGCGTCCATATCGCCGTACTGCTCGTTGCCGTCCAACGTCACGTAATAGGGTCTTTCGCATCGCTCTTCCAGCAGCGAAGCAATCGCGGCGAGGCGCAGAAAATCACTCTGTGCATCTCCGCCTATCTTAATCTTGAAATAGTGGATTCCCTGCTCTTCGATATATGCTTCAAGTGATTGCGGCAGCCCATCGGCCAGTTCGTCTTCCGGAGCAATATCGGCGCGCCGAATCGGATCAATAAGGCCGACGGTATGACGGACCGAAACCGTATTAAGCGGCTCGGGTGAGACAATACGAGCCAAATCAACCGATTTAAGTTCCTGGTGTATCGTCCCCAGATCAATGGCGAGCACCTCCGAAACCAACAGCTGATGATAGCTCAACCCAAGCGCACGGCCGACGGCATCAATCAGCGCTCGCTCCTGCAGCGAGGCTCCGTTGGAGGCGATTAGGCGATTTAGACCACGCTCTTCGGCCCACGCCATACTCTCTTCATACCCCTGCTGCCAAATAGAAAATACGCTGTCCGGATGGCGCCCGGCATGGCGATAGACCCGAGCCGCAGCACGCGCCATATCGAGCAGATCGTTTAAGTTGTCCTCATAGCTCTTCGACGGATCCTTGTCGAACCACTTCGGCGCCAGCATATCGGCGGCCCACCCGGTGGCGCGCCGTCCGTTGGCAAGTTCCACATCCATGCGCACGTGTATAACGGCTGAAGCAGTAAGCGTAACGGAACCAAAGCGGAAAGGCATGCGCATGGGCGCATTGCGGACGAAGAATGCAACGTCGCGAATGGCCACCTGCACTGGATCTACCATGATGTGCTCCTAAACAGTGCGTATATTGGACAACCAAAAAGAAAACCCCGGAGCAATCCGGGGTTTTCCAGCTTCGAAAGGGCGCATTTCAATCGGCCAAGCGCGCGCGTGCCAGAGCGAGCTGGTCGCGCACGGCTTCGGGCCCGGTACCACCCTCGATATTACGCAGCGCGAGCGATGCACGCACGTTGAGCAACCCGAGTGCATCTTCAGCAAAATGTGGACTGGCAGCCTGCAGATCTCCTAGCGAAAGTTCAGTCAATGCCTGGTCAGCACTCAGTGCGTTACGCACCAGTTGACCAATGACGTGATGCGCCTCGCGGAATGGCAATCCCTTGCGCACTAGGTAGTCGGCCAAGTCCGTCGCCAATGCACCCGAATCGACCACGGCCTCCATCCGCGCACTCTTTAGCGTCATCCCTGCCCAGGCCCCGCCGAACACGTCGAGACATATAGCGGCCGTATCGAGCGCATCAAAGAGCGGCTCCTTATCCTCTTGCATGTCCTTGGAATAGGTCAGCGGAGCTCCTTTCATCGTGGTGAGCAGCGCCATCAAATCGCCGTATACACGACCGGTCTTGCCGCGAATCAGTTCGAGCGAATCCGGATTTTTCTTTTGCGGCATCATGCTAGAGCCAGTGGAGAAAGCGTCCGAGAGCTCGACAAAGGCAAACTCAGCTGAAGACCATACAATCAGATCCTCGCAGAACCGGCTCAGATGCATCATCAGAATCGCTAAAGCCGAAAGCGTTTCCAATATAAAGTCGCGATCGCTCACCGCATCCAAGCTGTTGGGAGTGACCGCGGCAAAACCAAGCTCGTCGCGCAGGAAAGCGCGGTCTATTGGAAACGTGCTACCGGCCAGTGCGCCCGAGCCCAGCGGCATATAATCAGCGCGCTTCCAAGCATCGGCGAGGCGACCGCCATCGCGATCGAGCATCCAAAACAGCGATAGGGCATAGTGGGAAAAGAGAATGGGCTGGGCCTGCTGCATATGGGTATAGCCAGGTAAGACGACATCCACATACTGCTCGGCCGAGTCAATTAAGATGCCTTGCAGCACGGCGATGCGTCCACGCAGCGCCGCAATCTCACCGCGCAAATAGATGCGCTCATCTAGGTTGACCTGATCATTTCGACTGCGTCCGGTGTGAATTTTACCTCCGATCGATCCGACGATCTCCGTCAACCGGCGCTCCACGGCCATGTGGATATCTTCAAGTGAATCGGGCAACGGATAATCCGGCTCGGAAAACTCTTGCCCAACCTGTTCGAGCCCCTCGACAATGGAACGACACTCTTCTTCGCTGAGAACGCCAATCCGCCCTAAACCGCGTGCATAGGCGATATTGCCCTCTATATCTGCGGACAACAGCCGGCGGTCAAAGCGAATCGAAGCATTAAAACGCTCCATGAGTTCGTCGTTGACCGCGGCAAAACGCCCGCCCCAAGGTTTATCGACGCTCATCAGCTTCCCTGGCGCAAGATCTCGTCAAATACATCGACCACTTCATCAATTCGGTCTTTTTCCACTACCAGAGGCGGCAGAAAACGCACGACATTCGCGCCGGCTGTCGCCACGAGCATATCGCGCTCGCGAAACGGCACCAGATAGTCGGCCGCTGGCTTTTCCGTGACGGCACCGACGATCAATCCGCGTCCGCGCACGCCTTTAACCTGTTCGGGAAATCGCTCCTGCAATTTCTGCAGTCGGCCGGCCAAGTACTGGCCCTTCTCCTTTACACTCTCGATAAAGCTAGACTCCAATAGTTTTTTGAACACCACGACAGCCGCAGCACAGGCAACTGGATTAGCGCCAAACGTTGCGGCGTGATCACCGGCAGCAATCGCATCGGCTACCTTTTGACGCATCAAAGTTACGCCGATCGGCAGGCCGCCCCCGAGCGCCTTAGCCAACGTCATAATATCTGGCTCCACGCCGTACTGTTCGTGCGCCCACAGCGATCCCGTGCGCCCGCAGCCGACTTGAATTTCATCGAAAACCAGCAGCATGTCGCGCTCGTCACACAGCGTGCGCAAGCCCTGCAAAAACTCGGGCGTGGCCACGTGGATACCACCTTCAGCCTGAATCGGCTCTACCAGAATAGCGCACGTCTCGTCGCTGACCAACGCCTCGACCGAAGCCAAATCGTTGAAATCGGCAAAATCAATGCCCGGCAACAGCGGCTCAAACCCCTTGTGATATTTCGGCTGTCCCGTCGTAGATATCGACCCATAGGTTCGACCGTGAAATGAATTATTGAATGCAATCAGACGGTTTTTGGGCTTGTCGTGGGTCGTATTGCCCCACTTGCGACAAAACTTCATCGCCGCTTCCCACGACTCGGTGCCACTATTGCAGAAAAATACGCGATCTGCAAACGAGTTTTCAACCAATAGCTTAGCCAGTTCAACTGAGGGAATCGTGTGATAGAGATTCGACACGTGCATCAGTTTCCCAGCCTGCTCCTCTATGGCCTTGACCACCTCATAATCACCGTAGCCTAGGGCATTAACAGCTAGCCCACTGACGAAATCGAGGTAGCGATTGCCGTCGGTATCGAATAGATAGACCCCGTTGCCTCGCTCCAACACGAATTCGGGACGCCCGTATGTCTGCAGTATGTATTTCTGTTCCGCTTTGATGATGTCTTCAGTGCGCATAATGGCCTCCATTTACTGGACAATTTCAGTCCCAATGCCCTCGCGCGTAAAGATCTCGAGTAGCATAGAGTGGGGGATGCGTCCGTCTATCACGTGTGTTTTGCGCACCCCTGATTTTACTGCCTTAACACATGCTTCTACCTTGGGAATCATTCCACCGCTGATAATCTTTCCTTCTATGAGCCCCTCTACGTCGCGCACGTGCAGGGTAGAAATCAGCGAAGACGCATCCTGTGCGTCGCGCAGTATACCGGTTACATCCGTTAGGAAAACGAGCTTTTCCGCGTGCAGCGCAGCGGCAATTTCACCCGCCGCGGTATCGGCATTCACGTTGTAGCTCTGTTCGTCTCCACCGCGTCCAATTGGAGCAACAACGGGAATCATACCGCCTGCAGTTAGATCCAACAAGGGCTCTGTCTGCACGCGTTCGACGTCGCCAACAAAGCCAATATCAGCAGGCCCATCCGCCGTTTTTGCCCAGTGCTTGCGCACGTGTAAAATACCTGCATCCTTTGCGGAAATACCGACCGCCTTACCGCCCAACGCTTCTATATCGCGCACGATCTCTGCATTCACCTCGCCGAACAGCACGTCTTCTACGACCTTCATTGTAGCGAAGTCGGTCACCCGCAGCCCGTTGATGCGCTGCGTCTCGACCCCCTGCTCCTGCAAGCGCCGATTGATGGCCGGTCCGCCTCCGTGCACAATGATCGGGCAGATACCCACGCTGGCCATGAAAACGATGTCCTTTAGGACAGTATCTTCTTCGTTCTCACCGACCATCGTACTGCCACCGTATTTGACGACAACCGTCTTGCCGCGAAAGCTTTGTATATAGGGCAGTGCCTCTATAAGCGTTGCTGCCTTTTCTATGGATCCCTGTAGTGCGTTCACATTGCCTTTCTAATCGCCGCAAATCGCGGACAAATGGGCCAGCACGTTGGCCGCATCTTCTTGCGAACGCGCCGCCACAAAAATCGTATTTTCTCCGGCAATAGTGCCGACAACTTCGGACCAGCCGATTCGATCAATGGACTCGCAGACGCTCTGCGCATGACCCGAGATCGTCTTGACGACAATCATATTGGCGGCCTGCTCGGCTTGAATGAGGTAGTCCTGTAGCTCGCGTTCGAGAACATGCCGATCGCGCAGCGTCGCTCCAGAGTCGGGCAGCGCATAGCGAAAGCCGCCGTCGGCCTGCGGAACGCGCACTACGCCCAACTCGCGCAGATCCTTTGACAGCGTCGACTGGCTTACCTCGATATTGAGTTGCTGTAAAACGGCAGCAAGCTTCTCGTGCGTATCGATTGACTGCTCAAAGAGCAGCTCTCGAATTCGCGCCTGACGCGCCTGTTTATTGCGCATGCTATATCCAATAAATATTACTATTGAAAAATAAAAATAGAAAATTAGCGCGGGTATAGGGGTCTGTCAAGCAGGGACACTCGTCAGACTTCATCCTCTTCTTCAACGCGGGTAGTCGCCATATCCGCCTGCTGTGGAGCCAGCAGTTCAACTAGGCGCTGCCGGAGTTCGGACCGGTCTAAACCGCGCACCAGCACGCCGCCTATAGCCAGCGAAATCGTGCTCGTTTCCTCCGATACGACGATGGCAACGGCATCCGATTCTTGGGCCAGTCCCAGCGCCGCGCGATGACGGGTCCCCAAGCGTTGGTCTTCAACTTCTTCGGCCAGCGGTAGCGTACAGCGCGCCGCAACAATGCGTTCGCCTTGGATGACTACGGCCTGGTCGTGCAAAGGTGTGCGCGGGTTGAAAATCGTTGCAAGTAGGTCGTCGGATACTTCAGAATCAATGGCGATGCCCGTCTCCACCACCGATCCCAACGAGCTCTGGCGCCCTAGGACTATCAGTGCCCCGTATCCCTGCTCTGCCAGCTGCACGACACCGCTAACAACCTCATCGATTACGCGCGATGGTTCGACCTTGTAAAACCAGCGCAGAAACTGGCTCTGTCCCAACGCCAGCAACAGACGCCGCAGTTCGGGTTGAAAAAGAATAACGAGCAAGATCAACAGGATTGAGCGCACCTGCTCCAACAGCCAAGCCAACGCGTTCATCTGTAGCCACGGTGCGGCCATAGCCAGCGTCACGAGCAAGAACAGACCAACGAGCATTTGCCCAGCACGCGTGCCTTTGATCAGTCCAAACAGGCGAAAGAAAATCAGCGCAACAAGGGCGATATCGATCAGCGAGAATACTGAAATCGGCAGAAAACCAAACAGATGGAACAGCGTCAATCCGTTTTCAAACACGTGCCACTCCTCACGCTTCGGCCTGCAGCACGGCGTCGGCCACGCGCAGCGCATTACAGGTCGCTTTCACGTCATGTACGCGCAGTATGTGAGCGCCTGCACTCCGACTCATTACGGCCAATGCGAGGCTGCCCTCAAGCGCATCGTCGGCCGTACCGCCGAGGGTTTTCCAAACAAACGACTTGCGCGAGGCTCCAACGAGCAACGGCACATTAAACTCAGCAAAGCGATGCAGGCTCTTTAGAAGCACAAAATTACCCGCAATGGATTTGCCAAAACCCAGGCCGGGATCAACGGCACACTGATTAACGCCCGCCTGCTGCGCCCTATCAATGCGCTCGCGCAGGAAAGCCATCACCTCACCGAGGACGTCATCGTAGTGGGTGTCTTGCTGCATGGTAGACGGTGTTCCCCGCCGATGCATCAAGATAAGAGGAGCATTACACTCAGCTGCGACCGATCCCATCTGCGGATCGCACATAGCGCTGATATCGTTAATAATATCGGCTCCCTGACCCAGCGCACGACGTGCCACCGTGGCTTTTACGGTATCGACAGAAATTGCTACATCTGTTTGCCGGCGCAGGGCCTCTATGACCGGCAACACGCGACGGCATTCCTCTTCCCAATCCACTTCAACGGCTTCTCCGTACATCGGCGGCCGCGAGGATTCACCGCCAATATCGAGTATATCCGCTCCCTCTGCTACCATCTGCAGGCCGCGTTCGACGGCGACATCTACTTCTCTATAACGATCGTAAAAAGAGTCGGGCGTCACGTTGAGAATACCCATCACCTGTGCGCGCGCAGTGAAGTCGATCCGGCTCCCAGCTAGGGTCCATTTCATTCGCTGCCCGCACTGTCGATCTCAGCTTGCACGCGCTTGCGCACCGGTTCGCGATCGAGCGGCTGACCAGACAAGATCCGATCCAATTCAACATCGTCAAGGACCTCATAGTCCAGCAATGCTTTGGCAAGACCGTGCAATTTCTCGCCGTTTTCTTCGAGGATTTTAGTAGCCGTAGCTTCAGCTTCCTGAACCAATCGACGAATCTCTTGATCGATCGCTTGGGCCGTTTCCTCGCTAACATTGCTGCTGCGGGCAAACCCCTTACCTAAAAAGACCTCGTCGTCACCGCTCGCAAGCGAGAGCGGACCTATGTTATTGTTCATTCCCCACTCGCACACCATCGAACGCGCAAGCGCTGCAACTTGTTTATAGTCGCCCTGTGCACCGGTTGAACGCTCATTGAAAATGATGCGCTCAGCGCAGCAGCCGCCCAGTGCAGTTGCCAAATGGGCTTTGAGCCGCGTCTCAGTAACAGAGCGCCGCTCGTCGGGCAAAAAGGAAACCATGCCCATTGCCTGTCCGCGCGGGATGATTGTAGCCTTGCCAATTTGGTGAGCACCCGGAGCTAGTTTTGCCACCAGCGCATGGCCCGCCTCATGGTAGGCCGAAAGGCGGCGGTCTTCTTCGGTCATCACCATGCTGCGCCGTTCTGCACCGAGCATGACCTTGTCTTTTGCATCTTCAAAATCAGCTGACTCAACCGTCTGATGATCCCGACGAGAGGCTAACAGCGCCGCCTCGTTGACTAAATTCGCCAAGTCCGCTCCCGACAGACCGGGCGTACTCTGGGCAATGCGCTGTAGGTCAACGGACTCGCCCAACGGCACCTTGCGCGCATGCACCTTGAGAATACCCTCGCGGCCGCGCACATCGGGCAGATCGACGACCACGCGGCGATCGAAGCGCCCGGGACGCAGCAGGGCCGGATCGAGCACGTCGGGGCGGTTGGTTGCCGCAATCAGAATCACGCCATCGTTGGACTCAAACCCATCCATTTCCACCAGCAGTTGATTGAGCGTTTGCTCGCGCTCGTCGTGTCCACCGCCAATACCTGCGCCGCGATGGCGTCCGACGGCATCGATCTCATCGACAAAAATCAGACAGGGGGCACTGGCCTTGCCCTGCTCGAATAGATCGCGCACCCGCGACGCGCCCACGCCGACAAACATTTCGACAAAATCCGAGCCGCTAATGGAGAAAAATGGTACGCCGGCTTCGCCCGCCACAGCGCGCGCCAGATGGGTCTTTCCCGTGCCCGGCGGCCCCACCATAAGCACGCCCTTGGGGATACGTCCTCCCAGACGCTGAAACTTTTGCGGATCGCGTAAAAAATCGATCACTTCCTGCAGCTCTTCCTTTGCCTCATCGGCTCCAGCTACGTCGGCAAACGTAGTTTGCTGCTTGTCCTGAGTGAGCAGTTTCGCCCTGCTTTTGCCAAAGGAGAATAGACCGCGTGGTCCCCCTTGCATTTGACGCAGCATAAAGATCCAGAACGCGATAAACAGCAGCCAGGGCAGAATGCTAAACAGCAGGTTATACCACTGAAAAGGCTCGTCTTTAAAACGAAAATCCAACTTATAGCTGCGCCACTCGCGCTTCGTTTCTGCGTCGATTGGACCTAGGTTGACCACAAAGCTTCGGCAATACGCCCATCCTCAAGGTGCTCCCGATACTGCATATAGGATATGATCGATGCATCGGAAGGGGTGCTGTCGAAAAACTTGGCGGCAAAAATGACCACTAAGAGCGAACCAATCCAAAAGGCCTGTGTCCGCGATGGACGGCGCCACCGCCGAGGGCGATCGTCCTCTTCTTCTTTTCTTTTATCCATATCCATAGTATTTCTACTCGGTAGAGCAGAGTTCAATAACGGCTATCTGCTGGCTGTCCGGTCGCACCCGGAACAACTCACTCATTCTCATGCCCACGACCCAAGCTATTTCACCTTTGCTTTCCAACACGAGGACTTTGTCGCGCAGGATCCGCGGGTGCTTCTGATCAATTAAAAAGTCACTGAGTTTTTTGTATCCGCGCATCCCCAACGGACGAAAGCGATCGCCCGCCTCTGCGCTGCGCAACAGCAGACGGTCTCCCAGGCGGTCAGCATCCAACGCTACGAGTTGCCCGCCCAAGCGGGGATGCAGGTCGCGAAAGGTAGCAGCCGGAGCAAACTGACAGCGGAAAGACATCTTGCGCTGGGGAACTTCTGTGACGCCGGGAATGGGTACGGGCATTTCCAAGGGAGACTCCACGCCCTGGCGCAGCAGGAGACAATCTGCCCAGTATTGAATGCGCAGTCCTTTGCTTAACTCCTGCAAAGTTCTCCTCTTTTCTCGCGCAATCTGAAGAATACTATCTACTTGGGCGTATTCGAGATCTCTTGGAGAAAGAGCGCGCAACGCGAGGCGTAGAACGCGGCGCTGCACCGCTATATGATAGCCTAGGAAACCCGGGGCATCAAGAGCAATCTGGTCTTCACTACGCTCTACGAGCACAGCATTTAACGCGTCTTGTGCCGCCTTTTCAATAAAATCATCTTCCCCCTGCAGCAGCATTGCCGCACGATGCAGCGCACGCTCAATATTGGGATTGTATGCGCGCAGGATGGGTAGCAGGTGGCCACGAACGCGGTTGCGTAAATAACGCCAATCTGCGTTGGTCTCATCCTCAATGAAGGGCAATTCGTTTTCCACCGCATAGGAGGCTATGTCCGCTCGTCTCACATCGAGTAAAGGGCGCAGAAACACGCCATCGCGCAGCGGAACCATGCCTCGAAGGCCCGTGCTACCGCTTCCGCGCAGCAAGCGCATAAGCACCGTCTCGGCCTGGTCATCTAGGTGATGTCCAAGCGCCACTTTTCCGGCTCCTTGGTCAGCTGCCAACTCATCAAATAATTCGTAGCGCACCGCGCGGCCCGCCTCCTCAACGCTCATGCCCGATGTGCGAACTCGCGACATAACATCGCAACGCCTGCTAATAAAAGCGCAGCCCCTGCGTGCAGCCTGTTCCTCAACAAAAGCGACATCAGTAGCTGAATCGGCGCGCAGCGCGTGATCGCAGTGAACGACGACGAGTGAATCGATTAGCTTGCTCAGTATATCCAACAGGACCATAGAATCTATCCCGCCGGAAACGCCTATGAGGATTTTCTCTCTGCGCGTACAACCGACGCGTTGTAGCGCATCGGTCACGGCTGATATCAACAAATTCGTATGCCGTATCATCCCGTATTAGAAAACAGGTAATTCACTACGTATATAACAGTGGAATAGTTATTGCTATATCTCAAAATACTGGGCATACCCTCTGTATTCAAAAGGAGCAAAAGCATGCATTCTCCCGCAATAAAACTAGATGCAATCCGCGTACAAACCGCACGCATGATGGAAATATACGCTCTACTCAAAAGTGAATTGGAAAAAAATACCCTCTTTCTCTCTGCTCCTGAGGCACGCGCCCAGCTCGATGCATCAATCGACACCATTCGCACCAATATGAAACAGCTACTAGCGGTACTCGTAGCACAGCAAGAACAGTGGGAAGAGAAAGAAAGTGGCGATGATAGCGAAGCGCGCGAGCTGGAAGAGCTCCTCGAAGCCGTGCTCGAATGGCATACCGCAAACACAAAGGAGGAATGACCTTTCAGCCATTCCCCCTTGTGATACCAGCTCCAGCTTATGGAGTTGTTAGTTTTTCACATCCACGCGCATTAGGTCCGTCCATTCGCTGACGCGATCATCGATGTCGCGCGCTCTCACCCGATAGTAATACGTCGTCCCTCGCACCACTGTATCGTCGATGCGTTCCGTATCAAGTGAATTGGTACCGACCTCTACGAAATCAGCGTCGTTGGTGCTGTTGGCCACCGTAGTCCGCTGCAGTTCGTAGTGAAGAATGGCCCCTTCTGACTTGGTCCAAACAATCGTAACCTCTGGCGGCTGCGTCGCGTCAGACGGCGTCGAAGCCGAAATCCGCACGTCAGAGGGCTTATCCACCCCACTCGTAATAGCAGCAACTGCCGTAGACGGCAAGCTTGTATTACCCACCTGATCAATTGCTTCGACCTGATAGTAATACGTGGTGACCGAAACAAGTGCCGTGTCTTGATAGGCCGGACTCGTCACCGTCGCCACGAGCGTATACGGGCCAGATATATCGTCTGCCCGATACACATAATACCGATCAACTCCCGTGAGCTCGGCTCCATTAGCATCTGTCGTCGGCGCATTCCAACTCAAGTCGATCTTTTCAGGATCGCCGCTGACCGACTCGCCTTTGACCAGAGAGGGAGCTGCCGGTGCCCTACTATCGGAATAGACCGTAGCGCCGACAAAGCTCGACTGCTCGCTTTCGCCGTCTTCAGTAACGGTCGAAACCCGATAAAAGTAGGTATTGCCACCGGCCAAGTTGGAGTCGATATAGGCAGTACGCCCCGTAGAGAATGCCGCTCCCTCAACCCCACTCAGACGCGTAAAATCTTCGTCCGAACGCTCCGAACGATACACGTTATATCCTAGCAGGCCGTCTTCGCTGCTGGCAGCCCAGGCAATGGTCACCTTGCGAATGCCAGCCGTTGCCGTCAGGCCAGTGGGCGAATCTATACCTGCCGTCTTGGCATAGGCGGCACTCGAACGTGCGCTAGAATTACCCGTTTCATCCATCGCCCGTAGCGCATAATAATAGGCAGTCGACGACTCGAGCCCGTTTGTATCAACATAGCGGTTGTCATCAACGCCAATCGTATCAATAGCTACAAAAGACGCATTATCATCCTTTGAACGAAGTACGACATAGGATGCCAATCCCGTCAATTCGCCCCCGTCAGCATCGCGCGAGGGCGGCGTCCAACTGAGCGTAATCTCCGCAGCAACCGGTGCCGCTACGGCGACGAGATCCGCCGGCGCCTGAGGTGCAATCTGGTCGGGCCCACCCGTTTGCACGGATACGGCATTCGTCCGACCGCTCTCGTTTGCGTTGGCATCAATGGCACTGATGGCGTAGAAGTAGGTCGTCAGCTCTTCCAAGCCCGTATCGACGTACTGACGCACGCCGGCGTCTACCGTATCGATGGCGACAAAAGAGCTCGTGCTACCTTTGGAGCGGAACACGACATACTGGCTCAATCCCGTCAGTTCACTGCCATCGGCGTCGCGGGTCGGCGCATTCCAACCGAGCACGACCTCAGTGAAGATCAATTCATTCGCAATCGCCGATAGGTTCTGCGGCACAGCAGGAGCCACCACATCAGGACCTTCCGTCGTCACCTGCACCGACTGGGCACGACTGCTTTCATTTCCGGCCTCGTCGACCGCACTCAGCGTGTAGAAATAGGTGGTCGATTCCTCTAGGCCGGTATCGGTATACTCACGCGTATTGGCGTCCACTGTATCGATAGCGACAAAGGAGTTGACGCTGCCACGAGAGCGAAAAACGACATAACGGGCCAGATCGGTAAGTTCGTCACCGCTGGCATCGCGCGTCGGCGCACTCCAGCGGAGCGCCACTCGACCATAGTCAGCCGCATCGGCAACGGCAGATATGTTCTGCGGCTGGGATGGAGCAACCCGATCGGGTCCAGCGGTAACAATCTGCACTGCACTGGCGCGCGCGCTCTCGTTGCCGTTTTCTTCGGTAGCCGAAAGGGTGTAGTAATAGGTCGTCAGCTCCTCCAAGACTGTATCGACATACGCTTGAACGTCGGCACCGAGTGTAACCACGACCTGAAATGAGCTGGCACTGCCCTTCGAGCGAAAGACCGTGTAGCCAGCCAGATCTGTGATATCGCTCCCATCGACATTCTTCGACGGAGCACTCCAGTTCAGCGACACACGCCCGAAGTCATCCTCATCAGCCAGCGCCGCAAGGTTTTGCGGAGCCGCGGGCGCCAGACGATCATCGCCTTCGGTCACAACCTGCACGATGCTCGAGCGCACACTCTCGTTACCCGCTCCATCTACTGCGCTAACCGCATAGAAATAGACCGTCGATTGTTCGAGATTGACATCTACGAAGGCACGGCTATCGGCATCAATTGTATCAACGGCGACAAACCCGTTCGCACTGCCTTTGGCTCTGAAGACGATATATCGCCCCAGATCCGATAGCTGCCCACCTTTAGCGTCAAGCGTTGGTGCACTCCACTGTAGTGAAACGCTGCCCACATTCGCCTCGTCTGCAACGGCTGACAGGTTCTGCGGTGCAGCCGGCGCCACGCGATCGGGACCCTCTGTAAGTACCTGCACAAAACCGGAGCGTGCACTCTCATTGCCCGCTTCATCTCCAGCAGAGACGGTGTAGTAATAGGTCGTCAGCTCCTCCAAGCCCGTATCGACATACTGACGCGTATTGGCATCTACGGTTGCAACAGGCTGAAACGAATTCGTGCTACCCTTGGAGCGAAAGACCGTATAGCCGGTCAGCCCCGTCAGCTGTCCGCCATCCGAGTCAAGCGTAGAGGCATTCCAACTCACCGTCACTTGACCAAAATCATTCTCGTCTGCTACCGCCGACAGATTCTGCGGCGCGGCCGGCGCAACTTGATCCGGACCATCTGTGCGCACCTGGACAAAGCTCGAACGCGCACTCTCGTTACCGGAACCATCTACGGCAGAGACGGTGTAGTAATAGGTCGTCAGCTCCTCCAAGCCCGTATCGACATACT
>JAYOKQ010000018.1:0-22435 GCA_038119905.1 Gemmatimonadota bacterium | reverse complement strand
GCGTATTGGCATCTACGGTTGCAACAGGCTGAAACGAATTCGTGCTACCCTTGGAACGAAAGACCGTATAGCCAGTCAACCCCGTCAGCTGTCCGCCGCCAACGTCCTGCGTCGAAGCGCCCCAACTAACGGTCACCCGGCTGAAGTCGTTCTCGTCTGCAACGGCTGACAGGTTCTGCGGTGAAATCGGGGCTACCTGATCGGGACCCTCCGTGCGTACCTGCACAAAACTGGCACGTGCGCTCTCATTGCCCGCATCGTCCAGCGCTGAGACCGTGTAATAGTAGGTCGTCAGCTCTTCCAAACCCGTATCGACATACTGGCGCGTGTTCGCATCTACCGTCGCAATAGCTTGGAACGAGTTTGTGCTACCCTTAGAGCGAAAGACCGTATAGCTAGTCAGTCCCGTTAGCTGTCCGCCCCCGACGTCCTGCGTCGAAGCGCCCCAGCTAACCGTCACTCGGCCAAAGTCATTCTCATCGGCTAAAGCCGAGAGATTCTGCGGCGAAACCGGGGCTACCTGATCAGGGCCTTCTGTGCGCACCTGAACGGCCTGTGCGCGCGCGCTCTCGTTGCCCGCCTCATCCAGCGCAGAAACCGTATAGACGTAGTTGGTCAATGGCTCCAAGCTCCCATCAACGTATTCGCGCGTTGTAGCGCTGAGCGTATCAATGGGAACGAATGAGCTATTGCCCCCTTTTGAGCGGAAGACGACAAAACGCGACAAACCGGTCAGTTCACTACCATCGGCATCGGTTACCGGTGCATTCCAGCGCACGACGACGCGACCGAAATCTTCCTCGCTGGGAATGGCCGACAAGTTCTGTGGCGACTCCGGTGCATCGCGATCGGGTCCTTTTGTGCGCACCTGTACCGCGTTGGAACGAGGGCCTTCGTTGCCCGCTCCATCTGAGGCCGTTACCGCATAGAAATAGGTAGTAGATTCATCGAGCCCTGTATCGACAAGTTGGCGCTGTCCCGAATCCACTTGACCAACGGCGACAAACGAGGTGTTCGTATCCGCCGAGCGATAGACCGTATAGGTTTGCAAACCCGTTAGGCTCGCGTTGTCGGCGTCGCGCAGCGGAGCGTTCCAGCTGATAACAACCCGACCAAAGTCATCCTCGTCGGCAACCGCCGCCAGATCGGCCGGAGCGCCTGGCGCTACTTCGTCGGCAAGCGCTGTAGCGCCGACAAAAACAGACAGCTCGCTGATCAAACCATCGCGCCCGATCGCCTGCACTTTGTAAAAGAAACTCGTGCCACCGACCAAGCCCGAGTCGACATAGGCAGTCAAGCCGGTTGTAAAGGGCGTGCCCTCTTTGCTAGGCAATACTTCATAATTTATGTCTGAGCGAGCAGACCGATAGACGTTATATCCAATCAGATCGCTGTTGTCCACTCCGTTCCAGCGCAACTCAATACGAGATATATCCCCGGTGGCAACGAAGTTGGCCGGCGTCGGCAGCCCGAGTGTGCTAGCAACCTGCGGCGTTGTCAGCTGGCTCTTGTTGCCTTTGGCATCAAACGACAAAATGCGGTAGCTGTAGCTCGTCAGTGATTTGAGTCCGGTATCGACATAGCTCTGGACGTCGGCCGCAAGCGTATCAATCGGCACGTAACCCTGATCCCCCTCGGCTCGATATAGGACGAATCCGGCCAGTCCAGTCAGTTCCCGGCCGTCAGCATCGGTGCGCGGCAGCGTCCAGCGCACGACGACGCGGCCTGCCTGCGTCTCATCGGCGACTACGGATAGGTTGGCCGGTGGCGCGGGGGGCGCGACGTCTTCGATAATCGTCGCGCCGACAAAATTCGACAATTCGCTGAGCAGGCCCGTTGTATCAACAGCAGCAACGCGATAGAAAAACGTCTGTCCCGGGGCATCCAGCGAATCAATAAAGCTCACCTTACCCGTAGTGATCTGCAGCGTGCTATCGCCGTCACCCGACAGGAACCCGTAGGTACCGTTGGACTGGGCGGAGCGAAACACCGCATATCCGGCCAGATCTGGAGCATCTACAGCCTGCCAAGCCAATAAAACGCGTTCGACGCCCGGCTGGACCTGTAAGCCCGTCGGCGTATCGGGACGCTCCACGAGGACGGCCGCCTGCGGATCAATCGGATTGCTGCGTTCGCGATCACAGCTCAAAAGCAACAACGCAGCGCCGAGCGCCATCAATTGTACGGAGTATTTTTTCATAGTTTAAACTGACTCAGGCTAAAAAGGAGAGACCCTAGGCGAGATGGAAGGAGAAACGCTCGATTAGAAAAACGACCGCTTGATTACGAGGCCCAACTGATGCGCAGAAAGACGCGGTTCAAGGACTACACCCGGAGTAATGGCTCGTTGATTTGCATATTCAGCTGCGTGCGGCGCGCTACCGCCCTGAAGGATGAGGCGTACCCCGCTAACGGCAAAGGCAGCCGCTAACGCCCAACTCACCTGGGCCTTTATGTCCCTATTGTTGGTTCGCGCGTAGAGGCGATCGGCCTCATCGGCCGTTCCCGCCATTTCGTAGCGCGCATAAAGTTCATCGGCCTCGTCGTGGAAGTCTATCCCCTGCTTGACGAGTGCCGCACTCCCGCCGAGAAACACGAGTCCCAGCGTGCGGCGCGCGGTAAAAAAGTGCCCCCCCTCTTCTGCTGCGGCAGGTTTTCCCATGCCTCCAACACCCAAGACCGCGACCAGAGACAACACGACAACGCGAGATATTTTATTCATTCGATATGACCTCTACGGGCGAGCACCTATGCTCACACCTAATTGACTCAACTAGTTGGACTTAGAAAACCTACAAACGGCTAATTGGTAAAAGAGTATTTACAAGAGTGAACTTTGTCAACACGGGTAAAAGCGGTATAAATAGCCCATTTCTGTGGTCACAACTCTCTATTACAATAGACTTACGCACGCTCCGGTTCTTGACAAATGAACTTATGTGCAGTATCATAAAAAACAACTGTTCACATTTTCACTACTCCTCCCCCAATGGAGGCTCGCTATGCGCAAAAAACTCACCGAACGACAGCAAATGATCTACGACTTCATCGCCGAGACCATTCGCGGCCGTGGAGCCCCGCCAACGATTCGCGAAATAATGGATGTCTTTGATATTAACTCGACCAACGGAGTCCGCACGACTCTGGCTGCCCTAGAGAAAAAAGGACACATTCGTCGCCATGCGCGCCTGTCGCGCGGCATAGAATTGGTCGACTACGTCGAACCAGCTTCTCTGGCATCCGACCTGCGCGAAGTGCCCCTGGTCGGACGCGTGGCAGCAGGCGAGCCCATTTTAGCAACGGAAAATATCGAAACAACGCTGCAAGTCGACCGCTCGCTTCTGCCCGCATCGGGAACGGTATTCGCTCTGCGGGTCCACGGCGAGAGCATGAAAGACGCCGGCATTCTCGACGGCGATATTGTCATGGCTCGACAGCAGGAACACGCCGAACGGGGCGATATCGTCGTGGCGCAAATAGGCGGCGATGCCACGGTCAAACACTATGCCCCCGACGGCGACTGCATTCGACTGCTCCCGGCTAACGATGCGTTCCAACCCATCGTCGTTCCATTCGATACGGCCGACTTTAGCATTGCGGGCAAAGTCGTAGGCCTGATGCGCCGATTCTAAACGCCGTGGATACGCTGCCCTCGCGCGCGCTCCACGCCGATGCACGCGCCATATTCGATGCCGCTGTAGCTGCTGCGCAACCGCATACCTGCGTCCACAATGCCCTCCACTTGGACGGGACAGTGCTCACCGTTGGCGACTGGCGCTGTGATCTACAGCAGGTATCTCGACTCGTAGTATTGGGTGCAGGTAAGGCCACCCCCGCTATGGCGGCGGCCGTCGAAGAGATCATAGGCGAGCACATAGACGCAGGCATCATCAACACAAAAGACGGACACACCGTTCCCCTCACCCGTATAAAAACCGTCGAATGCAGCCATCCGGTCCCCGACGAACGCGGCATTACCGGCACGTATCAACAGCTCCAACTGCTCGAAGGTCTTGATGAGCGTGCGCTCGTTATCTGCCTGTTTTCCGGGGGCGGATCAGCCCTGCTTCCCGCTCCGGCCGAGGGCATCCGCATGGAGGATAAACAGGAAACAACCCGTCTGCTGCTAGGCTGCGGCGCGACAATCGGCGAAATAAATGCTATAAGAAAGCACCTTTCGGCCATCAAAGGCGGACAGTTAAGCGAACGCGCTCAACCAGCTCGAGTCGTATCTCTCATGATGTCAGACGTCGTAGGCGATGCCCTCGACACCATCGCTTCAGGCCCGACCTACCCCGATGCTTCGCGCTTTGCCGACTGCTTGGAACTGATAGACCGCTACCAGCTTCGTCCATCGCTTCCACCGGCCGTTCGCACCCGACTCGAAGCCGGCGCACAGGGCACTATAGCCGAAACGCCCAAAGCCGACGCCCCCTGCTTTTCCCGCGTTCACAACGCGGTAATAGGCAACAATACGCTGGCGATTGACGCCGCTCTACAGCAAGCCCAAGCGCTTGGATACAGCACCTTGGTGCTGTCTTCTCGCCTCCAGGGCGAGGCGCGCGAAATCGGCCCTGCGCTAGCGGCCATCGCACAGGAAATACGCACACATGGCCGACCATTGGCACCTCCGGCCTGTATTTTGGCCGGCGGAGAGACCACTGTCACACTGCGCGGCACAGGACGAGGGGGCCGCAACCAGGAACTTGCACTAGCCGCCGCCATCGCATTGGAGGACTGGCCCGATATGGTCTTGCTCTCGGGCGGAACGGACGGAACCGATGGACCGACGGACGCAGCCGGTGCCATAGCCGACGGCTCTTCCCTACGCCGAGCATCACAGCTGGGACTCTCCGCTCGCAGCAGTCTCAGCGACAACGACTCCTACGCTTTTTTTTCGCCTCTGCAAGACCTCATAATGACCGGTGCGACCGGCACCAATGTAATGGACCTACAGGTCGCACTGATACGCTGACAACAGGGCTCTCATGCTTGACAGAGCATGGGCCTTCTCTTAGTATTCAACGGACTCTAAACACCCAATTTTCAGCGTATTATGCATCGAATAATTGCCACTTTCTTACTATTTTTGTCCGCTGCAACCTCAGCCTCTGCCGCGTCGGCTTTCGCCGGCGAGTTTCTCTCGTTAGGTGCGGGGGCCCGAGCTCTTGCCGTTGGCAACGCATACGTGGCCATGGCAGACGACCCGACGGCCG
Organism: Gemmatimonadota bacterium; assembly: GCA_038119905.1. Lineage (GTDB taxonomy): Bacteria > Latescibacterota > UBA2968 > UBA8231 > UBA8231. The sequence goes on along the minus strand of JAYOKQ010000018.1, from coordinate 17,219 downwards.
TCTACTGGAATCCCGCCGGCTTGACTCGAGTGGACGATCGTCAATTCCACCTAATGCACGCCGAGCGATTTTCAGGTTTGGTTGCGCACGACTTTGCCGCTATCGCCCTACCGAACCGCCACCTACACGGCTTGGGCATTGGCCTGCTGCGGGTGGGCGTCAACGATATTCCCTTTACGGAACTGACCGATCCAGGTCGCCCCCTCAGTGAGAGCAATCGTCCCTATACAGCCTCGACAGAGTCTAGCGCGGATTATGCGCTCTACCTATCGGTAGCCCATCGCCTGCGCAATTCGCTCTCATTCGGCGCTTCCATCAAGATGATATATAGGCAGGTCGCGCAGTTCAGCGCCTATGGCGTGGGGATTGATCTCGGCGTGAACTACCAGCTAGGCCCCGGCTTGTCCCTAGCCGCCCATCTGCGCGACGCGACGACGACACCACTCGTTTGGAATACCGATGCCAGGGATAGCATACGGCCAGCTCTCTTTCTTGGCGCCGCCTACCAGCGATCCTTAGCCGGCGGTAAGGCCACCCTAGCCGTGGGCTCGCGCACGGGAGGATCGGCCGACGCGGCCAGTGCCCAGACACCTCTGCACACCGGCATCGAATACCGCTACCGCAGCCTAGCGCTGCGCGGCGGCTTAGAAGAAGGACGCCAATCGCTGGGCATTGGACTACAACCACACGCTCGCATCGCCCTTGACTTTGCCTATCTGCAACACGACGAACTCGAGTCGACTTATCAACTCTCCGCCAACGTATCCTTCTAAAACGCGCTGTGGCTACGTCGCCCTAGTCGGCCGTCCCAACGCCGGCAAATCGACGCTCTTTAATGCCTTTCTCGGCCAGCGCCTTTCTATTGTGACGGCTAAACCGCAGACCACGCGCGGACGCGTGTTGGGCATTCTAACGCGCCCACAAAGTCAGGTCGTCTTTCTCGACACACCCGGCCTGCTCGAACCGAGCTACAAGCTGCACGAGAGCATGGAGCGCCAGATTGAACAGGCCGCACGCGAGGCGGATATGGCGCTGCTGTTGATCGACGCCAGCAAACCACGCGACCGCGCTAAACTCGTTCGGCGCTTTCTCGAGCAAACGCGGACGCCCGTACTGGCCGCTCTCAACAAGGTCGACCTACTCGGTCCCGGCATCGTAGAAAACCTCCAGCGCCAGCTGTGCGAAGAGTATGGCTTGAAAGAACTGATCCCTATATCTGCGCTGCAGAAAGCGCAGCTGGGACCGCTTCTGGAACGCATCGATGGTGGCCTCCCCATCGGCCCTAAACTATACCCCGACGAGATGGTTGCCGAACAACCCGAACGCTTCTTCGCCGCCGAAATCATACGCGAGTCGGCGTTTGAACACCTGGAGAACGAACTGCCCTATTCGATTAATATCTCCATTGATGAATTCAAAGAACGCACGGCAAACAAGACCTATATAAGCGCCGTCATCTACGTCGAGCGAGAGAGCCAGAAAGGCATTGTCATTGGCCGCAAGGGGACGCGTTTGCAGGCCATCGGCAAACAGGCACGCAAGGGTATAGAGGAGCTTATCGAACAGTCCGTCTATCTGGAACTGTGGGTTAAGGTCCGCCCCGGATGGCGCAACCACGAGCGCGACCTGCGCGAATTCGGCTATCTATAAACAGGAGAGAAATGCGATGAAAGTGCTAGTAGTTGGCAAGGGAGGCCGCGAACACGCCCTAGTATGGAAACTGGCACAGAGCCCGCGAATAGAAAAGCTATATGTCGCCCCTGGTAACCCAGGAATGGAAACACTAGCCGAACGAGTTCCCATTCCCGTGGATACCCCCGTATCAGATAGAGAGGGACTCAGCGCGGCGATCTCTAAACTGGCCGATTGGGCTCACGCAGAGCAGATCGACCTGACGGTTGTCGGCCCAGACGACGCACTGGCCGGAGGCATCGTAGATTATTTTCAAGCGCGGGGCTTGAAAATATTTGGCCCGACCCAAGCAGCTGCACGCATCGAGAGCAGCAAGGCTTTCGCAAAAGATCTCATGCAGCGCATCGGGGTTCCAACGGCAGCCCATCGCTCATTTACCGATTCGGACGAAGCCATCGCCTATATTCGTCAACAGGGCGCTCCTATCGTCGTCAAAGCCAGCGGTCTAGCCGCAGGCAAAGGAGCGGTCGTGTGCATGGATGAAGAGACCGCCGTGGAAACCGCGCAAGAAATGTTAGCCGGCAGCTCCTTTGGCAGCGCCGGTAGCGAAGTGGTCGTAGAAGAATTCATGACGGGCGAAGAAGTGTCGCTCTTCGCTCTGTGCGACGGCGACAGCTTTCGGATGCTCGCTCCAGCGCAAGACCACAAAGCCATCTTCGATGGCGACAAGGGACCCAATACAGGCGGGATGGGGGCCTATGCTCCAGCACCCGTTCTAACGCCCGAGCTGCAGCGCGAAGCCGAAGAGCGCATTATCGCTCCGGTGCTAGCGGAGATGAGCCGCATGGGATGCTCCTTCTGTGGCGTGCTATACTGCGGACTCATGCTAACCGAAGACGGCCCCAAAGTCGTTGAATTCAACGCGCGCTTTGGCGACCCAGAATGCCAGATTCTACTTCCCCTACTTGAGAACGACCTCGTCGACGTGCTAGAAGCAGCCTGTGACGGCCAGCTCAACCAGCTAGAGATTCGCAATGCGCCGCGCGCCTGCGTCTGCGTCGTCATGGCCGCTGAGGGCTATCCAGCTTCTTATCTCAAAGGCATGCCCATATCGGGGCTCGAACAATTCGCAGGAGATCAGGAGAAGTTTGTATTCCACGCGGGGACCGAGATGCAGGAGGGCCAGTTGGTCACGAGCGGCGGCCGCGTGCTCGGCGTGACCGCGCTTGGAGACACTATTGCTGAAGCCGTCCACAGCGCTTATGAGGCCGTTGATGCTATCCACTTTGACCAATCCTACTATCGCCGCGACATTGCGCACAGGGCGCTAGGTCGCTCGTAAGCGCAGCCCGCCATCAGAACGCACAACAGGGGCGTCGGACAGATTGTCCGACGCCCCTGTTGCGTAGAAATAAAATGACGTAGCGAGCTCAGGCTAGCGTATCGACGACCTGTCCGCGACCCTGACGTGTTTCCATTTCAAGGCGCTGGGTCTGATTCTCATTGCCCTGACGATTTTGCTGGGCGGCCTGCTGCTGACGCGCCTGTTCAGACCGTTCGGCTTGATTGGCCTGTTCGGCACGCGCGGCGCGCTGCTGTTCTTCTTGACGGCGTGCCTGAGCTTCTTCAGCTCGACGTTCCTGCATCTGATTGCGATCGGCGCGGGCCTCTTCCTGAGCGCGAGAACCGCTAGCTTGCATTGTCGAACCAGCACTCCGCATAGACGAGACTTCTGACATCTTGGAACCTCCTTGGGGTACATCGTCCTTGATGAGAGCAATATACTCAACGCACAACCCCAAATCAAGACACAACCCGATTTCTCCTGCGAATTGACAGAACGTATACCCCAGCTATATTCAAGCGCAAAAATGGAAAAAGATATGCCTGCAGACGCGATAAAACTGCGTAATATGCGCTTTTATGCCTACCACGGACTCTTCGCAGAAGAGGCCGTGCTGGGACAGCGCTTTGAGGTTGATGTAGATCTATTTGGAGACTTTAGCCAAGCGGGACAAAGCGATGATGTACGCCACTCGATTAACTATGCCGACGTGTATAAGCTCGTGGAAAATGTGGTTACACAACGTCGGTTCAATTTAGTAGAAGCCCTTGCTGAATGCATAGCGGAAACCGTGGGCACAGCCCATGCGCCTCTGACAATCACCGTGCGCGTGCGCAAACCCCATCCTCCCGTCCCAGGCGATTTCGATGGCGTCGAAATAGAAATTCAACGCCGCTATGACTGAGCGCGTCTTTATCGCGTTGGGATCCAACCTAGACGATCGCTTATCCTACCTGCAGAGCGGCCTCGATGACCTACAGAAGGTGCCAGGTTTAGTTATCGAACGCGTCTCTCGTGTATACGAAACGGCGCCGCAAGGCTACACGGAACAACCGGTCTTTCTAAATGCCGTATGCTGCGGCTGGACCGAGCAGTCCCCAAGCGAACTGTTAGCGGCGATACAGGAAATCGAGCATCGGCACGGCCGCCAGCGGATCGTCCACTGGGGCCCCCGCACACTCGATTTAGATCTGCTGCTTTTTGGCGCTGTCTGTAGTCCCGAACCAGCCCTAACCCTGCCCCACCCCTATATCGGCGAACGCGATTTTGTGCTGGTTCCCCTGGTGGAGATCGCACCCGAGATACGCAACCCCATCACGCAGCAACCTTACGCCGACGATCTGAAGCGACTCAACTCATGCGAACTGCCGGCCGTTGCTCAACTGCGCCTATAGCGGCGACCCCAGTTTGACGGGAATGATTTTTATACACTACGTGCGGAAATCACAGACCCGCTACTTGAGTAGAGTCAATCCGCGCACAAATACAGCATCGTCGATGTGGGCCACGGCATAGTACTGCCCGCTGGCGACGGCCTGGCCCGTTTCGTCGTGACCACCCCAATAGATTGCGTGCGTGCCGCTTTCAAGTAGACCGCTATGCAACCGATACACTCGCTGCCCCAAGCTATTGTATATGTGTAGCGAGACGTTGCTCGGCTGCACCAGTTTAACCGGCAGCACAACCTGCCCATTATGCGGGTTGGGATAGGCCGCTCCCAGCGAAGAAACAAGGGGTAACACATCGGCTTGACCGCTCACGGAGGTGGGAATAGGCTCCGGTTCGTAAGCCCGCGCCGAAAGTGAAAATGCACCGCCAGCCAACGACGTGCGCCCCACTACGATCGCAACGCTATCCACGCCAGGCCACTGAGCCTTGCCCGCATTACTCTCATCCAACGACAGAGCCCTCATCTGCCCGGTCGAGCCGCGCATGCCGTAACCCCACACCGCATAGCGGCCTTCTTCAGTCCCGTCAAATTCAACCTCTATATGCCCTGCAGACTGTAGTACAACACCGAGCGCACCCCATTGATTCAACACCTCGCCGCGCTTTGTACTCAAGGGCATTTCAGTAAAATCGTAGGTGCGAACGCGACGGTCACGCAGAGCCTCGTAGCCGTAATCGGCATCATCGGAAGCGTAGTTAGCAGCGATCCACAGGGCCCATGCACCTGCAAAATTTTCCACCGCCCCCACCGTTTTAAAAGCTTCGTCAATACCAAACGTTCCGTTGCGTCCTTCGGCGACAAGCGCGCGGATCAAGTCCGGACCATAGCGCGCACGCAAAAAAGAAGCAAATAGATACGTCGCTCCATAATGCGGTATAGCCGCTGATGTCAGCGAGGGCCACGCCGTAAGGTCGATATCGGGTTCATTGAGGAATTGCGGCACCATCTGCGGGTCGGTCTCGGCAAAGCCCACTAACGCTTCGGCATATCCGGAGAGCCCTTCATCAATCCATATTTCTTCATCTGGATCGTGTCCCCAATGAATCAGGTGCTGAAATTCATGGGCCAAAGTACCCCGTGCGAGGGTGGGATTTGCATTGAGATGGAAGGCGTCTAAGTAGACCGCATCCCGGCGTAAACTTGCATCGACGTGGGTGGAAATGCGCGGATCAAAATAGCCAACGACGCGATCGTCAGGCATGTCGATAATAAAAATAAAAATGCGCTCGTCGCCGTCTACATCGGGGACCGTGCCAAAAGCATCAACGGCCATTTCGTATACACCGCGGTCTGAATCCGCCGGCGTCGCATCATCGAATAATGCGCCCAACCGATCTACGGAAGACTGTACGACGACGACGTCCCACACGCTGTCTTGGACAAAGATGTAAGCGTGCTCTCCCACATAGCGACAGGTAGTGGATCGTAAAAATACATCACCCGAAATAGCCACAGGGAGCGACGTGCCCACAGCGATCGGTCCATCCTGAGCAATCGCCGCGGCTTTGCCGGCCGTCGGGAGCGGTAGATCCCCGCCCTCCTCAGCCAACCAGCGCGTGCCGCAGGGCCGGGCGGAAAGGAGCGAAGGTCCAATGAGGAGGGAAATTATAAGCGCAATAAATGGTGTGGGCATCGACATTAGAAACGCCGCAGCAACGCTCCGTACACGCCGCCGTCGATAGGACCTATCTGCAGCGACACCGCATCGGACGATGGCGCGTCATTTGCCACACTGCGGGCCGCATGTATGGCCGATAGCAGGTGGTTAGCCACGATTAGACCCGTCGCATAGAGCGCTTGGCGCTTGGCCAATTGGCTGTCGTTGCGTATGCTACGATAGCGCTCGCGCGCGTCCTCTCCATCCCACTCCCAGTCGAATCCATCCATTCCGTAGAGTTCGGCATTGGGCCCCTCGGAGCGCAGGGCAAACTGGTTGTGTTGTATGCGGCTCTGGTAAAATCCTAAATCGTCGAGAAAACGGCGTCCCCTTCCGCGCGAGCTGGCACCTGCGTGCTCTGCAGCATAAGCGTGAAAGCGATCTGCGCGAACGGCCGCAAGTCGATTGAAGACGGTATGCCCTATCCAAAGCGCACCCTCTGCTACGATAAATCGGCCGCCACCGCCGTGGGCATAGTGCTGGCCCCAGCCGGGTATCAGCAGCGAACGCCAAAACGCGCCGGCTCCGGTCTGTGCGGATACGGGGCCGGCCAGCAAAACGGCGACCAGCAGCAACATAGAGCGTTTAGACAGCATCACCAACTCAGCGCAGCGGCTTGTAAGCCATGAGCATAGGCACGCGTCCATCCGGCCGCCCGTGAAGTTCAAAGGCAAACCGCGTGCGGCGCTCTATTTGCTCTGTTGCAACACCCTCCGAGCGAAAGCGCGCCACGCGCGCCGCGTCGATGGCACTTATAACATGGTTTACCAATAATAGTCCAGTCACCGCACTCGCTCGTTTTAAAAAACGATTGCTGTCGTCGCGCTGAATTTCATAGGCCAATCTCGCCTCAGACAAAAAGTTTTCCACCGAATCGACTCGCGTCGCCTCGGCCCGGCTGCCCGTTTCGACATAGACCAAATCCGTCCACCCAGCAACAAACTGATCGTATTTTCCGAGCAGTTCGTAGTATTGCTGGACTTCCGAATCGGGACAACTGCCGAAGTCGCCTGTAGAGAGATAATCGTCAATATAAGTCGAACACGGCAGCGCGTGCGTAATAGAGGAGTTGCGCGAAATCGTCGAACCACGCCACGCTAAGTAGCTCAGCGGATCCCACGTTTCGTCGGCCACTTCACGAAACTCCTTTTCCAGATCTTTCCCCTTGCTGTTCCAGTTGAAATACAAACCAAGCCCAATGGCCTCCACACCCATAAAAAAGGCGCCGCGCAGCGGCGAGCCATTCATTATTTCACCCAAACCAGGCACCAGCACCGAGTAGAGAAACGCCCGGCCCGGAGAGGTCCCACCCGTATCTACAGCGCGTTCCACACGCGGGACTGGCACCGGTTCACCGTCGTCGGCAGCGGCCATTGGCCCCATTAAAAAATGCTGACCTTCTTCGCTAAACAAACTCGGTAGTGGCTCGGCTTCCAAGGGACTGCTAGCCAACCAACCGCTCAGAACACAGGCTGCAACTATTCGTACGATCATCTCTGGTCTCCCCTGCAAGTGCACCCCAACGGCAGGCGCTTATAGATATCCAAACAAGACGGTAAGATAAAATTTCCACGGACTGCGCTCGGCCATTTCGTCTATGCCATAGGCCATATCCATCTGCACCCGCGTCGGTAAACTATAGTACGAGTTGAGATCAAAGCGCAGCTGCCCACCCACATCGCGCAGCGGCCCTCGGCGACCGTAAAATGCATCGGGTTCATCGATCTGACCATCCCACGCCTTACCTATGTCGCTGTAAAGCGCCCCGTAGATCTTATCGACGTAGAGATGCCATGCGCGCGCGCCCCAGTTCTTGACGAGTGGAAAGCGCAGCGTCGCCGTACCCATAGCGGCTTTACGCCCCTCAATGCTGTAAAACGTGTAGCCTTTCATAAAGTTCAGGCCACCCAGATGGTAGTCAAAAAAGTCGTTGACCGCCGCTTTGTCATCCACCTTATCACTGCCTATCCAACCGCCAAAAAAACGCAGCCCGAATCGCATATTCCACGGCAGCGCAATATACTCGTTCCAATCCAGCGTAAGCTGGTTGTAGAATAGCTTAATGTACTTTTCGTCGATAAACGAAGCCTGTTCGTTGAACGAATCGAGGAAATAGTTGAACATCCGATCGTAGCGAACGTATATCTGCCGTCCCAACGGACTGATATCGCGGTCGCGACGACGCGCCAACAGATTGAGTTGATAGGTCAAGCCGAGACCAAAACCATTGAGATAGGTGTAGCCAAAAGGTTTTTGTTTCTGTAGGACAAGTCCTAAATCGCCGTCTTGACGCGGCACAAAAGCCCGCCACTCGACGCTGGCGTCGTAGCGATCATACGTCGCGGAGGCCGTCAGCAGACCGTGCTTTCCCAACTTTCCACGCGCGCCAAAGCTAATCTGGTTGAGGCTAAAGTTAACGCCGTCGATAATCGCATCGCGCGCATCAGAACTATCGCCGCGAGCCGAATGGCGCTTTTGATGAAATGCTTCTAAAAACAGGGTGGGACGCAGGCCCTGATACTCGTAAATGGCAAAGAGATCGCGATCGCCGTTGGCCGGTGCCAGAGCCGCACCGACAAAGACATTCTGCCGGTAGAGCACGTCGCTTGACGAGGCGTATATACCGGGTTTAAATCGGCCCTCATCGATGCTTAGGCGCGGCAGTACCGAAGTCTTGAGAAAGTCCGTCCCATAGGCCTCCCCCTGGGCCGGGGCGGTGCGAGCCGATCGCAGTGTGGCATTTTCGTCCGCACTAAGTTGGCGGCTCGTGAAGGCAACTTCTGTTCCATGTCCGTCAATCTGTCGAATTTGGAAGCCCGCCGCCGCATAGGCAGAAAAGTAGACCTGCCCCTCGGCGCTCACCGTGGGATTAAACGCCCCGCCCCGCACGTTGGTAACCTGCTCGACGGCGCCGGTTGCCAAGTCAACGGCGTAGATATTAAAAATCCCGCTGATGTCGGAGGAAAAATACAGGCGCGTGCCGTCGGCACTCCAAGCGGGATCGCGGTCGGTCCCCGACGAGGCAACAATCCATTCCCACGCCGCATCCGCCCGCCAACGCCCATCTTCCTCGCGCAGACGCAGCAGCGCAATATCGCGCTGCCCATCGCGCGCCACCGAAATAGCTATATGCGTTCCATCGGGAGAAAATTGCGGGCTATAAAGCTGCGTTCCATCGGCAATTTCAGTTAGGTAGTGCACGTCGCTGCCGTCGGCTCGCATCAGGCCGAGATTGTTGTTGGTGCCCCCATTTTGCACAAAGGCAATCCACGCTCCATCGGGCGAATGAGCCGGATACAGGGCGCGTAAACCGCGACTAAGACGCTTCTCGGATACCGGGTCTGCGCCGTAGCCGCGCAGCATCGTCGGCACAGCCCACGCCACGTCACTGAGAAAACCGGGTTCCGGTGTGGTAACATCATACGCGTAGAGATCCGACTGACGCGAACCGTAGCGATCGGCCTGCCCAATACGCGCAAAGACGATCTGGTCTTCAACGGGCGAAAAGCTCAAAGCAGAGGCGGCAACGGCCGGAGCAATCACTTCTTCTTCCCCGCTGGTCACATCGCGCACGACGAGCACGTGGGGGCCGTAGTGCTGCTGCTGAGTCGACAGATAGGCCAGGCGTTGGCCGTCGGGCGAGAGGCGAGGCCGCATATTGGAAAACCCCGTGTCAGCGACGATCTCCCCCTCGCGCAGCGATCCCAAACCTGCGACCTGAGCTTCGTAGCCAGTGCGCAGATCGTCTATCCAATCTGCGTGCAGTTGTTCAACGCTACGACCGAGTTTTTCAGCTATTAGCCCATCGATATTGAGGGTGCGCCAGCGCGCTGCACCGCGATACAATTCGGCCAGCATCTCGTCACCGTACTCGCGAGCAATGTAACGCGTTAGGGCAAAACCGTGATCGTAGACATACTCGTTGCCGAAACCACACTTGCCAAATACGCCCATCTCGTCGAAAGAAAGCGGCTCACCCTCTAAGATTTGCATGCGCAAGATCATGTCGCGGTGTGCATCCCACCGGTCGCGCCGAGCCCCCTCAGCCATGTATTGAGCCGCACCTTCGGCAAGCCACATGGGCACCACCGTGCTCATAACCGGATACGAGGCAATCGCATCGGGGTAGCCCACGAGAATATCGGGGCGGTTTTTTTCTCGCTGATAGCCGAAATACTGCAGATAGAGTGCGGGAAAGCGCTGGGACGTTTTGCGCGAAATGCTCAGCGATATGATGTGGGTAAATTCATGTGTGATGACGTTGCGCAACCAATCGCTGGTTCCGCGCAGTTCGTAGTCATGATCGAGCGAAGTCGTCCAGATCTCTATGGTATCGTGATAAAAAAATGCCGCGCCGTTGGCATAGTCGTCGTAGTCCTTGAGGACGATACGCACGCGCTCTGCCGGTTCGTATCCATAAAGACTTGTTACAGGCCCATAGGCTTCTTCGGCAATCTGAGCCGCCCGGCCGGCGGCATATTCCAGCCCCTGATGGTATAGAATGCGGAAGTGGTCTGTTTCGATAACCTGCCAATCCAACTCAGGGTGGTTCTGCGCAGTCGCATCGCGCACAAATAGCAGGGCAACGAGCAGAAAACCCCACCGGGCTATCATCGACTCACCGCCATCTTCAAAAGCGCGCTGGCACTGTTCGAAGCACCCTTTGCCTGTACCTTGCACAGGTAAATTCCACTGGCGTATTCATCGACGTCCCAGACAATCTCGTTCTCGCCCGCGCTGCCCGCGTGAACGATTCGTCCGACAGAAGCACCAAGCGCATCAAATACCTGCACCTCGACGGCCGCTTCTTCGCGCAGAAAGAATCGCACATGAGCCCGCTCTCCCGTGCGCACAGGGTTGGGATAGCAATAGACTTGGTCGGACGGCAACAGCGAACCGGCCGTTTCATACACAGGATCTTCAGCATAGGCAAAGCGCATGCCGCCCGCCCCACCATCGGCCTGTCCCCAGTCGACGCCCCCCCCCACGTAATCGGAAGCGATCGCCTCTAGGGGCCAGACGTAGAGCCTGCTTTGGGAAAGAGCGGCCAGATCGAGCCGCCCGTCTGCGTTGAGATCGGCTACGACAGGTGAATATACCGGCGGATCGGCCATGAGCAGCGGGAAGGACTGCGCTAGTTGGCCGACACCATTCATTGCATATATCCCATGGGATCCGGCCCAGATAATTTCCTGGTCGCCGCGCCCGTCGATATCGGCCAACACGGGTTCGTGCTCAACTGGACCGGCCTGCGCATAGATTGGCAAAGCGGCCGGAAAGTTGGCCGCCGATAGCCCGTTCTCGTCGAGCACGTGTATCGCCCGAACGCCCGCAAAGACGCTCTCCAACAAACCGTCGCCGTCGACGTCACCCAGCGCCGGAGGCGCCCGCAGCGAGTCGTCCAATGCAACTGTGTCATCCCCCAACCATACGCGTCCCGCCCGGCCCGCTAACAACAGATGTGGTCGATTGCCCTGCTGGGCCCACAAAGCCGGCAGCGGCTCTTCGCCGTATTCCTGAAGTGCCTGGTCTCCGACGCCGCTAAATCCAGTTCCATTGCCGTATAGCGAGAGAAAGACCCCATCGGCAGGCTCGATAATCGTGCGCAGCGCCCCATCGAGCGCGTCAATTTCCAGCGCGTCACCTGAAACAATCACAGCCAAAGTCGGCTCATCCTGGCCGCCTTCGCGGCGAAACCGTCCCCAGAGCGCATCCTCAACGTCCCCCAGCACCTCGCGTTGCCACAGAGGCGCCGCCTCGCCGACGTGCCACGCCTCGACCATCATTCCACGCTGAACGAAGAGTTCGGTGCGCCCATCGCCATCGGCATCACCGGCCGCCAAAAAACGAGCTTCGGCAACCTGCCAAGGCGAGAGCCCGCCCGTCCATTCGGCGTAGCGCACGCCCAAGGCATCTTCAACGATCAGTTCAACTACTCCGTCGCCGTCGACATCGGCCGCCTGCAGACGGTTTCCATCTTCGACGGCCTGCGGCCAGCCTGCCGCCTGCCGACTAAAGCGAATAGCCACCTCGATTTGATCGCCCTGCTCGGACAGCACCTCGATCTCGATCCCCGTAGCCCAACCGTCGTTACTGCGCGTATTCGGCTGCGTTTCCCGTCCGAACAGGCGTGGACCGTCAGCGCGAAACGGATCGTCCGGCGAACCTTCAATCTGGCGCAGTCGTTCAAAAACGGGATGGCCTATATCCCGATAACCATCGGCCTCTTCAAGGGCAATACCCGGCATCACCGGATCGTTATTCATCGCTCCGGCAGGACGCTCGGCAATGGTCCGTTCGTCAACATGCCATATCAGCAGGCCCGACCCCGGCACAAAGGCATCGTACTCGTCAACGCCGAGCCAAACTCCCTCACCTTGCCCGGAAAGATTGATCTGTTCCTCGTCGATCCAAGCAATTTCTTCCGCATCGGCACCGACCACTTCCATCCCCTCCGGTGCGCCCTGCCGGGCCCGGCGCCGGCGATGCTCCAACAAGAAATACTCCTCGTCGTCGATGGGAATGCGCACGGCCTTAGGCAGCGTTCCCATCCGGTCCGTGGCGAGGATGGACACCACGGTGTCGCGAAGCACCTCGATCGGTTCAATCCATCCTAGCTGCATTTTGCTCCATGCCATGGGATGCGGCGGGACAAAACCGACCACCGCATCTAGGCTATCGCGGCGCACAAAGCCCAGCGCATTAGCCCCCACGTCCATCAGACTCCAGCCACCCAATGCCGGCAGCCCGTCGGCGAAATTGGAAAGACCGGGCAACCCCAGCTGATGGCCAAAAAACTTAGCCAAGAGGCCGTTTAATCCGCCACGACCGGCCGTGCTAGGTGATTCGGGCAGAATCCACGCCTGTTCGATCAGCGCGTCGCCCACGCGAAGCGGACCGCCCGCATACAGCGCAAGATCCTTTTCCTCTAAGAAAACCGAACGAATATCGTTCAGCGCTCCCGTCTCGTGCCCAACGCCGGCGTGAAAAATGAGAAAGCTATTGTATGCGCTCAAATCCGGACCCTGTGGATCGGCTTGAGCTTGCGCTAGCGCATCCTGCAGAAGTTCGATCCAGCGCTGACCAATCTCCTCGCTGCTGCGTCCGTTGCCGTAGTGCAGCATACGCTCTGGCATCGTATAGGCCGCCTCATTCTCGCGAGGAAAGACACTGTATGAGATGTCAACACGGCCCTCTGAAACGACATCATAATAGCGGCGCAGTGCCTCCAAGTGATGTTCAAAATAGGTGCGGTCGTGCGGGGGTAGATCGTAGGGCAACGCGTACTCTGCGCGCGCTTCCTCAGCGGAGCGCAAATCAAAATATCCGCGCCCTGTCGTGGTGAATTCATCTGTTTCTTCGAAGGGAAAATCAATTCTAAGTGCGAGGACACGCCATTCTTGCGCGTGCAGTGTAGCGGCCGACAAGAAAAGCGCTATGGCGATCGAGAAGAATGGCAATGGAATCAGATCTATCGCAATAGAGTTTATAGGATGGGCTGAAATGGCGAGCGTACACGCACCGTTTCAGCCCATCGTATACGGTTGCCTAGAAAATCAGATTGAGGGAAAAACGCGTGTTATCCTGCATCGGCGTATCCTCACCGGTTAGGTAGGCCACGTCGATTTGGAACCGATTGTATTTTAGACCGATACCGAAGGTCGGTGTATTTAGTTCCCCATCGCGGTCCATTGAATAGCCTGCGCGGAGCGCAAAAAACGCGTCGTCCTGATGGGCCGACAGCCCGTACTTATACTCACCGCCAACGTGTAGGTCTATCTCCTTGAACTCATCGCCCATCGGGTCATCGGCCCAAGCCTTAAACAGATTGCTGACAAAGGATCCATCGCCAATGAGCGGCTTGTAAAGATCCAGTGACAGCAGCACGTCGTGATACTGGGTATCCATCACCTCATAGGAAGTTCCAATAACGAGATGCTGGGGCAGCGGATCGGCCTGACTGGCATCGATGTAGGCAATTTTAGGACCGAGGTTACGCAGCGCAGCCCCCACTGTCACGTGCGAAGTGGCCTTCCACAAAAAGCCAAGATCGGCAGCGAAGCTATTGCCCACGCCTTTACCTCGCTCAATGCCGGCTCCCTGATCGGCCAGATTGCTGCGGATAAATTTTAGTCCGATGCCAGCCGATGTGTTGTCTCCTATCTCGGCCCCGTAGGCAGCCGAGAGCGCCACATCGTAGCTGCGAAAGGTACCCTGGGCGTTGCCTCGTTCGTCCGTCCGCGTTTGCTCTCCCAGATTCAGCAGGGAAACATTAAGGCCGATATTGCCCCACCCTTCGAGCGGCGTCGAGTAGGCCAGAAACTCGTACGACAGGTCGTCGGCCAGGCCCGGCAACCACTTACTGTGGGTGAAATTGATTTTCTTTTTGCTCTGCCCAGCCAGCGCGGCAGGATTGAAGTAACTGGCCGTGGCATCATCGGCTATAGCGACATACGATTCGCCCATCGCAATGGCGCGGGCGCCGGGTTCAATCAGCAGAAACAGCACGGCCGCACGACTTCCCGGGGTCGCAGCAGCCCTTTCAACCGAAAAGAGCAAGCAGAAAACGGCCAGCAGCACGGTGGTAATTCTTTTCATAGCAAAGTCCCCCTCGGACTAAACGATAATGACTACCTGCAGCGCACACACCTCGCTACAGGCGAAAACCAAGCAATATCCGTGCTACAAAAGCGTTCCTCCGCTATTTTTTAGCGGGCAATTTGTAAAACAGCCGTCTGTCCGACGCGATCGCCCGCCGCCGTCTCTGCTTCTATCTTATAAAGATAAGTACCATTGGCCAGATTGGTAGGTGCTTGCCAAAGAATCTGGTTGTAGCCCTCACGAATCTCGGCCGTCATCTCATCAACCAAACGCCCGCCGAGAGAAAAAACCTTTATCTGCGCGGACGACATCTCTCCGGCCACATCATACGTGAAGTAGCCGCTGCCGCTGTGCAGTGGATTCGGATAAAACAGGACGTTCTGTATCGGACTGACGCCCTCTTCCGCCAGTTCAAACACGGCTTCAACGCGCGATGAGTTGTTAAACGTGTCCCAAGCCTTCAGACGAATCGAGTGCTCTCCTAGTTCCAACGCAGGCAGAGAAAACTCGACGCTGCCCTCCCGGTAATCACCCTCCAAGACGTTGAAGAACTCCGTCAGGGTAAAGACCTCATCGCCGATGGCCAACTCGATGTCGTGTCCCGTCTCGCCGGTAATATTGATTCCGCTAGGATCAGATATAACCGCACGTAGGACGGGGCGACCCGTCACGCGATCACCGCTGCTAAAGTCATCCACGCCCACAAAACCAATGCGAATCTGCGGGCCTTCCGTATCTAGCTCGACGTTGGCTGCGGTGCCCTCAAGCACCAACCCCTCGAGCGCTCCCTGTGCCGCCGGCGCTTCGCTACTCCAAGCATAGGCACTAATACGGCCGTTTTGGCCCCCGTAACTAATATCCTTCGGCACGCGAAACTGACCGCTAAACCGCCCGTTAACTACTGGGTAACGGCCGCGAAACAGATAGGTACCAACCTGTCGATAGCGCAACCCATCCAACAGACTTAACTCAGCCGAATCAAAGACCTGCAACCAAACCTGCCCACTGTAGCTATCGGCAGGTGCGCCTGTTTCGTCCAGCACCCTTCCGCTAACCTCAACTAGCCCGAGCGCGCTCAGCGGCCGATCTATCTCAAGTTCAACTTGATACCGCGGTAAATCTAGCCGCTGCAGCGGATCACCAAAGAGCGAGTAGCGCTGCATATTGCGCAAACTCACCTGGTCACTCGTGTTGATCTCTGCCCGCGCTATTTGCTTGGCCACCATAAATGCCAGTCCAACAGGTACGTCGTCTCGCCCTTGGCGATACATCTGCCGATGGAAAGCCGCGGCGAGCAGCACGTTGCTCAAGTGAAATCCCACGCGCGTGGCAGAAATCATGCCTACGACGCCTCCATTGGGGAGTTTGAGCAGTTCCTCTGGCATAGAAGTTTTGACCGGATCGTCAAAGACGCCTACCTGACTGGCCGCTGTATAAAAGAAGGGCAACCTGTCCCCATTGGCGATTTCGCCGATATCTCGCGAGACGCGGAACATTTGCTCATGCGCCAATACATCTGGATTGCCGTGGCCAAGATAGGTGAGAATGAGCGCGCCGTCGTTAAAGCGACGAATAAACTCGTCGCGCGCCCGCGGCTTGATCCGCCCTTCAAGTGGGAACTGAGCCAGATAGAGTTTGTCGATATTGATGCCGGGAGGAAAAGCGCTGTGCGCCATGTACTCGCTATCGGTGAGGAAGAACGTCTCAGCGTTGAGCGGGTGATCTGGATTACTAATGTCGTCGGCGACTAACAGAGCTCGGCTCTGCCAAATCCCGCGCTCGGGCTGGCTATCGTAGCGAATAATCTTGTCGATAACTCGATCCGCCTCGGCCGCCGTCTGCACTGGGATGCGCCCAATAGCCATATCCGGCAGTTGGTCGTTACCCGTAATGCGGACATACCACTCGTCGTAGGTACTATCGCCGTCTTGATAAGGGGGAATCCAATTACCAAGACTCGTCGTTGAATTGTTCTTGTAATCGTACGAGCCGTCGCCCAAGAGTAGGGCAAACATCGGCGCACGCTGCCAGTTTTTTTCGGCATAGGCAAAGAAGTTGCGCAGCGCTGCTGGATCTAACAGTCCCCCAGAAAACTCGTCGTACACGTCCTGTATATCCACGGCCAGCGCCACGGGAGGAGGCCCCCAGCGATCGTCTTGCCCTCTCCAAGCGGTCAAGCGCTCTGCCGCGTCGGCAAAGTCTCTGTGATAAATAACGATGTAATCGGCTGCGTTGTTCGTGGACGCAAGCTGACTGGGTAGGTCTTCTACCACACTTTGGGGGCGCAGCCACGTCGATTCGCCGCCGACGATGTAGTGTCCCGGCACGGAGAGCGCCTCGTCTTGGAAAACGACACGACCATCGGTTTCGTCATAGGCAAAGTCGCGTATCTCTACCAAGCGATCGGACACCTCAAAGATCCGCGGTATCTCGCCGTCAAACCCCTGCAGCACATATTCGGCAACCGCGTTTACGAGGGGGGAAGTAAAATCAAAGCGACTGCGTTCGGCGCTAAATCCGCGGCTGTATTCAAG
>JAYOKQ010000017.1:0-58085 GCA_038119905.1 Gemmatimonadota bacterium | reverse complement strand
GAAGTGTATATAGAGGCCACTGCCGGAGAGCAAATTGTGCGGATTCCAATTCAGGTTTCAATAGAAGCCGCTCCCGTCCTACGCGTCGATTCAGTCTCTTTAGATTTCGGCGTGCGCGCAGTAAAAGGATCGCTGACTATTTATAATGAGGGCGGTGGTATACTCGTCTGGAACGCGACGGAAATGCCGCAATGGTTAACCATAGCTCCATCGAGTGGTGAAGTGTCTGAGGATGAATGGGCGGAAATTGAAGTGCGCGTCAATCGGTCTTTGTTGGAGGAAGGGCTCGTTAAAGGCGCTCTTCATTTTTCTTCGAATGGAGGAGCAACAGAGGTCTCGGTAGAGGTCGAAACAACCGGGGAACGCACGCCTATTATAGGGTTTACCAAACCCGCATCCTACAAAAATGGCGGGGATCCGTGTTTACGACGATTTGAACAAATCGAAGAGGTGCTGTGGCGAGAAACCGATCAGAATGGATGCAGTGGAGGTTCTGGAGGATTGTATTATCCAGCAGAGTTTTGGCAAGAAATTGAACGTACGTCTACGGGCTTAACGCTGCAAAAATATGGGAACCCCAAAAATCAACTGGTAGTAGACATCGCCGGAGGAAAGGTAAATGAACCAGATAAGTCAGACTATTGGGCGCTAGACCTTATGGATGTTTCCGAAGGGGAGTTAGGGTGGGGAGTTGAATTGCCTCCGCTGAGAGGTGGGTTGTATCAGTGGGAGGAGAGTAATGAACCGCCGCAAAATGCGGTAATGACGCCGGTCGCTACTGATGAGGGGATATATCCTGCGGTGTGTAGTGGAATTATACGGGATGATGGGATCCCGCTAGAAAAATCTCGCCAGTTGGTGGGACAATGGGATGGTGAGTCGTGTATCGCCACCCACGAGTATTGGGATTATGATCAGCGTAAAACGGTGAAGACCGTTCATGTGCTGGCAAATGAGCAGTTGGAGGAGGTTGCACCAGACAATAGAGGATATCGTCGCACTACATACGATGGGCTGCATTTCTTAGTCGCAGCAGAAGGGCGCGCCCTTTGGTATAGAGATGAAAGTTTTATGGGTACTACCGACGGTATGCGGGGGACTATACCGCCCTCCTTTGATATGAAAGAGGAGGCCGTACCTGCACCTATCTGGAAAGGGACGAACTACTCGATATGCGCTAGGGGAACTCAAGTCGGCTACTATGACAACGATCGCCCTAGCGATTATCCCTGTGTTACGGCCGATCCAGATCCGCTGTATTTACCTGCCGTCCTTGTTGGCCAGGTTGAATCTGCA
Organism: Gemmatimonadota bacterium; assembly: GCA_038119905.1. Taxonomy (GTDB): domain Bacteria; phylum Latescibacterota; class UBA2968; order UBA8231; family UBA8231. The sequence goes on along the minus strand of JAYOKQ010000017.1, from coordinate 56,789 downwards.
CCTGCGCTGTTTCGAACCGAGTTGCTGGACCAACTTCCCGTTGAAGATACCACCGTTTCAGGGTTTAGCCTGCAGCATAGCGGGGAGTGTACCCTTCTATTCGAGCAAATAGAACCAACGTTATGGAGAAGATCAAAGCCGGCAGATGGGTGCATTGGTGTAATGGCGTTTGAAGCAGATTTTTGGGAGGAGACCGAACGAGTCGGAAATATTATTACGCTGCGGAAGGACAATAAGGACCAGAGCTATAGAACCTATCGTGTTGATGTTGTATTCTCGTCTGCGGCAATGATGGAGAACTCAGATAGATCGCTGTCAACATACTCAATTACTGATTTAGTTCAGGATCGATTTGAGGGACAAGGGGTAGGCCTGACGGCTATGGTTGGAGGGCAGTACCGCTGGGAGTGGGATGTAACACCTCCAGTTAATGCGGTGCGGGGACCCGCGGTTGATGAACTGAGCATGGAGGGTGCGGTCTGTCGAGGCATTTTGGCGGAGGAAGAGAATCTATATAGATACGGTGTTGGCCTCAAAGACGTCGAAGGTAAATATGTTGACGTCGATGGTGAATATGTGACAGAATTGCCCACCTACGTCGGTTATTGGAACGGATCAGACTGCGTGGCCAGCCTTTGGTTACCCAATGAGAACGCCTATCAACCCCGCCTACTTAAAAACGAAAAAGTGGAGCAAATGACGATTTCGCATCGTGGCGAACATCGGCTGTGGACCTACGAAGGGCTCTCGTTCCTCACCCTAGTTTCTGAGGATGCGCACTGGTACCGCGGGCCGCAGTTTGGAGCATACCATCACTCCGGCAATGCGGCTGGAAGTATCATATATGGACCAGACCCGATTGAGGGGGGGGTCCCGGCATCAGGTATGAAAGGGCCCTACTATATCTGTGGGCGTGGGGGGGCTGCCGGTTATTACGACGATTCGGAAATCGACCTATCGATTTCGCGGGGGGCGCGCTGCGTGACCGATCCCCTAGATCCGCTGTATCTGCCGGCCGTACTGATCGGCGAAGTGGAAGATTCGCTACCGTTGGTACGGTCTGAACCTATAGAGGCACCCGATTATACTAGCGGCGATCTTACAAAGGTTGCCAAAGTTGTAGCGATTGACCAAACGTACCGCATACTCTATGCGGCCGATTGCACGACGAGACTAGAGCAGATTGATCGTTCCGTTTGGCAGAAGACCTACGATGGCTGTGAGGAATACTTGCGAAGAAGCGATGATAGCGCCCGCGATTATTATAGCCGCTCACACTTCTATCTTGAGACGGGTCGCAACGCGCAAGCCGTGTACTTGGAGGGAACGACCACGGCCGAGCAAAAGGTCGTAATCGACCTGTGGAAGAAGCGCCTTGTGGATGGTGAAGATGGGCGCGCAATGGGGGAAATTACAGAAGTCGAAGAGGGGACGTTCGCAGCGGTTGCTGAAGTAACACCGCCTCAGGATGGGTGGCGCTATAAATGGGTCCCAGCCCAACTGCCCCCAGACAACGCCGTTACAGCACCCCTTAGTGGGAGGGCGATATGCCGGGGAATATATGCCAGCGGCTCCGATTTTGGCGGACAGGGAATTCTCGTCGGACACTGGAAAGATGGAGCGTGTAAAGCCGTTTCCCCACAGGGAAATAGCGTAGATCTGCGGGCAGCAGAGCGTCAATTTCTCGTACAGCTTGACGGAGAGCAGTCCTGGTATATTGGCCCTGATTTTCTGTCGCGGGGCAGTTCCCTCGAGAGCGAGATGATTAACGTGCCCATGGATCAGGTCATTTCTACCGGTATGATGTATCCGTACGAAGGGTTTGTTTGCGCTCAATCCGGGGCGGCTGGATGGGGGGCAGGGTATCGCTGTGTGACCGCTGATGCCGAACCCGGATTGCCCCAAGTGCTTTTGGGGCAATTGGTCGATGCGCCGCCCTTGGTGCCTGGAGTTACCGACGCCATTGATGAGCGGTCGACCTATTTTTGGCGCAAAGTGAGTCAATTACCAACAGATAACGCGGATGGAACGCCCGTACGTGCGCCCGGTTTTGCCGGTGTCAGTGAAATCGTATGCCGTGCGCCCATTGCCGAAGGCAAGGATGAAAGTGGGTATAGGCGCGGAATGCCCATTGGCTATAATGAGCCTTGGCGTTCCTATTCCACGGGTGAGGTTCCTTTGGATGAAAACCCGGCGGCCTATTGGGTGGGAACCTACAGAGGGGGCAGGGGGTGCGTAGTAAAGAACGCGCCTTCTGGGACGGGTGGATGGGTCGAGGAGGACATTCCCCTTTCCTCCAAGCAGGTTGAAATCCTATTTGTTTCTGCGGGAGGCCAACCTCTTTGGGCGACGGGTGCCAACAAAACGGTTGCAAGCGATGTGGGTGATTTGATGGTGCCGGCGATTGCCTTTGATGAGCGAGCGATATGCAGCAATAGTGGGGTAGTAGGTCAGGTCGTTGACGGAGTCTGCGTCGCCGACAGCGACGTGGTGCCCGACCCGCAATTCATGACTTATCGCAACACGACCGTGTTGGCAGGTAGGCTCGTCGCCGATCCTGCGGGCGCGTCCATACCTACGCTCACCTCGTTCGAATGCGTTAATCCCACCACGTTGAACGACCTGCGCTGTAGGGCAACCTCCGTGGGGACATCACCGCAGCAGACGACGTATCGATGGTCTGCTCGATTAGCTCCGGGAACCATCGCATACACGGCAGGTACACCGGCCGGTTTTAAGGAAGCAAGAATATCTTCTCAGCCAGATCAGCCTAATATTATCCGCTTAAGCCTATCGCCCGATAGCGACCAATTCACGCTCGTCACCGGCGAGCCGCAGCTGTCCGTTTCAAGTAAAGACTTTCAGTATTACATTGCCGAAGATCTAAATGTAGATATCACGCTAGAAGTCTGTGCACAGGAGTGTGCGCCGCCTATTACAGGCCAGATTCAGGTGACTACGAAGCCGTGGTTGGTTTCAATGTCGTGCACGCCTTTTGTCGATATGTCCGTGGCCGAGCCAGGTGCTATCACGTGCGGTGCCCCGGATATCTATTTCAAAGGTAGCCGGCAGTGGACTGGCCATAACGAGAAATACTTCGACTTAACATGGGCTTGGCCAACAGATGATAATGGGAGCGCGGAAATCGTTAATGGAGCTCAAGTTAAGCCCTGGTTTGGTTTGGGCAATGGAAGTCGTCCGGTTTTACTAAAGGGGTCGTTTAAAGAGGATATGGCGGACTTATGGGGGGTGGATCAGGATGCTATGAGTCGGTTTGCATTCGCAGGGGCAGATACCCTTAACCGATCGGGCGGAGTATTCATTGTCACCCCCTTTGGCAACATCGATTTAGCTCCAGCCCAGGCCGATGCAATAAACCAGGCGTGGGGAGTAACGGCTAATGGTTGGCAGGATTTATTTGATATAGTTGGTAGGGCGTCGAGCTATAACTTAGAAGAATATTTACGCGATAATGACGAGTATTCAGGCGATAATGTGGATTTATTTGATCCGACCAATTAGTCTGGCTGAGGCGGTTATTATATGGATCTGGATGAATAAGATTGGTTGATAAAACCACGTAAAAAAAAGGGGTTGTGGAACCTGAAAGTTCCACAACCCCTTGTTTTTATGGAGCCACCCATCGGACTCGAACCGATGACCTACTCATTACGAGTGAGTTGCTCTACCAGCTGAGCTAGGGTGGCTCGCTAAGTGCAGATCAAAAAAGATAGACCGGCCCCAACGACCTGTCAAGGATCCCTAAGTCGCGGCTAAAACAGGCTGAGGATCTTGCTGAGTTTGCCAAAGAATCCGTTGCCCGAAGACGATGAAGTCGGTGCTTCCGCGCGACCAATTTCCTCGTGCTCGCCTCCGGCAAGGCGCAGTAGGCCGATGGCCGTAGCATAGGACGGATCCTGCATCAAATGGGGGGCTACGACGTTTTGCGGGACGCCGAGGCGAACCGGGACCCCCAGCACTTCTTCGGCTAATTCGGCCACGTTGCCCAACAAGGCGCCCCCGCCGGTCAAAACTAACCCAGCGGCTAACGTCTGGCCGTGTGGACTTGCCTCGATTGCCCGGCCTACATATTCAAAGATTTCATGTTGGCGCGCTTCAACAATCTCGCTGATTTGGTGACGCGTCATAGAGTTGGCGCGCCCTGACGTCATGGTGAAGGAGAGCATTTCGTCGCCTTCCTCGCTGTCGCAACGCACGGCGCACTGTCGCTTGAGTTGTTCGGCTTCGCGCAAGGAAATATTGAGCACCATGGATAGGTCGCGGGTGATATCGTCCCCGCCGAGTGGAATATCAATAACGTGGCGCAGAGGGCCGCAAAAGAGCGCTAAATCGCTGGTACCGGCTCCCATGTCCAACAGGCCAATACCCATGTCGCGTTCGTCGATGGAAAGCGTTGTCTCGGCTGCAGCCAACGGCTCAAGGAGAAATCCGGCGATGTGGATACCGGCTTCGTCAGCAGCCCGTTCGAGGGTCGTGCAGGCGTAGTCGGCGGCTGAAACTGTGAGCGTTTCAACGGCGAGTCGATTGCCGTGTAGCCAGAGGGGGTTTTGCACCGATTCACCGTCGACGGTGTAGTTTTGCACGATGCGATGCATGATGGTCTGGGGCGCGCCGGAGACTTCTTGCTCTGCTGCGGTTAGTGCGCGCTGCACGTCGTCTTCGTCTATCGGGTTGGAGTCGCCTAAGATGGCGACGGTGCTGCGGTGCTGCGTTGCGGTGACGCCTTCACCGGCCATGCCGACATAGGCTCCCGTTATTTTGAGACCCGCTGCGCGCTCGGCCTCGCGGACGGCGCCGCGGATCGATTCGACGACCTTGGTCATATCTGTGATGGAACTGCGGCGAAGTCCCGTGCTGGGGCTGGAGCCCAACCCCAGTATCTTTATTTGTTCTGCGTGCGCTTCCCCCACGATACACAGGGTTTTTGAACTGCCGATGTCTAGAACGACGATGGGAGATCCCGACATGATGTCATCCAATTCTGCGAAACAGGTGATTCAGTGGACATGAGCAACAGTGGGGAGAGATTCCGCCCAGAACGAAAAAAGCCGTTCGACGGAGAACGAGCCTGTAAATAATGCGATGTGGGGGGCTAGGTCATCGTCCTAGGCAAGGAGGGGATCCTTGCTTGTTCTAAGGACTTATGACCGCTGCTCCACCTAGAATAATTACGAGAACTCGGAATGTCAAGCGCTTTTATAAAAAGGGGATAAAAAGCGATAAAATGGCTGTTTCGGGCTGTTTTACCGGCGCACGCTTGTATCAAAAGGAAGATCTTCTAAGTCTTCGTCGTCATCGCTGAAATCCTCGGGTGGCAGATCGTCACTATCTTCGAATTGGTCTTCTACCACTGCATGGATTTTCCAGTCGGCCTCTAAGCCCTCCATATCACGGACGTCAAGTTTGCTGTGGTGCTGCGGTCGGAAAACGAGTTCTTCGTTGACTCGGTAGAGGCGTTTTTTAAAAAAGAACAAGGTGCCGTCGATGATAAATACGGTGCGCTCTTTCCCTAACTCATTGTTTATTAAGGCAACTAGGTCGCCCAGCGGATCCCCCGAGGAACCTATGTCATCGTCGTGCGGATCATCCTGCGGGCCAATCAGCGTCGACTGCCGCTCGGCCCGGTGGTCAAAGGTGATGGATTCGGGAATAAACTCTTCCATGCGCGCTCGCGTGAGCGTTTCGTAGGGGTAGAATACGTTGTTTATGGCGCGATAAATCCAATCACCAGCCCGTTCGTCGCTGATGCGGAGCAGGGTGCCTATTTTTATGAGAATACGTCCTTCAGCCTGCAGATGTTTGCGAATCTGCACCAAGTCTTTGTCTGTTACCTCGATCCGACTGCCACCGAGTTCAACGCTAAACGTGCCCTTGCGGAAGGTGTTGAGCTGAATCATGAGCCCCTTGTGTAGAAAGGAGCGGAACTTGCCCGTATGGGCATAGGGAATATCTTGGACAAATTTAAAAAAGGCGTTGTTCTCGAGCAGGAGCGTTTGCCGGTATATGTTGGTCGAGCCGGCGGTTTTGAATACGTCGCGCAGGTAGTTGATTTCATCTTGGGTGATCACTTGGCCCGGACCACCAATGGAATTGCTGTAGGTTACAGACACTTCCAGGATATTGGGGTCGACGATTGTCGCCGAAATAGACCAAGTTTTTAGCGTGCTTTCGGAGGCAGTAACTCCTTCTCTCCAAACAAAATAGACCTTTCCGTAGGAGCTGAAGAGAAACGTGCCGCGTTCGATCGGAATCTCCTTTCCTGACGTGCGCGCTTGGTCCAGGAGCATATCCAGGGGAAAGCTCTTGTAGGTCGTTTTTAGCGCAAAAAGAGCCGTCAGGTCGACAACGCTCTTGCGCAGGGGCAACTGCACGTCCTCCAACATAAGACCGGTGAGCGTGCCGCCGCGGCTTATAACCAGCGACCCCTTTTCAACCGTCATGGCCGGTGCTTCGGGCGTGTGCAGCAGGTCTTCTTTAAGCAGAAAAAAACTGTCGGGGAGGTTTACCAGCTTCTGTAGGTTGCGCTTGGAAGAAACCTCCGTCAGCGGCATGTACTGGCCGTTGCTGCCCAATTCTTTGCGCAGAGGGAGGGCAATTTCATCGAGTAAATAGCCGTTGGGATGGCCTCCGGGGCTGAGCAATACCGTCCCCTTGCCTAGGCGAGCGATGAAATCGCGGCCCTGATGGGCTACGGCGTCCTTGATTACCATGGTGCCCAAGGGCAAATAGGCGAACCGATTGTCTGTTAATTTTCGGCGACAAATCTGTTTGAGCATCGCCAAGTCGACCCCTTCAACGACGTCTAGCAGGAGGCATTTAACGCCGTGGCGTTGGCTCACCAATACGGTCCCTGTGCTGAATTGGTGAGGAATGGGGCTGTTGCGCTTCTTGGAAGGGTGTAGCAGCAGGTCTAGATCAACGCGGGGGGGTAAATAAGGAGCGAAGAGATCGCTATTCCGCCCATGTAGCGGTTTTGAAGGCGCTTTGGCACCTCGGCGCGACTTGTCTTTGGTCGAGCCCAGCATCTTTTGTAGCGATTTGAGCAGGCCTGTTTTTGATGATTTTTTTTTGCCCACGATAGACAGTCACCTTGCGCGCTTGAATGCGCTCTCCATTATAGCGCCAATGTATGAATCTGCCCAATTTTGTCAATCTGAAATGCGGTTGAGCTAGGAGTGAAACAGCCCTTCTAAAACGCCGTTTTCCCTCTTGACTGGGAACTAAGGCGGTTGTAAGATATGACCGATTGAGGGTGTAGTTTCGATGCAAAATGGGCAAAAAGGAGATCGGCATGGCACGGGGTGTGAACAAAGTCATTTTAATTGGAAATTTAGGCGGAGATCCGGAAGTTCGGTATACGCCCGACGGAGTGGCTGTGGCCAACTTTAGCTTGGCTACGACAGAGAGTTGGAAAGATCGCAATGGGGAGCGTCAGGAGCGCACGGAGTGGCACCGACTAGTCCTGTGGCGGCAGCTGGCCGAAATTGCTAAAAACTACCTGCGTAAAGGCTCTAAGCTTTATGTTGAAGGTAAACTGCAAACGCGCTCTTGGGATGATCAGAGCGGCCAAAAGCGCTACACCACGGAGATCGTGGTCAACGAGATGGAAATGCTCGATTCCCGCGAAGGAGGAGGCGGTGGTAATATGGGAGGCTCTGGCGCAGATCCGGGTCCTTCACAGCCGCCGCCCTACAACCCGCAGGGGGGCGATGACGACGATTTGCCCTTTTAGTAAAAGGTTCCCTGAAGGAGGCTGCGGGATCTTGGAAGATCTCAGCAGCCTTTTTTATATCCCCACATATTTTACGCTCAAGGATAGCTGGACTACATGGTGGGATCGGCCGTAGCATTTTTGCTGGGCATTGCGTTCTCAATCTGCCTGTATGGCGCGGTGAGCCGCTATCGGACCCGATGGACGGGCACGCGTGTTCAAACTCTACTTTCTTCGCGACTCTATCACGTAATCGTCGGTTGGGTGCTGGGATATACCTGCTTGCCCGCGCTGAATGAAGCGCTGCTACTCGGTGTTGTGATGTCTGCCGTCTTTTTAGCTGGCTGGTCTTCGATGGCTTTTGGCTGCTCGGTTGACTGGCGCGTGATAAAGGGGATGAGCTTACAGACTCTGCGCGCTGAGGCGGGACAGGTCGCCGTCTTGCTTGGCGCGTTAGTCGGCGCCCTCTTCCTAACAAAAACGGGCACCCTCCTTGGGGGCGGCGGCCTGTTGGCTTTGGGCGGCATCATGGCCATGAGTTTGCCGCAATCAAGGGGGAATAGCAAGAACATGCGCATGCGCGGTCAAGCTCATCGAACGCCCTCTATTTCGATTGGCATCGGCATGGTGCTGTTGGGAGTGGGTAGTTTGCAAATGCGTTCAGAAATTCCCATCGTCCTCTACTTACCTTTTGCCAATCCAATCCTGCTCGAGGGCTTAGCTGGGCGTGCTTTCTGTTGCTTAGGGATTGGTGCTGCGGTTGGACTTGTAATCGATCTAGTCACGCGGGGAACGGGTCCGCGCTACTTTGCTTATCTGGTGGGGGCAGGCATTTTACTGGGCGTTGGAATGGGAGTTAATGTAGCGGTTGAGCCGGTGTGGATCGGTTTGGTTGCAGGTATATGGATCATTCACACGACCTTGCACCGAGTCGAAATACTGCGCCTGGCGGAAGGTGGTGCAACGGCCCTGCAGATTTGCTCGCTGAGCGCCGCCGGTTTGCTGATTGGCAGCCAACCGGCAGAGGGACTAGTCTCCGGTCCGCTCTTTGGAATGAGTTTGGCTCTTTTTGTCGGTCTGCCCGCCATCCGCTTGGTAGGGGAGCGGATGGCGGGGCCGGTCCGACGGCAGCATGCCCATGTGCGCAGGCTGTTCGATTTGGGCGACCTTGGATTGGTCGGCGTCTTTGCGTTGACGATTGGAGTTGGTCCGGGCTTTGCGGCTACCGTAGCCTGCGCCTGGCTGCTGTCGCGCACGCTGTATACGCTCATCGGCGACGCCCTTACGGACGCGGTTCTGCGGCTGTTGGAACGCCCGGTAGCTGCGGGAATCTCCTCCTAGTCGCGCAGGTTGTAAAAGGCTCCGCGCTGTGGGTAGAGTGCCTGGCTGCCCAATTCGTTCTCGATCCGCAAGAGCTGGTTGTATTTGGCGATGCGGTCTGTCCGCGAAGCCGAGCCAGTTTTGATCTGCCCGGCGTTGGTCGCCACGGCGATATCGGCGATGGTCGTGTCTTCCGTCTCGCCGGAGCGGTGCGATATGACGGCCGTATAACCGGCCTTTTTCGCCATTTCGATGGCGTCGAGCGTTTCGCTCAGCGTGCCGATCTGGTTGACCTTGATGAGAATCGAATTGCCTATATGGGCATCAATGCCGCGGCGCAGGCGTTCGGTGTTGGTTACGAATAAGTCGTCACCGACCAACTGCACGGTGGACGAGAGGGAAGTGCTGAGTTCACTCCAGCCGTCCCAGTCGTTCTCGTCTAAACCGTCCTCTATGGAGATGACCGGGTAGCGCTTGCATAGCTCGGCGTAGAATGCGACCATATCGCTTGAGCTGCGCTGAACCCCGTCGGACCAATGGAAAGTATAGTGGCCATCTTGATAGAGTTCACTGGAAGCCGCATCGAGGGCGAGTAGAATTTCCTCTCCCGGTTTGTAGCCGGCGTGTTCCACGGCGGTCAGAATGACGTCGAGGGCTTCGTCGTTGGATCCGAGGTTCGGCGCAAACCCCCCTTCGTCCCCGACTGAGGTCGCCAACCCTTTGTCTTTGAGAACGGCTTTAAGGTGATGGAAGATCTCGGCGCCCATGCGCAGCGCATCGGAAAAGCGTTCCGCACCTACAGGCATGATCATGAACTCTTGCAAATCGACGTTGTTATCGGAGTGGGCCCCGCCGTTAAGTATATTCATCATGGGCACCGGTAGCGTGCGCGCGCCGGGGCCACCCAAGTAGCGAAAAAGGGGCAGCCCTGCGGCGGCGGCAGCGGCTTTAGCGCAAGCTAGAGAGACGCCTAAGATGGCATTGGCTCCCAGGCGCGCCTTGTTCGGGGTGCCGTCTAAGGCGATCATAGTGGCATCGATCAATGCCTGGTCTGATGGATCGCGGCCGATCAGAGCGGGGGCGATTTCCTCAGCAACGTTGGCCACCGCTTGGGATACGCCTTTGCCCAGATACCGTCCTTTGTCGCCATCGCGCAGCTCTACGGCTTCGTGCTCTCCGGTAGACGCGCCGGACGGCACTGCGGCGCGACCCAGATGTCCATCGGTTAAAACGACATCCACCTCTACGGTGGGGTTGCCGCGTGAGTCGAGAATTTCTCTGGCTTCTATGCGCTCAATTGCTTGCATGCTGTGCGTTCTTTCTTATGGGGGTTGATGTTTTTGTGCAACCAGAAAACGTATAGGTCGGAATTTGACCTGTCAAGATGGTGGGGTGGGCTACTGATCTGCCTGCTCACAGTGGTTTCGAGTATGGCCGATCGCACAGTGAATGTGCCATTGGACCATCCGGTATACGCGTTTGTAGAGCGATTTGAGGCGCGCGGGGTGCTGGGTGGACAGGTCGGGGGCATTCGCCCCTTTAGTCGTCAGTACGTGGCCGAATTGCTCCGCGCAGTACGCCGTGCAGTGGACGCAGGTTGGGAAATAAGTGCGGTAGAACGCGCGCTGTTAGAACGCTACGAAAGCGCCTGGTCCTTTGAATTGGGACGGGAACTCCCCGCAGGGTTAAAAGGGCGCGTTCGTGCGGGATTGCCAGCATTCTACTATAGCGCAGAGGAGGGTGATGTGCGCGCTGATCTGCTGTTCCGCCAGCAGACCGATCGGTTTGTCGGGTTTCAGCGCGCCGAGTCGGAGCGCATCTACCGGCAGACTGTGGGGGGAACGGTGCGCGGTCTGTTGGGTGAGCACGTTGGTTTTCGCATCAGTTTTACCCAAACGCGCGAGCAGGGGACCCGGACCTATACTTGGCGCGACCAAGTCTATCAGCGGCGGATAGAGGTGCCCCAGCTAAAAGGTTCGCTGACCGACTACCACGAGGCGTTGGGGTATATGACGTTTGCTCTGCCCTATATCGACGTCGAGTTTGGCAAGGACGAGGCGCGCTGGGGGCCCGGACGTGATGACAATCTCGGGCTGAGTAACCACGCGCCATCCTTTACCATGCTGCGCCTGAAATCGAATATCGGTGCATTTCGCTTGGTGAGTATTGCCGGGGCCCTGCGTCCGTGCCCGGATCGTCCAGATTCGCCGCTGTGCAGCGGGATGGCTGATCCCCAGGCTTCCTATGTTGCCAACGGGCAGTCGCGCGTCATCGAACGGCAAAAGTTTTTGGCGGCACATCGCTTGGAAGTGGCGTTGACCTCTTGGTTAGATGTAGGATTTCACGAAATGGTGGTCTACGGTGATCGCGGGCTGGAGCCGACCTATTTGAATCCGCTCATGTTTTACTGGGCTGCGCAGAGCCATCTGGGCGATAAGGACAACGTAATGATGGGGTTGGACTTTGATATCCATCCCGGGGGGAACAGGCGCTATTATCTGTCTTATGTCATTGATGACCTCAAGAAGGCCGCTATTTTCTCCGACGATTTTGCCAATAAGTTTTCCCTGCAAACCGGCATGCTTTGGGTCGATCCACCCCTGCTGTCCGACGGTGATTTGCTGGTTGAATACGTGCGGATTGAACCGTGGATCTATACGCACAAATTTCCCATAAATACCTTCCGGCATTTTGACGTGTCACTGGGACATGAATTAGCGCCCAACAGCGACCGCATTGCGCTCGCATTGGAGAAGCGTCTAACGGCGGAGTGGACGTTGAAAATGGGAGCTCGCCGCACACGCCACGGGGAAAATGAAGTGCTCGAAGATGGCGGCCTGCGCAATGTTGGGGGAGATATACATTACGGTTGGAGGCCCGGCGACGAACGGGAGAGCAAGGCTTTTCTCGATGGAATTATACAGCAACGCACCGAGTTGGAATTGGCTACTCGCTGGCAATGGGGCGGGCAGATCGCCGTCGAATTCGGGTATGTTGTTGAATGGGGGAAACAGATTTATCTGCCGCCTAATTGGGGCAATAGTGTGGTGCCTGAGCGACGCACGGGTATGGGGGACGGGCGGCAAGATCACCTCTTTTTCGATCTGCGCTATCGGCATTTTTGATGCAGGTTTCCAACCTAATCGAAGCGTGTTTGATCGTCGGCGGTGCTAGCTATATCGGATCGCTGCTGTGGTTGCTGCGCGGCCTGTACCGTCGGGAAGAGTGTGCGCTACCCTCGCTTAAGCAGCCGAGTCTGAGCATTATTGTTGCTGCGCGCAACGAAGAGCAGACGATCGCAGGCTGCTTGGAAGCCCTGTGTCAGCAGGACTACGAAGGCGAATGGGAGGTGCTCGTCGTTGACGATCGCTCGACTGACGAGACGGAGCATATCGTCACCGCGTGGGCGTCAGAATGGCCTAGGCTACACCTCGTGCGGGCACCGGATGAGGTAGCCTTCCGCTGTGCTAAAAAAAGTGCTTTGGCGCAGGGAATCGCCGTTGCTAGGGGGGAGATCCTGCTCTTTACCGATGCGGATTGTCGTCCACCCCCCAACTGGGCTCGTTCCATGGCCGATCATTTCCACGACGATGTGGGGTTGGTTGCCGGGCATGCGCATACCGAAGCCGGCCATGCGCTTATGCAACGCGTGCTATCGGCGGAAAATGCGGCGGTCGGGGGACTGGCTGCCGGCAGTTTTGCCCAGGGAGTTCCTCTTTCCTGTACGGGACGAAATCTGGCCTACCGCAAGGCGGTGTACGATGAAGTTGATGGGTTTCAGCGCATTGGCCATTTGCTCGGGGGAGACGACGTGTATTTCATGCGACTGGTCGCGGCAGGAGGGCGTTGGAAGATGGTTTTTAATCGCCGTGCCGTTGTGTCGTCTCTGCCCTCTTCCGCGCAGTGGCGGCGGATCGTCCACCAGAAAATGCGCCATGCGGCAAAGGGGGGACATTACAGAGGACCTGCTCTCTTATTGGCGGCACTTGTTTATGCCTTCCACGTGGGCTTAGGGGCCGGGTTGGTGGCTGAGTTGGGCGGAATCCATCTCGAGTGGCTGTGGCCGATTTGGGCAGCTAGGTGGTTTGTTGACGCTCTCCTGCTGCGGCATATGGCACGCCTCCATCCACTTGCGTGGGGAGCTTATCTGCCCTTGTTGGAAGTTTTGTATATTCCCTATGTCGTTTTCCTTGCGCCGGCCGGTCGTTTGGGTTTGTTTCGCTGGAAGGTGTAAATAGGGACGTCCGTTTTTTATTATTCGATAGAAAGGCCGCATGGCATATCTGGTCGCATCAAAGGGGCTTCCCCGCTATGTTCGCCGCTACTGGCGCATCTTTAGCTGGAAACGGTTGGCCAACGCTCTCATGGTCCTCAGTTCCATGCTCGTCTCTTGGGTCGCGCGCCGGCCCGTCGTGTGGGGCCAGCCGTTTATGCTCATGGTCGAACCGACGAATTTCTGCAATTTAAAATGCCCGCTGTGTCCTTCGGGCAACGGACAAATGAAGCGTCCGCGCGGAAATATGTCACTCGATGACTTCAAGGGCTTAGTCGATAAATTAGCCGATCGCGCCTTCATGATGATGATGTGGAACCAGGGCGAACCCTACTTAAATGCGTGTTTTAACGAGATGGTTGGCTATGCCCATGAAAAGGGCTTTTTTACGTTCACAAGCACCAACGGACACTATATACGCAGCGAGGCGGAGGCCGAGGCCATTGTCGACTCGGGTTTGGACGAAATCATCGTATCACTCGACGGGGTTGAGCAGGAAACCTATGCTCAATATCGGGTGGGCGGCGATATCGAACGAGTCTTTGACGGAGTGCGGCGATTGGTCGAAGTGAAGCAGCGGCGAGGCGCCGAGACGCCGCTGATCAACCTGCAGTTTATTGTTATGCGCCACAACGAAGCCGATATGGCTGCCGCCGAAGCCAAGGCGCGCCAACTGGGCGTCGATAAGTTTCTCGTCAAGACAGCCCAGGTGTATAGCGAGGAAGACGCCCAACTGTTCCTGCCGAACAACGAAGCCTACAGCCGCTACGAAGAGCGCGATAACGCACTTGTCGTGAAGGGCCAACCTGCCCGCGGATGCAAAGTCCTCTGGTATAGCTCGATGATTAATTGGAACGGTTCGGTGGCCCCGTGCTGTTTCGACAAAGACGTCGATTATGCAATGGGGGACGCCTTTGACGGGACTTCGTTTAAATCAATCTGGCGGGGGCGTTCCTACATGGATTTCCGTAAACAATTGCTGCGCGATCGCAACGCTGTCGACATGTGTCGGAACTGTTCAGAAGGGTACCGTGGTATGTTTTCCCTCGTCAAGGAACTACGCGACTAGCGTGCATCTGTTTTCCCTTTCTCCGTTCGAACTGTTGCTAATTGCCGATATCGCACTCTATTTGGCTGGTGTCGCGTGGTTTATGCGCGGTATGCGCTGGCGCGCAGGTCGCTCAGTTGAACGACCTTTTGTCTCGATAGTGGTCGCCGCCCGCAACGAGGAGCAGCGCATCGAAGCGTGTCTTGGCCAGCTAACATCCCAACAATATCCCCACTATGAAATTATCGTAGTCGACGATGGGTCAACCGATGCAACGGCCGCCCTAGTGGCAGAAATTGCTCGCCAGGACGATCGCCTGCGCCTGCTGCAGCGGGCAGAGGGTGGGTCTAAAAAGGCGGCACTGGCGTTGGGTATTGCGCAATCTCGGGGTGAAGTGATTGCAACGACGGACGCCGATTGCCTGATGGGTAGCGAGTGGCTCGATGCTATGTTGTCCTATCTCGAATCCGATGTGGGCATGGTGATCGGCTTTTCTCAGATCGGTTCTCCGCACGAGTCGCTTGGCGCACGCGCCAGCTACGAGGCCATTGATTTTCTGAATTTGATGGCCTGTATCTGGGGCAGCAGCGGTCAAGCGCACCCGATGGCGGCCTCTGGCCAAAACTTAGTTTTCCGCCGGAGTGCCTATGAACAAGTGCAAGGATACGGGAAAGTAATGCACAGAGCTTCGGGGGACGACGTGCTGCTGATGCAAATGGTGCGCTCTGAGACGGACTGGCGCATTGCGTTTGCCTGCGACGATGCGGCACACACTCAGCATCCTGTGGCGCCTTCTTGGCAGGGCCTGTTTAACCAACGTGCGCGCTGGGCATCGAATGCGACGCTGATGCTTCGCTTGGATCCACTTTTTTTTTCGTACATGGTCATCACCTACCTGTTGAGTTGGTCCGTGGTCCTCACGCCGTTCATTGCCCTAGTCGGGTGGGTTCATCCCGTCTTGCTCGCTGGGGTAATTGCCTGTAAGTGGGGAGCTGAGGGTCTCTTTTTTAGACGTGCGCAGGCGCTCGTTAAGCGTCCTGCCCTGGTGCGCTATTGGCCCCTTTGGGCGCTGATTCAACCCGTACACGTAGCGCTAGTTGGAGGGCTCGGAGTTGTCGGTATGTTTTCTTGGAAAGGGCAGCGTCATCGCTGGGGGCGGTCGCGCGTTTCCGTTCGTTAGAGGGAGGAAGTTTGGTAATGAGCACTAGTGACGTGAAGGCAAAAGCGCTGCGGGTAGCGCGGGCGTTGGAGAACACGTTTCCACAGCCTCGAGTCGAGTTAGATCACCAAAACGCATTGGAGTTGCTCGTTGCTACCGTACTGGCGGCCCAGTGCACAGATGTAAAAGTGAATGAGGTGACCCGGGATCTCTTTGCAAAATATCGCACGGCAGCCGACTATGTAGCCATTCCCTTGGAGGAGCTGGAGGAGGATATCCGCCAGACGGGGTTTTACCGGCAAAAGGCCAAAAATATTCGCGCTACCATGCAGATTCTACTAGATAAACATGGTGGCGAAGTCCCCGGAACGATGGACGAACTAACGGGGTTGCCCGGCATTGGTCGCAAAAGCGCCAACGTGATTTTAGGCAATATTTTTTCGGTGCCCGGCATCGTTGTCGACACCCACGTAGGGCGTGTGAGTCGACGCTTGGGGTTAACCGATCAAAAGGATCCCGTTAAAGTGGAGATGGCGCTGGGCGAACTGTTGCCGCAGGCAGAATGGACGGCCTTCGGTCAGCGTATTGTGCTGCACGGACGCTATATCTGCAAAGCGCGCAAGCCCGAGTGCGATGAGTGCAACTTGCTGGCGGAATGCCCCTTTTTTGCTGAAGAAATAGCGGGTAAATAAAGGCTATTATCTTCGCGTCATACTTTAAATAAAAAGTGGATGATGTCTCCGTCTTCGACGACGTAGTCGCGGCCTTTTTGCATGAATTTTCCCGCTGCTTTGACTTTTTCCTCGCTGCCTAATTCGATCAAGTCGGCATAGGCCATAATCTCGGCGCGAATAAAGCCGCGCTCAATGTCGGAGTGGATGGCGCGGCCAGCCTGCGGAGCGAGGGACTGGGCGCGAATTGTCCACGCCCGCACCTCGTCCTCACCTACCGTGAAAAATGAGATTAATCCCAGTGTCGCATAGCACAGCTGCGTCAGGCGTTCGAGTGCCGTTTGCTCTAGGCCGAGATCTTCTAAAAAGGCCTTGCGTTCGTCGGAGTCGAGCTGAGCTAACTCGCCTTCGATCTGGGCCGATACGGCAATGCAGGCATGAGAAGGGTCGTTTAGGCTTTCCTGTATAGAGGCGACGAGTGCATCGTTCTGTAGGTCACTCTCTTCGACGTTGATGATATTGATGACCGCTTTGCGCGTAAGGAGGGGATAGCTGCTGAGCAATTTTTCGTCGTCTGCGGTAAAGCTAAATTCAGCCAGAGAAGTCGTACTCTCTAGGTGCTCTTTCATCCGTTCAAGCAGGGCTTGTTCCTGCTGTGCGCGTTCGTCTTTTTTGCTCTTTTGCTCGCGGGCGATCCGCTCGAGGCGTTTATCGATAAAAACTAAATCATTGAATTGCAGCTCTTCTGCGAAGCGCTGGGCGTCGCGCGCCGCGTCGACGGAACCGCTGATGTGGTAGACCGCTTCGTCGTTGAAGGCGCGGACGACGTGGCAGATTGCGTCGACGTTTTCCAATGCCCGTAGCGCCTGTGCGTTGCGCGTGGCGTCCTCGTCTAGGTCGGGCAGCAGCTCAAATTCGACGACGGCAGGGGTCTCTTTTTGTGGGTGATATAGGTCTACGAGGCGGTCGAAGCGAGGGTCGCCTACGGGCGCTAAGCCCTGGCGGTTGCTGCGCTGTTCGCTGATGGTTTGGCCGGTCAGCAGGCTGAAAAGCGTCTTTTTGCCGACCTGTGGATAGCCGGCGATGCCCAATTTCATCGGGTGAATCCTTTCCCTGTGCGCTAAGTTGACGGGGTGCTAATTATCTGTTTGTGTAGTTTAGATACAGCCCTAAAAAAATAGGTCTTTTTCGGAGCTTAACAACGGGAGATCCCATGGGTGAGCGACCTAATATCATTCTAATCATGACGGACCAGCAGCGCTTTGATACGATTGCTGAACTAGGTTTCCCCTTTGTTGAAACGCCCAACTTGGATCGACTGGTGCGCGAGGGGGTTAGTTTCGATCAGTGCTTTGTTTCGGCACCATCCTGTGCGCCTGCGCGCGCATCGCTCTTTACGGGGCTCTACCCGCATACTACGGGCATCCTAAAAAATGCCGATCGATGGACGCGTTCCTGGGTAGAGTATCTGGCCGAAGGTGGCTATCACTGCGTGAATGTAGGGAAAATGCACACGTTTCCCTTTCAAACTCCGCTGGGTTTTCACGAGCGCTACGTAGTTGAAAACAAGGATCGCTACTTGGAGGGTCGCTACTTTTTTGATGAATGGGATAAGGCGCTCCAGGCGCGCGGGTTAGTCAAACAGCAGCGCGAACTGTATCGGCAGCTATCGGATTATCGCGATCGCTTAGGCGCCTTTGAATGGGAATTAGACGAGGACATGCATCCCGACATGTTCGTCGGGGACCTGGCGCAGTGGTGGATCCGATCTTACCCGCAAACCGAACCGCTTTTTTTACAAATTGGTTTTCCCGGCCCGCATCCGCCTTACGATCCTGTGCCGCGCTATGCAGAGCCCTACCTGAAGCGAACGCTGCCTCTGCCAGCTCCAAGCGAAGAGGAACTCGCTGAGCAGCCGCCACCCCTGCAGGCGATGCGCCGGCACAATGTCGAAGTAGATCACGACTCGGTGGTACATCAGCTCGAGCCTTCGGCGGACGCACTGCAGCGCCAGCGCGCCTATTATCTGGCTAATGTGACGATGATTGACGAAAAGGTTGGGCAGATACTTTCAACCTTGGATGAGCAGGGCTATTTGCAAAATTCAGTCGTCATTTTTACCTCCGACCACGGGGACTGCCTGTGCGATCACGGCCACAGTCAAAAGTGGACGATGTACGATATCATAACGCGCGTGCCGATGATCGTTTGGCAGCCCGGGCGAGCGGCGGGGGGACGCCGGGTCGACGGTTTATGCCAGCAAATGGATATCGCTCCCTACATCCTGGAACTGGCGGGCATAGAGGTCCCGTCCTATTTCGAGGCGGAATCGCTTCGTGCGGCTATCGAAGGACGCCCGTGGGCGGGGCGCGATTGCGTCTTTGCTGAGCACGCCCGCGACGGGATCCTCCAAGAGACCGACTTTATGAGTATGGTGCGCACGCGGGACTGGAAGCTGGTACACTTTCTCGGCGAGTCGTTCGGTCAGTTATTTAATCTGCAAACAGATCCGGGTGAAACGCATAACTTGTGGGACGATCCCGACGGAGAAGAAGCAAAGAAAGACCTGCTGCACATGCTGTGCGAATGGCGTATACAAAGCCAGTATCACACCTGCGATTGGTCGGAAAACTGGCGATAATAAAGGAGAAAAACGTGGTTGAAATAGGTCAGCAAGCCCCTGATTTTACGTTGGCGGATGCCGATGGTAATTCGGTTAGCCTAAGCGATTTTAAAGGAAAAAAAGTCGTGCTATTCTTTTATCCGAAAGACGATACGCCGGGCTGTACGAAAGAGGCGTGCGGCTTTCGCGATACGCAGGCCGACTACGCGGCTGTCAATGCGGTGATCCTCGGCGTATCTCCCGATGACGAAGCGAGCCACCAGCGCTTTCGCGATAAATTTCAACTGCCCTTTCCACTGTTGGCTGATCCCGATCGGCAGGCTATAGAGAGCTACGATGTTTGGAAAGAAAAGAACATGTATGGAAAAAAGTACATGGGAGTAGAGCGCTCGACCTTTGTCATAGACGAGAAAGGTATCTTGGTCAATATTATCCGGAAAGTGAAGGTAGACGGCCACGTTGAGGCCGTGCTGGCCTCGCTCAGCTAAACATCTGCTCTAAGAGTCCATAGCGCAGGCCGCGCAGCGATACGCTTATTCCCGGGCAGCCGGTCTGTCGGACACAAGCGCGCAGAATAAGGGCTCCGGCTCCAATGATATTGGCGCGCGCTGTGCCAATGGCAGGTTGAGTGCACAGCTCAGCGTAGTCTTGGTCAAGCACGTTCTGGCAAAGGCCCTCAATGCGGTCAGCAGGTAGGTAGTACCCGTCGAGGTCCGGATCGTCAAAACGATTTTTTTTCGCGTCTAAGGCGGCCAAAACCATCGCCGTGCCAGCTACGCCGAGTAGAGGCATCTGCGGGGAAATCACCGGTAGGTTTTTAAACGCTTCGGCGGCATGGTGGTTGGCCTGTTCTACGGCGCCTTTATTCGGAGGAAGCGAGTTAAAATAGCGTTCGCTCAGTCGCACCGAACCCACATCGTAGGACTGCGAAAACTGCATGTGTTCGGGGGTGCCGAGCGCAACTTCAGTAGATCCTCCACCGATGTCGATGACTCCGTAGGGAATGGGCTGCGCTAGGCTGCCACCTGCCCCAAGGAAGGTGAGCACGGCCTCATCCTCTCCGGATAGGGGACGCAGTTCTATCTGACTTTCGCGAGCTACGCGTTCGATCAATTGTTCGCGGTTGGCCGCATCGCGCAGAGCCGAAGTGCCCCAGGCGCATACGCGCTGAGCGCCTAGCTCGCGCGCTTTCTGAGCGTAGGTGCGTATCTGTAGACTCGCTCGATCCATGGCTTCGCTGGCTAGCAAGCCATGGGCATCAACCCCTTGGCCAAGGCGGACGACGGCGTGCAAGTCGGCGAGAATTTCTAGTCTGTTGCCCCGCCGGCGCCCGATGACCATCAGCGCCGTGTTGGTGCCGAGGTCAATGGCCGCTTGTATAGGGTAACTCACGGTTAGGTAGCTTCGATCTGTTTGAGAAGGGCCGTAACTTCAGACGGTGTTTGCGAACTGAGGAGCGCATGGCGCATATCGTCGCTGCGCACTAAGCTGGCAATTTGGGCGAGGATGGGAATATAGCTGCGATAATTCTGCTGAGGAGTTAGCAGTAAAAAAATAAAGTGCACTTTCTCATCTGTTCTTCCCTCAAAGTCTAAGCCATCGGGGCAAATACCTAAGCAGCCGATCATACCCGGAAGATCGGGAATCGGGGCATGGGGGATGGCGGTATTATGACCAAGAGCTGTCGAACTTTGTTGCTCTCGATTGAGCGCCGCTTCAAGGACGCGTTGACGCTGCGTCGATGGGAATTGCTCCTCTTCGATAAGCACTTCAATCATCTGGCCAATGGCGTCCCATTTGTCCTTGGGACGTAGCTCAAGGCGAATCATCTGTTCCCAAAAAATAGAGCTCAGTCGCAGCTGGTTGGTCACCGCGGATCGAACCATTAGCGCCGAACAGGGCACGCGGTTGGCGATTTTGTCGGGTATAGATCCGCTGAGGTATTCTTCCTGCCGCCAGTCGTTAGAAGCGCCGACGACGACTAGGTCGCGTTCCTCTGCGTGACCGACAACGGCTTCAACGACATCGGTTGCAGCTAAGATGGTAATGGGCGCATCGATATTGAGCAGCCGTAGCTGGAGTTTGGTATCCTGTGCCAGCTGCGCGCAGTAGCGGTTGAAAAGGGGGTCGTCCGGGTTGCACTGGTTGTCTCGGGCAATGCGCAGAATTTCCAGCTCCGCGCCCCAGTGTTGCGCTAGGTCGTAGGCAATTTGTATGCCGAGAATCGAATGAGGCCCGCCGCCGGTTGGGACGAGAATGCGCTGAGCCGGGTGAAAGGACCGATCTTTAAAGATCAGCGTATCGACGTCCATATCCTTGGTCAGCGAGCGATTGCTGGCTGCGAGAACGGCCGTGCGATCGATATCTGCTTTCCACCCCATAATCATCATATTGCATGACCAGCGTTTGAGCGATTGGCTCAAGACGTCGGTGACGTCGTCGCCACGCTCGATATGGACCAATGCGCCCACGCCGCAAGCGAGCACACGGTCGGCTAAATCGCGCAGCTGCTGTTCGCGTTGCCGGTCTGGAGCCATTCCGTTTGGTACTACATGGGTTAGGTGTACCTCGTCCCAAGCGGAAGTGGCAACGGCCGTCGCAAGTGTGACAAGGGCGGTTTCGCTTGGGGGATTTTCTATGGGTAATAGAACTCGAAGTTGGGCAGAAGACATGGTCTGTTGGTCTGTCGGAATTCAGAGTGTAATGGGTATTGTCCGAAGATACGCAGGGCCTTCGCTTTTATCCAGTTGGGGAGAGTTCCCTGCTTGGCAAAGGGTTAGACTGCGCGTAGGTCCGCCCATTCCCGCTGTGCTTCGGCGGCATAGAGGCGCCAGATTGTGCGCAGGCTCCGCACCGCCGTGCAACCGTCAGTAAGCGGTGTGGCGCCCGTCTCGATGCAGTCGAGAAAATGGCTCATCTCATTTTCTGTGTGCTTGCCAGAGTCGGCCAACTGCAATAATACCTGACTTTCGCTGCCCTTGTGGAGCAGAAGCTGTTTGCCGGTTATATCGGCCTCTAACATGCCTTCATCGCAGTGGGCGTGCATGGCGTAGCGCAAACGGGAACCGCGCGCTCCCCAAGTGCCGTAGTGGTATCCGAGTCGCCCTTCGGGAAATTCGATGCACACATTGCTGGTTCCCTCTCGTTCCATCCAAGGTGTTCCCCGGTTGGTTCCCATATGAACGCCACGTACCGGAGAACCGAGAAACCACAGCAGCAAGTCGATGTAGTGGCAGCCGTGGCTGAAGAGCTGTCCTCCGCCCAGTGTTTCTACCCGACACATCCACGAATCAGCCGGCCGTTCGGTATGCTGTTCCGTCCAAATGGACAGCTGAAAGAGGTCGCCGGCAAGGCGCTCGTCGAGGGCCTGTTTAAGATGCGTCACCAGCGGGTGAAAGCGCATACAATAAGCCACCATGAGAACGACGCCCTGCTGCTGGGCAGCGCTGATTAGCTGTGTGCATTCGGCCTCTGAGTTGGCCATGGGTTTTTCCAACAGCACGTGCTTGCCGGCCTGTATACAGGCAAGAGCCACCTCGAAGTGTAGGTGGTGAGGTAGGGCGATGAGCACGGCGTCAACCTGGTCGAGAACGGATTCGTAGTCTTGGCTGGCAAGGGCTGTAGGGAAGTACGAGGCTACTCGCTGAGCGGCTTCTAAGTCGATATCAACGGCTGCTCGCAGATGCAGGCGCGAAGCGAGGATGTGGAAGCGGCGTAGGTGGCTTTGGCCCATTCCGCCGCAGCCGATCAGCGCGAGTTTGGTAGGCTTCATGGTTGGACTCATTGGAGTGTGCGTTGTGTGGTGTGGAAAGGTAGCCGAAAGAGTGGGGCCGGGCAATGGTTCCTGTCGGTGAGCGTTGGGTTGAAGGGAGCCAAATGCGAACCTATACTTCGCACGTCGAAAAGAGAGGAGCAACCACCGTGTTGAATGTGGACTGGACCGTTATTCTTTTTGCCAATATCGTCACGGGTGCGGCCGCTCTCATTGGTTCGCTGACGGGTTTTGGCTATGCGCTATTGGCGACCCCATTGCTTGTATTGGTACTGCCTGCGCGGACAGCGGTTCCCTTGGTTTTGGCTAGTTCGGTGGTGTTACTTTGCATGCTCGTTTACGAGGCTCGAGCCGATATGGACGTGCGGAGAATCGGACGATGGGCATTGGGTGCTGCACCGGGTATGTTGATTGGCGGCTACGTGCTGTCGGTCGTTAGCGACGGGCACATGCGGTCGGTCATTGGGGGGATCACGTTAGCGGCTGCTGTCGTTCTTTGGCTTAGGCCAAGTCACCCGTGGCGAAGAGAATGGCCGGGAGCACTGGCGGCCGGGGCGCTAAGTGGGGTATTGGCTGGAGCCTCGGGAATGTCCGGACCACCCGTAATTTTATTTGGTTTGAAGCAGCAATGGCCGCACCGCGTGTTGCGCGCTACACTGATCGGTTATTTTGCTTTAGTGCACATGCTAGCTCTTTTCGTTTTGGGCGGAATGGGTATGGTCGACGCGACTCTTTTGGAGTCGGGAAGTCTCGTTCTGCCGGGGGTTATAGCTGGGCTTGTTTTCGGCCTGAAGTGGCGGAATCGAGTCGACCAAGCGCTCTTTCGCTATATCGCGCTAGGTCTGCTGGGTGCCACGGGTATCTTAGCATTGGTCGGGGTTTAAAACCCTCATTTCTCACCGGAGTTTTATCACTATGGCTAATGGAAAAAACGTGCTGCTCATAACGAGCGATCAACAGCACTGGAATACGCTGGGTTGCCTCAATCCTGAAATCTCTACGCCCAATTTGGATCGGCTGGCTGCGCAAGGTATGCTGCTCAGGCGCGCCTATTGTCCCAATCCGACCTGTACGCCCACGCGTGCCTCTATGATTACCGGGCAATATCCAAGCCAGCACGGGGCTTGGTCGCTGGGCACGAAACTGTCCGAGGATCGGCATACCGTGGGCGAAGATTTTATCGCCGCCGGATATCGTACTGGACTCGTCGGTAAGGCGCACTTCCAGCCGCTAAAAAGCACGGACGAGTACACCTCACTTGAGTCCTATCCGACCCTGCAGGATCTCGATTTCTGGCGCGGTTTTAACGGTCCGTTTTACGGATTTGATACGGTGCGACTGGCGCGTAATCACGCCGATGAAGCCCACGTTGGGCAGCACTATGCCCTTTGGATGGAAGAGCGTGGTTTAACGAATTGGCGTGATTATTACCGACCGCCGACAGGGACGAATACGACGCAACAACACCGGTGGCTCATTCCCGAAGAATTTCACTACAACACGTGGATCGCCGAAGAGAGTTGTGCGCTGCTCGAACAGTACCAAACGGCAGATGAACCCTTTTTCTTATGGTCTAGCTTTTTCGATCCACATCCCCCTTATTTGGTGCCCGAGCCGTGGGACCAGATGTACGATCCGGCGGCTTTGACGATACCTCAGGTCGTTCCCGGTGAGCACGATGCGAATCCGCCTCATTTCCAGCTTACCCAACAGGAAAAGCCCGATTTCTCCCCTTGGCGAGAAACGGGTATGGGGATTCACGGGTATCATTCCCACCTGCACGACCGGGAGGAAATGGCCAAGAACGTGGCGATCTATTACGGCATGGTCAGTATGATGGACAAGTATATAGGTCAGATTCTTGATCGTTTAGATGTGCTGGGTCTGGCCGAGAATACGCTGGTTGTGTTTACAACCGATCACGGGCATTTATTTGGGCAGCACGGTCTGGTGGCCAAGGGGGGATTCCACTACGAGGATCTAGTGCGCCTGCCCTTTATCGCCCGCTGCCCGGGAGAGATTCCCGCCGGACAGCAGAGTAATGCGCTGCAGTCACTGGTCGATTTGCCAACGACGTTCTTGCGCTGGGCTGATATCGAGGTGCCGCGCTCTATGGTCGGGGTTGATCAGGGGCCGGTTTGGCGTGGTGACAGCGACAGCGCCCGCGACCATATCGTGGTGGAAAACCGCCACGAGCCGACGACGATCCATATCAAAACCTATGTCGAGGAGCGTTACAAACTGACGGTGTATTTCCAGCGCGACTACGGCGAACTATTTGACTTAGGGCAAGATCCCAACGAGTTGAACAACCTGTGGGATAGTCCTTCGTACCAGGCGCTCAAAGCGCAGCTGATTCAGCGCTTACTCTTTGCCGAAATGGGCAAGGAGCCGCTGTGGATGCCGCGTATTGCCGGTGCTTAGGCCGCGCTGCCTAGGTGTGTTTCTAACCATAGTTTGAACGGTACGTCCTCGTCTTTTGGGGAAAAAAAACCGTTGCAGTTGGTGCCGACGCCCAGCAGCTGCTGCCGAACGGGATCACATTCAGCCAGCAACTGCGGGGGAATCGTCATGTCGTCCTTGGTGCGCAGCCAGCGATAGGCATATCCATAAAACAGCAC
Source organism: Gemmatimonadota bacterium (assembly GCA_038119905.1). Lineage (GTDB taxonomy): Bacteria > Latescibacterota > UBA2968 > UBA8231 > UBA8231. Next base: position 31,570 of record JAYOKQ010000017.1, on the reverse strand, counting down.
TTTTCGCACGGTGGGCGAGTGGTTTGGACTGCGCGCATGCCAGAGGCGCCGGTCAAAAAAAACGGCGTCACCGCGCTGGGCGCAGACGGGTATGGCGCCCTCGGGCAAGGCCTCATTGGGCACGTCGAGGTCGTTGTTGAGATGGGAACCGGGAACGATATAGAAATTGCCGCGGCCCGGCTGCGAAACGTCGCTCAGCCAAAAGGCGACCTTAAGCGAAAGGCGGGGGCGTGGATTGCCCTCCAGCTCTAAATTGACTCTGCCGCTGTCCTGGTGAAATCCCAGCGACGGGTTCATGGGCGTCCCATGGTCTCTTTCCTGTGGCGTGACGCCGAGATGGGCGTGATAGAGATAGATATTCCAGCTGTTGAGCAATCCCCACACCTTGGCAAAGGTCTGCGGATGGTCGACCAATTCGAGAAAGGCTGGATCACGTCCTATGAAATTGGGCAGAAAAAGATTTTTGTCGGCGCCTAGACCCTTGGCCTGTTCTTCGTGCCAGATACGGTCGGTAGTCTCCTCTAACCGGTCCAACTGTTCCTGCGCGAGCGCGTTTTTTACTACGAGAAATCCCTGTTCATTGAAATGCTGGCGCTCTTCGGCTGTCAGCTGAAAGTCTAGGCTAGCCTTGTCCATGGTATGGGCTCCCTTGTATGATTAGATTGCAGAGTATAGGCCGTAGGCCAGCTGCGGGCAATAGATCCCGAAGGAGGAAAATATGCGCGTATTAATTACCGGTATCACGGGTCGGATTGGCGCTAATTTAGCGGTGCAGTTGCTGCGTGCAGGACACCAGGTGCGAGGGCTTGTGTGGCCGCGCGATCCGCGAGTTGAACACCTTAAAAAGTTGGGTGTTGAACTGTTGGAGGGCAGTATAACCTCTACGGAAGATTTGGCCCAAGCCATCGATCAAATGGAGGCTGTATACCATCTCGGTGCGGCCTTTCAGGGAGGAGGGCCCTTCACGGATGAGGAATATTTCGAAATTAATGTGCGCGGCACGTTTAATGTGCTGGAAGCTGTGCGGGCGGCGCCTTCCATCGGCCAGCTGCTCTTTGCTAGTTCCGATGCGCTGTACGACAAATACGTGCCCGGTGGAATGAAAGAGCCAATTACAGAGCAAACGCCGAGTCGGCCGAGTGGCGCCTATGCGTTAAGCAAGGCCCTTGGTGAGGAGCTGTGCAACGGCTACGCGCGCAGCTATCAAGTTCCGGTCACTATTTTGCGTTTTGCTATGGTGCGTGCAGCCGATGAGATCCTTGCGTTTCCTCAGTTTTATCTCGGGCAAATGAAGGACAGCTATTCAGAGCTTGCCCAGTTTTGGGATGGGCAGGAGCAATTGGTGGTTTTGAAAGACGCCCTTAACCGTCCCTTTAAAAAGCACATCGCAGACGTGCGCGATATTGTGCACGGGTGTTTATGTGCCCTGGGCAAAGAGCGTGCGCTCGGCCAGACATACCAGTTGGCCGGTCCGCGCCCCTTTACCTGGGACGAGGCGGTTTACCGGCTGGGCGAGTTGTTGCATCTGTCCGTTGTCGAAGCTGCCGTCGAGGGGATTCCCACATTTTATGAATTCGATTTATCGCGTGCGCAGCGGGATATCGGGTTTACTCCGAGTTATGATATCGTGCGCATGATAAACGATGCTATTGCCTACAGAGAGGGTGGGACGACAGACATTCTCCCACACGGCTAAGTAATAACTCAGGGGGCGGGCGCTGAAACGAGCGTTTCGTAAATGGCGGCTAAGACCGCTTCCGTGCGGAAGGGTTTGTGAAAAACCCGAGTGTGATCGGGCCACGAAACCGGGACTGTAGGCGTGCTCTCGCCGCTGGACAACAAGAGCAGCATCTTGGTATCGGCAAAGTCAGACTGCGATAGATCGAGTGGGTTTGAACCGTCAATGCCCAACACGATTAGATCAAACGAATGCCCCTCGTGCAAGGTCTTGGCAACTTCAATCGAATGGGCAGTTTCTACGCTGTACCCGCTGTTGCGCAATAAGTTAGCAAAGGTTGTGCTGAAAGAGGCATTGGCGTCAAATAAGAGTATGGAATACACGACTGGACCCGCTTGGAGGGGTATTGTGCAGTTGGATTTTTGACCTCCGAGAATCTAAGAGAGGGGGCTATAACTCGCAAGAGAATTGGCTCCTACAGAGGACGTTTCCTCGCCAAGGCGAGGGGGGAGAAGAGCATGGACAGGCAGGCAATGAAAGAGGCTGTATGCAGCGCCATAGACCGCCGTCGGGACGAAATAATTGGCGTTGGCGAAGCCATTATGGACCGCCCCGAATTGGGTTTTAAAGAGTGGAACACCGCCGAACGCGTAAGTGAAGTGTTTACTCAGCTCGGTTTGCCGCACGAGCGTGGATTGGCTCTAACCGGCGTTAAAGGTCGGCTGTCCGGCCGGTCTAAAGGCCCCGTCGTCGCCCTCATGGGCGAGTTGGACGCGCTGATTGTGCCCGATCATCCACGCGCCGATGGGCAAACTGGTGCGGCTCACGCCTGCGGTCATAATGCGCAAATTGCTGGGTTAATGGGGGCAGCTTATGGTTTGGTCGAATCGGGAGTCTCCGAGGCATTAGACGGTGACGTGGTGTTCTTTGCCGTGCCGGCTGAAGAATACGTCGAAATTGACTATCGAATGCAGCTGGTGCGGGAGGGGAAGACCACCTTTCTGGCTGGTAAGCCTGAACTCGTCCAACTGGGCTACTTTGACGACGTCGACATGGCGATCATGATTCACAGCAGTAGCCCGGATCACGCCGAGGGATCGATGGGGGTTGCCGCTTCTAGCAACGGTTTTCTCGCCAAAAGCATTTCCTTTATCGGTCGAGCGGCGCACGCTGGAGGAGCGCCGGAAAAGGGGATCAACGCCTTAAATGCGGCCCAGTTGGCCCTCAGCGCAATCAATGCCCAGCGAGAAACCTTTCGCGATGCCGACTGCGTTCGAGTGCATCCGATAATCACCAAGGGGGGAGATTTGGTGAATATCATCCCTTCAGAAGTGCGGATGGAAACTTATATTCGGGCGCGCACGCAAGAGGCGATCCTCGATGCCGAGGCCAAGGTCGATCGCGCCCTCAGAGGTGCGGCCTATGCGATGGGTTGTCAGATACAGATTGAAACGGTACCCGGTTATTTACCCTTGCGAAATAGCCCTCAATTGCGCGAGCTGTTCAAGGAAAATGCCGGTCAGTTGTTCGGGAGCGACCAGTATCGGGACTACCCTCACGGGGGGGGCTCCACCGACGCGGGCGATCTGAGTCAAATCATGCCGGTGCTACATCCGGCGATGACGGGTGCGTTGGGGGGGATTCACGGTCCGAATTGGCATATTGCCGATATGGATGCTGGATACTTAGCGCCGGCCAAGACTATGGCCATGATGGTGGTAGACCTATTGATGGATGGTAGGGCAAAAGAGATTATCGCCACGGAAAAGCCGGCGCTCAGTAAGGAGCAGTACCTGGAATTGCAGCGTGGGATATTTCGCAGTGAACGGTTTGGTGCAGAGGGGAATAGCATATGAAATTGGGTTTAGTTACCTATAACTTGGCGAGTAGTTGGGATCTGGACACCATAGAAGAGCACTGTGTGCAGGCCGGATTTGAAGGGGTCGAACTGCGAACGAGTCATGCCCACGGAGTAGAATGCACGCTCAACTCGACCGAGCGAAAGGATCTGCGCGCCCGCATGGCCGAGTCGCCGATTGAGGTAGTCGGTTTGGGTGGCGTGTATGAGTATGATTCGCCCGACCCAGACGAGTTAGAGCGGCAGATTGCAGGTACCAAGGAGTATGTCAGACTTGCACACGACTTGGGAATCAGCGGGATTAAAGTGCGGCCGAATAAGGTGCACGACGACGCGGGTATTGAGCGGGATAAGACCTTTGAACAGATTGGTCGCAGCCTGCAGGAATGCGCCGAATATGCGGCTGATTGGGGGGTCGAAATCCGCTTGGAGGTGCACGGACGCGTTACCTGCGAACCGAAAAACATGCGGGCGATCATGGACTACGCGCCCCATCCCAATGCGCGCGTGTGCTGGAATTCGAATATGAACGATATGGTGAGTGGGTCGATCGAGGGGAGCTTTGCCTTGCTACAGGATCGCATTGGGATGGTGCACATCACCGAATTGTGGAACGAGTATCCTTGGCGTCGCTTGTTCGCTCTCTTAGACCAACATGGTTATACCGGCTACTGTCTAGCGGAGATCCCAGCTAGCGGAGATTCGCTGCGGTTGATGCGCTATTACCGAGCGCTGTGGTTAGCGTTGGGTGGGTCCGGTAGCAATGCCTGAATTGGCTTATGTCGGGGGTGAGTTGCTGCCCATTGACCGGGCCGTTGTCTCAATTGAGGACCGCGGTTTTCAGTTTGCCGATGGCGTATACGAAGTAATTAGCACCTATGGCGGTGTGCTCTTTGCGCTAGAAGAACACATGCTGCGTTTAGAGCGCAGCTTAGCGGCTCTGCGCATATCCTATGACATACGTGAAGAACGGCTGCCACAGCAGATCCTTCGCGGCGTTGAAGCGTGTGGGTTTGAGGATGTACTCGTCTACGTGCAGATCACGCGCGGCGCTGCCCCACGACACCATGAATTTCCCAGTCCGTCGGTCCCTCCAACGGTCGTCATGACGTTTAAGGAATTGTATAGACTTACGCCTGAGCGATACGCATTGGGCGTTTCGGTTATCAGCACGCCCGATCTGCGCTGGAAGCGATGTGATATCAAGAGCATTGCGCTCCTTGCCAATATTCTGGCCAAGCAGGAAGCACACGAACGCGGAGCATTCGAAGCGCTTTTGGTCGATGGGGAGGGAATGGTAACGGAAGGTTCCTCGACCAGTGCGTTTTGCGTCCGAAAAGGAACGATCTACGTCCCGCCGCTTGGCCCGCATATTTTACCTAGCGTAACGCGGATGGTGCTACTCGAATTGGCGTGCGACATGGGGGTAAATGTGGTGGAGAAATCGCTCTCGTTAAGCGCGTTTAAAGAGGCCGAGGAAGTATTCTTGGCTGGCACGACAACGGAGGCTATCGGGGTCGTTGTGCTCGATGGAACAACGATCGGCTCCGGTGAGCCCGGCCCCGTTACACAGAAGCTGCGCGCTGCTTTTTTGGAGCGGACAGCGCGCAGGTGAGCAGTATGCTAAGCTACAGTGCGCCGGGTAGCATTGCTACCCGGCGCATCAGGCGTTAGTGGATGACCACCATTTTTGTTTCGGTCATTTCTTCAACGGCATAGCGCGGACCTTCTTTGCCCATACCGCTCTCTTTGAATCCACCGTAGGGCATCAAGTCGGCACGCCATTGGGTGCCCCAATTGATGTGAATATTGCCCGAATCAACCTGCTGAGCATACTGTAGCGCCCAGTTGATATTCTCCGTGAAAATAGCAGCACTGAGGCCGTAATTGGTATCGTTGGCTACGGCGATGGCGCTGTCGATGTCGTTAAAGCGGCTAACGGCCACGGCTGGACCAAAGATTTCGTCGCAGGAAATGCGCATGCCTGGATCGACGTCGGCCACGACGGTCGGCGCGTGCAGCGTGCCTTCGCGGGTTCCGCCCGTAACGATGCGGGCGCCGCCTGCAACAGCGTCCTGTATCCACGAGTTGACGCGTTCGGCATCGCGCTCGCGGATCATGGGTCCCATCTTCGTGCTCTCGTCGAGCGGGTTGCCAATTTTCAGCGCTTCAATAGTCGGCTTTAGCACGTCGAGAAAGTCGCCGTAGACGGCTTCGTTTACCAACACGCGCTGCGCCGAAATGCAGACCTGTCCGGCGTTGGCAAACCCACTCGATGCGGTAGCCGCAGCGACTTTTTCTAAGTCGGCATCGGCCATTACGATCAGAGGCGAATTCGACCCCAATTCCATGGTGACCTTTTTAAGTCCAGCCGTTTTACAAATGTGTTCGCCAATATCGCGACTGCCGGTAAAGCTGATCTTGCGCACGCGGGGATCGGCGCTGATGGCATCGCCAATCGATCCACCGGGGCCGGTTACGCACTGTATGGCTTCGGGGGGCAGGCCGGCTTCTAGTAAGATCTCGACGAGTTTGAGCGCCGACAGTGGGGTATCCGTGGCCGGCTTAACTATGATGGAATTGCCCGCGGCCAACGCCGGGCCCACCTTGTGACATACTAGATTGAGCGGAAAGTTAAATGGGGTGATCGCGGCGACGATTCCACACGGCACCCGCAGGGTAAAACCAAACTTACCGGCTCCGTTGGACGCGCCACTCAAGTCGAGCGTCTCACCTGTGAGCCGTTTGGCCTCTTCAGAAGAAAGCTCAATGGTTTCCTGTGCGCGGGCCGCTTCTCCCATACCTTCGGCAATGACTTTACCCTCTTCCAGGGTGATCGTACGCCCCAAATCTGCGACTCGCTCGGTCATGATTTCGCTGGCGCGGTGCAGGATTTTATAACGCTCGTAGGCTGAAAGTGCGGCCATGGCCTTGGCGCCGCGTTCGGCCGAGGTGATCGCCGCGTCGACGTCGGCTGGGGTGCCGTTGGGCACGGTATCGATGACCGATCCATCAAAGGGGTTGATCACGTCAATGCGATCATCCCGATCGACCCATTCGCCTCCTACAAACATTTTCATAGCTGCTTCCTCTCGTTAGGGTTGGCTGGTGCAGTGGAACAACCTTGTGCGCGTTTAAGCTGCTGTCAAGCGTGCTTAAGGGAGGTCCTGCGCGCAGCGGATGCCGATCATTTCGGACTTGGGATGGGGGGCTCCATAGAGACGGGTGGCAATGCGTATATGGTAGCCATCCGAACCGTAGGATCCGCCCTTAATGACTTTGTTCGTGCCGCCCAAAGGTCCTTTAGGATCCTGTGCGCCTTCCGTTTTTTGGTAGTATTTCACGTCTAGCCAATCGCTGACCCACTCTTCGGCATTACCCGCCATATCCATGATACCAAAAGGACTCACCCCATCGGGGTAACTGCCGACCGGGGCTGTGTATTGGTGTCCATCGATGTTGGAGGTCTGGGGGGGGCGGTAGTTGGCTCGCCAAATGCCGTCGGCATCAGGCGCTTCGTCTCCCCAGGGATAAATCCTATAGCCAGGGCCGCGCGCTGCGTATTCCCACTCAGCTTCGGTGGGAAGGCGCTTGCCGGCCCAGTTGCAATAGGCGTAGGCATCATACCAGTTTATGCCCACCGCAGGCTGGGTGGGGGCGGTGAGCGATTCATTTACGTATTGCTGGCGGTGAGCGAGGTTGTCTGGCTGGTCGGGATGGTCCATGCTGCGGTCTCCCGACTCCTCTATATAGGCTAAAAAGCGTCCATACTGCTCCTGCGTTATCTCGTGCTGGTCCATGTAAAATGCCCCGACTGAGACGGTATGCAGCGGGCGTTCGGCGACGTAGTTCAAGTATTCTTTATAGGCAAATCCCTCTAGCTCCTCTTTTGTCCCGCCCATCGAAAACGTTCCGGCGGGAATGAGCAACATATGCGAGCCGTCTTTCGCCTTGAGAGTGGGTTCGGGTTCGCGACTGCATTGATACAATGTAAGGGCCATTGCAATCAAGGGGAGCATGTGTTTTAAAGAGTTCATGCGCTTTAATACTCCTTACTTCAGTTTTGTGATGTGTACAGGTGCTTTGTTGTGGCTATCGATCTAGCCACTGACCGCCCAAGCGGCGCGTGTATTCAAGGGGACGACCCTGATCGTCGACCAGCGGTCGGGCGGGCGAGGTCTTGGCTGTTAGGAGACTGACGACGACAAATGACAGCGCCGCAAAGGGGACCGCTAGTAAATCGGCCGGCAGTTCGGGCGCGATAACGAGAAAGACCTGCCAACTGACAAACCCAACACCAATAGACGCCAAACATCCGGGGCCGTTCCCTTTAGACCACCAAATGCCGCCGGTCAGGGGCACGAAGAGCGTGGCAAGTAGCACGGACCATGAGTCGACCATGAGATCGTAGACGGAGGTCTTATCGAGCGCTAGCCACAGGGCAAATAGACCGAAAACAACGACGGAAATTCGTGAAACCTTAAGCGTTGTTTCTTCGCTAATGTCGGGTTTAACGTAGCGCAGCATATCCCAACCTAACACGCTGGCAGGAGCTAAAAGAGCGCTGTCGGCGCTGGAAAGCAGGGCGGAGACGAGGGCGCCGACAAAGAGGACGAGGGCGGCTTCGGGCAGGTACTTAAGTGCCAGTTCCATCATGACTAGGTCGGGATCGGCCAAATTGGGCAAGATAACGCTGCCGGCCAGGCCTAAAAAAACGGGGATCAGGCCGACGGTGATATACAGCAAGCCCGCCAAATAGGCGCTGCGGTAGGCGACCTTTTCATCGCGACTGGATAGGCTGCGCTGGATGAGATCCTGGCCGGCTAAGTTGCCTAAACCGATCACCAGCCAATCGCGAGCATAGGTAAACCATTCGCTTGCACCGGCCTCGCGAGGATATAGGTGGAAGCGTTCAGAGGGAATCTGTGCGGCCAGCGATTGCCAGCCACCCATATCGCTGAGCAGGATAGGAGCTAGTACGAGGAGTCCGACCGTGAGCACCAAAACTTGGATGAAGTCGGTTAGCGTTACGGCCCACATTCCGCCGGCAAAGGTATAGACAAGCACGATTGCGGCGGCTATAAAGATACCAGTGGTTGGTTCCATGCCGGTGAGGCTCTGCAGAATGCGGCCAAACGCGACCATGAGCGAAGCTACCCAGCCTATGTAAGCGGGTATGGTGCACAGACTCGCCAGCAGGCCCGCTCGTTTGTCAAATCGGCTAGTGAAAAGGGAGGCGATCGTCATGAGCCCCATGCGCCGCAAAATGCGCACGTAAAAGAAACCCGCGACAAATAGGCAGAGGGCTGCGCCAAATGGATCGGCGATAACTGCCAAGAAGCCGCCCTTATAGGCCGCGCTAGCTGCGCCGATGCAGATACCGCCGCCAAACCAGGTCGCCGCCAGCGTGGCCGTGCACAGCGGGAGCGACAGGCGCTTGCCAGCAACTATAAAATCTTCCGAAGAGCCGACGCGGCGGCTGGCATACAGGCCGATACCCAGCATACAGGCCAGATATAAGCCCAAGCCAATGAGCACATAATCCATGGTATTGCTTCCTTTCAATCGGGCTTAGAAAATATGGAACGGGTGGGAAAAGGAAAAGGTGAGGTTTGCAAGCGTGCGGTGCCCGTCCTTTGGCCATTTACTACAGGCGTGAGCTTGGCTTATTTTAACCGCTGGAGCCTACTAGACTCATAACCGCCTAGGAGACGCATGCAAAAGGCATTCAAGGTGGAAACATCGCTTTCGCTCGATTTAGCCGAACTCTACTCCATGCTGGTAGATGAATTTGAGGCTAACAGCAGTATCCCCCTCTCGGACCTCAATCGGACCCTATTGCAGACGGGTATTGTCCATCATCTGATTATGATGCAAGAACTCGGACTGCTCAAGAATGACCAAGACAAAGCGGCGCGGATCGACGAACTGATACACAGCGTTGCAAGCGACACCATTTTGTGGGAAGTCCTCAAGATGGTGCGTTCCTATTGGCGCGATTGTGGTGCTGATTCGGGCGGGGGGACAATAGATTTGAAGGCCTGATGAGGGGGGATAAGCGCTCGAATTGCGGTCTGAGTAGACATGCCCTAAAGTATTGTAAGAATAGGGAGTTGGTCATCCAGTGGATCGGGTTGACAAGCCTATTGGAGGCGAGTATATTGTTTGCGTCTAGCCCATTTTTACACCCTATGCCGAGCTGGTAATTGGAATCATACAGTCACAAAATTCTCGATCATTATCGCACGCCGCGCCATGCGGGAGTGCTTTCTAATTACACTGTGTCGGGGCACGCGGAGAATCCGGCCTGCGGCGACAGCATGCGTTTTTACGCCCAGATTAAAGAGGGTGTGGTCGTGGGGATCTCTTGCCAGACGTTTGGCTGTGCACCCTCGGTGGCAGCCGGTTCAATGCTCGCTGAAATGGCGGAGGGCAAAAGGCTCGACGCGATTAAGTGCGATGCCCCGGCTGTAGAGCATGCGCTGGGTGGCCTTCCCCCCATAAAAAAACATGCGGCTGTTTTGGCCGCAGATGCATTTGGCAATCTCATTCGCGAATACCAAACCACCTCACAATCGCACTGAAAGGAAACACCCATGGCTTATTCATTGCCCGATCTGCCCTACGGATACGATGCGCTCGAGCCGCATATTGACGCGCGCACCATGGAGATTCATCACTCCAAGCACCACAACGCTTATGTAACCAATTTAAATGCTGCGTTGGAAGGACACGACGATTTATCTTCTAAGAGCATCGAAGACTTGATCGCCAACTTGGATGCGGTGCCAGAAGCCGCGCGCACCGCGGTTCGCAACAACGGCGGCGGGCATGCTAACCACAGCCTGTTCTGGACCGTGTTGAGCGGTCAGGGCGGCGACCCGAGCGGCGATTTGGCCGCTGCTATTGATCGCGATCTGGGCGGTATGGATGCGTTCAAAGAAGCTTTTTCTAAAGCGGCGGCAACGCGTTTTGGTTCGGGGTGGGCCTGGCTGGTCGTTAAAGACGGCGCGCTGGCCGTTACGAGCACGCCGAATCAGGACTCGCCGATTATGGATGGTTCGGGCACGCCCATTCTCGGACTCGACGTTTGGGAACACGCTTATTACCTCAACTATCAGAACCGCCGTCCCGACTACATCGCTGCGTTTTTTAGCGTAATCAATTGGGATGCAGTTGGCGCGCGCTATGCTGCTGCGCTTTAGGAGGGTATAAATGGCTTTGCAAGTTGGAGATAAGGCGCCTGACTTTACGCTAAAAAACACGGATCTAGAAGAGGTGAATTTGCAGTCTCAGCTCGACAAGAACGTGGTTTTACTATTTGTTCCGCTCGCCTTTACGGGCGTGTGCACGACGGAACTCTGCGATATTTCTCAGGGGCTCAGCGCATACGAAGATGTCGGTGCCCGCGTTTTGGGTATCAGCGTCGATAGTCCCTTCGCGCTGAAGAATTGGGCTGAGAAAGAGGGAATTACCATTCCCTTGTTGAGTGATTTCAATAAAGAAGTTTCAGCTGCCTACGGGGCGCAGTATGAAGATTTGCTCGGTCTGCGTGGCGTAGCTAAACGCTCGGCTTTCGTAATTGACAGGGAGGGTGTTATTCGCTTTGCTTCGGTCTCCGATGATGCAAAGGTCCTGCCCGATTTCGAAGCCATTCAAGCCTGCCTGCAGGAACTGGGCTAGCGACACGAGTTATCGCGGTCTACGACAGAGTGGGGCAAAGCGTGATGCTTTAGCCCCCTCTGTCGTTTGTACACCCACTGTATGCGGCAATTGGCACTTTGGGAGGGCCAATCTATTTATGACGGAGATAGAAAAGAGCGAACCTGCTTGGCTGCAGGGGGATGGTCGGGAACGCGCCGATCGCATTGCAGATCATTTCAAAGAAATCATGCGCGTACTGGACTTGGATCTCGACGATCCTCATCTCCGCGAAACGCCAGCTCGTGTGGGGCGCATGTACTTAGAAATTTTCAGGGGGCTGAAGGACCAGAGTGAGCCGACAGTAACCTGTTTTCCCAACACGGACGAATATCGCAATATGGTGATCGTGCGCGATATTGAATTCTTTTCCGTGTGCTCCCACCATATGATTCCTTTTTTCGGCAAAGCTCACGTCGCTTACATACCTAATGAACGGATTGTCGGTCTTAGTAAAATTGCTCGCATGGTCGAGTTTTATGCACGCCGTCCACAGCTCCAGGAGCGATTGACGGAGCAAGTCATCGATTTCCTCGTAGACAAGCTTGAACCCGCCGGTGCCATTGCCGTTTTGGAAGCGCGTCACCTGTGTATGGAAATGCGGGGCGTGGAAAAACCAGGTGCACTGACTACGACATCGGCTCTGCGCGGTAGCTTTAACGAACCGCGCGTGCGACAAGAATTTTTCGATTTGCTTAAGAAGTAGCGGTGAAAGGACCCAACCACAGATGAGCCCTTCGGAGGACACTTCCCGATGTCGAGCCAGCGCGACTGAACGCTTGCCGATACTTGAACATCGCCAGCTGCGCGGCGATGCGTTTTGGCGTGCGATACCGGCTTATGCCGAGCTGAGCGCCGAAGAATTTAACGACCACCGTTTTCAAAGCCGAAACTGTGTCACTAGTTTGCGCAAGCTGCGTCAGGTGTTGGGGTCTGGGATAGATGAGGCTTTTTACCTTGATGTAGAAAAAGGCCTCTCTCGTTCGACTATGAGTTTGCGTATTTCACCCTACGTAATTGCCCTAATCGACTGGTCGAACCCCTACGAAGATCCTTTGCGTATCCAGTTTTTACCCCTAGCCTCACAAATGCGAGCAGATCATCCAGAACTCAGCTTGGACTCGTTAGCCGAACAGGACGATTCGCCCGTAGCCGGCCTCACGCATCGCTACCGAGATCGCGCGCTCTTTCTTGCACTGGATACGTGCCCGGTATACTGTCGATTTTGCACCCGTTCCTATGCGGTGGGACTCGACACAGAAGACGTTGAAAAGGTTCATTTTGGCGCGTTGACGGATCGATGGGAACAGGTCTTCACCTATGTGGAGTCGCATCCCGAACTGGAAGATCTCGTTATTAGCGGTGGTGATGTGGCGAACTTGCGCGCCGAGCACATCGAATACATCGGCATGCGCCTGCTTGATATCGACCACGTGCAGCGAATGCGTTTCGCGAGCAAAGCACCGGCCATTATGCCGCAGAAACTTCTCAGCGATCGGGCGTGGACGGACGCGCTCATTGGGGTGGTCGAAGCGGGGCGGAAGCGCTGTAAAGAAGTTGCGTTACATACGCACTTCAACCATCCCAACGAAATCACTGAAATAACGCAGCAGGCACTGAACCCGCTAATGGAGCGCGGTGTGATCGTGCGCAATCAGACTGTATTACAGCGGCGAGTAAATGACACGGCGGAAACGATGCATCTGCTCGTGCAGCGCCTGGGTTGGATGGGGGTAAAGCCCTACTATGTTTTCGTCCACGATATGGTGCGCGGGGTAGAGGATTTACGCACCAGCTTGCAGACTGCTATTGATTTAGAGAAACAAGTGCGTGGGCTTACATCGGGCTTCAATACGCCCGCCTTCGTGTTGGATACGATGGGCGGTGGAGGCAAACGCAACGTTCATGCCTTCGAGGAATACGACCGAGAGTACGGTATCGCGGTGTACGCTAGTCCGGCTGTTCGTCCTGGTGAGTTGTTTTATTATTTCGATCCAATTGACGATCTGTCCGAAACTGCCCAGGCGCGCTGGCGCGATCCATTACAGCGCTCTGCGATGCTCGAACAGGTACTGCAGCGTGCGCGTGCCGTCACGTAAGAGGCAGGCGTCGTCGGTTGGTTTTTTATACGTTTACTGGTATGTGACAATTTAATTGCATCCGAGGTTGGGTAATATGACCTACAGTGATCTAACAACATTGGCAATTGCCCTGGGGCTGTTGGTGCTTGGGGCGGGGATCGGCTTTTTCCTTAGCGGGAGCGCACGGCGTAGTGCAGTGGCCAAAGCCGAGCAAGCCGCTAAGGACCAGTTGGATAAGATGCTGTCCGGGGAGGAGCGGCAGCGCCGCATGGAACTTCTCGAAGAAAAAGATGGCTGGTATGCTGCTAAGGCCGAGCAGGAAAAGGAGCTCGATGCGCAGCGTGCTAAAGTGAAAAAGGAGGAGAAGAACCTTCAGGATGAGCGCGGTTCGCTGCAGACCCAGCGCGATAGCTTGGAAAAAGATCAACAGCGTTTTCGCCAGCAGGAGAGCAGAGTGGTGCAGCGCGAAAAGGCTGCTAAAAGTCGTGAAGATGAGCTCGCGCAAAAAATTGGCGAATACCAAGAGCGGCTTGAAGTCATCGGCGGATTGAGCGTTGACGAAGCGCGCGAGCAAATGATGGAACATTTGGCTGGCGAAGTGCGCGCCCGCTCAGCAGCACTTGTCCGCGCCGAGCGCGCTCGAGCAAAAGAGGAATCGGAGCGGGAAGCAAAGAAAATCATCGCGATGGCAATACAGCGCTGTGTAGTTGAGGAGGCCGTTCAGGTTACGACTTCCAGTGTGCCGCTGCCTAGTGAGGGAATCAAGAGTCGTATCATTGGCAAAGAGGGCCGCAATGTCCGCACCTTTGAAGCGGCGACGGGGGTCAAGGTCGTTGTCGACGATACCCCAGAGACCGTTTTGCTCTCTACCTACGATCCGGCGCGCAGAGAAATTGCCAGTCGTGCCATGCAGAAACTGATAGCCGATGGCGGATTTACGCCAAACCGCATTGAGGAAGTTGTCGAAGCCTGCCGCAAGGATCTCGACGTTGAAATGATACGAGAGGGAAAAAAGGCGCTAGAAGAAATCGGTGCAAACCAGTACCACGCCGAACTGCCGCATTATGTCGGTATGCTAAAATATCGCGCTAGTTTTGGGCAAAACCTCCTACAACATTGCCTAGAAGTGGCTCACCTTGCCGGACTCATGGCCGCTGAACTGCGTCTCGATGTCCGCTTGGCTAAACGGGCGGGACTTCTGCACGATATCGGCAAGACGGTGAGTCGTGAAATGGAAGGCTCGCACGTCGAGTTGGGTATCGAACTGGGCGATCGTTTTGAAGAACATCCCATTGTGAAAGAAGCCATAGCTGAACACCACGAGGACAACGAACGGATGTCTTCGATCGGTTTTTTGGTCAAGGCCGCCGATACTATTTCTTCGATTCGGCCGGGGGGGCGGCGCGAGGATTTGGAGGGCTATGCGCGTCGCATCATGAAATTAGAAGAGGTGGCTAACTCCTTTGAGGGGGTCAAGGACGTGTACGCGATTAATGCGGGCCGCGAAATTCGCGTCATGGTTGAAGGTGAACGAATCGGGGACGATGATGCCGAAATGTTGGCTTTTGATATTGCTGAGCGCGTGAAGAACGAACTGACCTTTGCCGGACAGGTAAAAGTCATGGTGGTGCGCGAGACGCATGCCGTGCGCTATACGGGACGAGGGCGAGGTAACCGACCGCGCGGACGAGGCCCAAGGCGAGGTGCTAATCGGCGCAGCCAACAGGGCGAAATCTCGCCCAATTAGTTCGGGTGGGAAACGACGAAATGGTGGGGACGGCTTCGTGTGAAAGCGTGAAGAATGTCGTCGTATTGGGGGCGACGGGATCAATCGGAGACAGTACCTTCAAGGTGCTGAAAAACCTCGGTTCTGGGTATCGCCTATTGGCTCTGAGCGGGGGGGCACAGATTGAGAAACTCGCGTCGTTGGCTGCGGAATGGACACCTGAATACGCCTGTGTGAGCGACCAGCAGCATGTCGGCCAGATTGCTCCCGCAGTAGGTGAAGTCCTCGTAGGTGAAGAAGGACTGGTCGCTCTAGCGACGCTCCCAGAAGCAGACCTCATTATCAACGGACTGGTAGGGGCGGTGGGCTTGCTGCCGACACTGGCTGCGCTCCGCGCGGGTAAGGTGGTGGCGATGGCCAACAAGGAACCCATTGTCATGGCAGGTGGTTTGCTACAGGAGGCCGCCCAGAATGGAGGCGGTGTTATCCTGCCGTTGGATAGCGAACCCAACGCGATATGGCAGTGTCTTAAGGGAGAAGAACGCGCTGGGCTCGCCCGAATTATCCTCACCGCCTCGGGGGGGCCTTTCTTTTCTTTGTCGCGCGAGGAAATGCGTGCGATCTCACCAGAGCAGGCTCTCAATCATCCCACCTGGAAAATGGGGCCCAAAATAACGGTTGATTCGGCCACGCTGATGAACAAGGGCTTTGAGGTCATTGAGGCTTCATGGCTTTTTGATCTGACGGTAGAGCACATAGACGTGGTAGTACATCGGCAGTCGGTCGTGCACTCACTTGTAGAATTTGTCGATGGCGCGCTGCTGGCCCATATGGGCAAGACCGATATGTTGCTGCCTATTCAGTACGCTCTAACACATCCACAGCGTCTGCCAGCTCCCCTTGGTCGCCTCAATTTGGCCGAGGTTGGCCACCTAAGTTTTGCTCCTCCTGACCGGGAAAATTTTCCCTGCCTCGACCTATGTTATACCGCCGGGCGAATAGGCGGCACTGCTCCGGCAGCGCTCAATGCGGCGAACGAAGTCGCCGTTGAGGCTTTTTTATCCGGTCGAATCGGCTTTTTAGACATAGCGGCTCTCAACGCCGACATGCTCGAGGTCCATGATGTGCAGCGCGTCGATACGCTCGAAACGGTTTTACTAGTCGACGCGAAAACCCGTGCTTCTGCTGAAGCATGGATAGAAAAACGTGCTTGAATAGATCGGGCTGTTGAGCTTAGTTTAGGGAAAATGCCTGTTTTATCGGAGATTAAAACGCGTGCAAACGGGATTGTTTAACAAAATTACTCGCTTTGGTTCCGGGATCATGCTCGGTGCTTTCGTGCTGATCATACTTACCACGACGTTTTCGACCGCTGATTGGGTGGTCTCATTGGGCAAGATTCTCTATTGGGTGATCGTTCTGTTGGCATTTTTTTCGCTCTGCCTGTGGGGAATGCAAAAGCGACGTTAGTAAGCAGGGCTAACCAAGCCATCAGAGGCTTGAATAGGGAGCATATCCTATGGAAACGATCCGAGCTAAGGGCAGATTCCATGCCGCGCATCGCCAGTTGGACTATGTCGGCAAGTGTGCCTGGGTGCACGGGCATACGTGGCGTGGGGAGTTCACGATTCGGGCTGAGCGCTTCCCCCGCGATACAACTCTGGACATGTCGGTCGATTTTGGCGCCCTAAAGGGTATTTTCAAATTCCTCGACCATAAAATGCTCGTCTCGCATCGCGATGTGACCTTCCTAGAGTCTGGTCTTTTCGAGCCCGAAGGCGTGGTGCTTATTCCCGGAGATAATCCCAGCGTAGAGAACGTGGCGCACTACTGCGTTGACGAGGCCGTTGCTATACTGACAAAACTGTTTCCCGGCGAGGGCGTTGACTATCAGATCGAGCTGATAATACAGGAAACGGACAACAATTTTTTTACCGTGGCACGCACCGTTTGTATTTGAGCGGGACGTAGTTGTTAAGCTCCCTCCCGATACTCCCTTTTGCACCCGAACAGATCTATGGATGTTTTTCAGCTCAAACGAGAGATAGCCTGCATGGCTAGTGTTGTCATTTTCTTGTTGGCATGTTCCCAATTTCTGGGGTGTGGTCTACCCGACCGTGCCAATCCGGCCGATCCGCGTATCGGGGGAGACGAGGGGGAGGGGTTAGTTTTGCTCGCCGAGTTTCCCGCAGCATACCGAAGTGAAGTGGTTGATCGAATTGGGAGCGTGCAGTATGCCATATCGGCCGATAACATTCCGCTGCTCGAAGGTACAATGGATATTATCGGCGTTACCGCTAGGGCGCGCGTGCGGGGATTTACACCCGGTGAGGGACGTGCGATTTCAATCGTCGTAGTTGATCCAGGCGGAGTGCCCACCTTTTCTTACCATGATACACTAGATATTGGCGAAAAGGCCGAAGAGGTCACCGTCGAGTTGGCGCGGCTCCTTGGCGGTTTAGAGGTCATATCGAACCTGCCACCCGAGGTCGTTGAATTGCAGGTGCATATTGACGCGGGGGCGGACACACTGCTTAGGGTGTTTCCCAGCGCGGGCACCATGACGCGGCGCATTGTTGAAATCCCGACGGGCACAGACGTGCCGATTACCTTGCTTGGCTACGATAGAGAGCAGCAGGTTTTAGTGCAGAACGACCTGCGGGCCGACATACGTGAGGATTTGGTTGCCCGTATCTCCATGGAGATATTTGGTGGCTCAATACGGGTTATCGCCCATTTCCCAACGTATTTACCCATTGTGTCCGTCGATCGATTCAGCGATGAAATGGGCACCTTCTTTCGCCGTTCCGACAATCCAGATCTACCCGGTCCTAACCAGCCTATTGAATTTGACGATCCGCGCTTTTTAAAGCGCGGATTTGGCCCCAACGGCGAAGCGATATCCTTTTATAATTTCGATGTCCGGCCTAAAACGCCCGGTACCGTCTATGAACTGATTGATCGCCGCGGGACAAAAATAGAAGGTCAACTCCCCATTTATGACCGAATTCCAGGTGATGCGGGCTATAGCGATTATTGGCATATCCACAAAGTCTATGTGCAGGACCGCGACTATCGGGCCAATAGCTTTGATTCCGTGGAAGACGTCATGGGGGCAGGGCTTGAAATTGAAGCGACGGAATTGGTCGTTAATCACGTGATGGTGCCGCTTGGGTCTCGCGCTAATCTCCGCATTGATTCGAGCACTCCGCGCCTTACTCAAGACGGGTGGTACGGTGGACAAATCGTAAAGTATCTTGAGTTCGAAAATCCGCTGAGTACCGCTACAGTCGACTTTGGTGGAGGACAGGTAAACACTCCACAAATGTATGCCTTTCTCGATAATAACCGCGACGAGCGAGATGGTTTTGCATTGGATTTAGAAGGCGTTACTACCCACAACGTAATAACGCGTTTGCCGGGGGAAGAGGGCTATTCACCCCTCTGGGTGTTGCAGATCTTTCGCATCGATGTGTTTGAGCGCGTGTTCGACCTAGCCTCTGCATTGGACATGGCTAAGAACGAAGATAATTTGATTAACCTCGGTCGCCTGGTATACGTCAATGCGCCGATCGTCGAATTGGGTGATTAGCCATGGTGTGGCCCCGCAGCATAGCTGTTATCGGAGCCGGCGTCATGGGCGTGCAGATTGCTGCTCTCTTGGCGGCAACGGGCCGACGCGTGCTGCTGCTCGATGTAACAGAAGTCGATGATCCTACGGCGCGGACACGCCGAGCTCTGGAACGCGCCCGGACGACCCGTCCACCGGTGTTTTATGCGCCCGAAATGGTCGAGCGTATAGAGATCGGACACCTCGACGATCTTTCCCCGCTGACGGAAGTAGATTGGATTATCGAAGCCGTGGTCGAGGATCTCGAGGCCAAACGACAGCTTTTGGCCCGACTCGATAGCGATTGTTTCGTTCATGCATTAGTTAGCAGCAATACATCAGGCCTCTCTATCGCCGATCTGTCCAAAGGGCGTTCTCGCGCTTTCCACAAGCGATTCATTGGGGTCCATTTTTTTAATCCGCCGCGTCACATGAAATTGGTGGAGATCATAGCGGATGCTGGCGCGGATGCTGGCCTTGTCGATGATCTCATCGCTTTTTTGCAGGATGAATTGGGCAAGGGCGTTGTTAGGGCTCGGGATACGCCCAATTTTATAGGCAATCGGCTGGGTGTCTTTGCGATTTTTTCCATGCTACATCTAATGCAAGAAGAACACTTATCGGTTGCCGAGGTCGATGCATTGAGCGGTCCGCTGATGGGGCGTCCCTCCAGCGCGACGCTGCGCTTGTGCGATCTCATCGGTTTGGATACGCTGGCACGCGTTGCAGAAACGGCGCATTGCGCCCTGGTAAGTGATCCGTGGCGTGCGCGGTTTTCGCTACCGCCCCTGGTTGTTTCTATGCTCGATGCGGGTCTACTCGGGGCTAAGGTTGGGGCCGGATTTTATCGTAAAACGGATAGAGGTATCCACGTACTTAACCCCGAGACACTAGATTATGAAGAGGCCGTGACCGCAGAACTGGGCGACCTAAACGACCTAGGTGGAGGCGTTGATTCGCGCGTAGCAGCCCTGTGGAACAGCGAGGGACGATGGGGGACCATTGGACGAAAACACCTGCGCGAAGTTCTGCTCTATGCGGCTTGGCACATCGATGAGATAGCCGAACGTGTCGATGAGG
This sequence comes from Gemmatimonadota bacterium, assembly GCA_038119905.1. Lineage (GTDB taxonomy): Bacteria > Latescibacterota > UBA2968 > UBA8231 > UBA8231. The sequence goes on along the minus strand of JAYOKQ010000017.1, from coordinate 11,836 downwards.
TAGATAATGCCATGCGCTGGGGGTTCAACTGGGAAGTGGGGCCTTTTGCGCTGTGGGACCTTCTCGGTGCGGAGCGCATACTCGAAGATGGAGCACCCGTCCCACCCCGTGTCCGCACGATGCGCGCGGCGGGATGTGCGTCATTTTTCACTCAAGAGGATGCGTCTGATGGGGATGCTCTTGGAACGATATTCCGCCGTGAAGGTGCGCTATTTGCCAACGACGAAGCGTATATAAGTCGGCTGGACGACGGATTGGCAGCGCTCGTTTTTTGCGGAAAGATGAATGCGCTGGGTCCCGGCGTCGTCGAAGCCATTCGCTGGATTGAATCCGAGGTGGATCTGCGCGGATTACTCCTGTGTGGAGTGCCGCCGCATTTCTCTGTCGGCGCGAATTTGCGCTATATCAGTAGCCTAAAGGGGGATGCGTTGAATGCCTTCCTCTGCGATTTTCAGGATGCTACAGAGTATATACGGCGCGCGCCGTTTCCCGTCGTGGCTGCGGTGGAGGGGCTGTGTTTGGGCGGTGGATGTGAATTCAGTTTGGCCGCAGATAGACGGATTATCGCTGCTGAGGCGCGAATCGGCTTGGTCGAAGCCGGCGTGGGATTGGTGCCCTCCGGTGGGGGGATTGTTCATATGGCGCGCACCCAACGGGGGGATCGTCTACAGGCCGCTTTTGCAGCGCTCTGCACGGGAGCAATGAGTGAAAATGCCTACGCTGCGCGTGCCGTGGGCTATGCGTTGGAGGAGGATGAGATTCTCCTAAACCCCGACAGGCTGCATATGCGCGGCGTAGAGGCATTGCAGGAGTTGAGTTCGACATGGGTTGGACGGGGTGAGGACAAGCCCGTGCCCGTGGCTGGAGCGATTGGCTTAGAGCGCTTGGTGTCCTGGATCGATGAGCGGTTCCAAGGGGGCGACATTTCTGCCCACGATGCGGCCGTTGGGCATGCAATAGCCAACGTGCTATGTGGGGCGGGGGGATTGGAGCGCGCATGTTCAGCAGATGCGCTACTCGCTCTGGAACGCGAAGCCTTCATGACGCTGTCTGCTTGCAAAGAGACACAGCAGCGCATTGAGCATATGCTGTCTACGGGAAAACGGCTAAACAACTAACGGAGAGCGCTTTATGGGATTGCGAAGTCCGGAAGAATTCAAAGACGGTTTGCGTGACGGGCGGGTGATTTTTTATCGCGGTGAGCAGGTCGAAGATGTTGTGGAACACCACGATTTGGGCATCGGAGTAGAACACGTGGCGCTGGACTTTGCAATGGCTGAGGACGCTGCCCATCGCGATTTAATGACGTGGCAGGATCCAACTAGCGGACAGATTGTCAGTCGCTATTTCAAAGTGCCTACTGATCAGGTGGACCTACTCAATCGACGTGAGATGATAGAGCGTTCCACGCGATTGGGAGGGGGGGTGGTGCTACTGATAAAAGAAATCGGCAGCGATGCGCTCTTTGCACTCGATCTAGTCAGTGCCCAAGTCGATGCTGAGTTGGGGACGGAATACCGTGGACGGGTTGCACGCTTTATCGAAGAGTGCAAAAAGAAAGACCTCAGTTTGGCCGTGGCGCAGACCGACGTAAAAGGAGATCGGTCGCTGCTGCCCTCTCAGCAAGAGCATCCCGATTATTACGTGCGCATTGTCGAAGAGCGTCCCGATGGTATCGTCGTGCGCGGCGCAAAAGCCCACACCACCTGTGCTCCTTATGTAGACGAACTCGTCGTGCTGCCTACGCGCGCCTTTAAGGAGGACGACGCTGCCTATGCAGTGTCCTTTTCTACGCCGGTCAATACACCGGGTGTAAAACTGATAGCTAGTCCCTTTGGCTCACCGCCGGTTAGCGCCTTTCATCATCCGGTTAGTTCGCAGCACCGCATGATCGATACGCTGACTGTTTTTGACGACGTATTTATTCCCAACGAGCGCATTTTTCTCAAGGGAGAGTGGAACTACGCCGGGGCTCTTGCCAATACATTTGTCGAATATCATCGCTTTACCGCTGTTTCCTACAAACCGCCGCTGTGTGACCTATTTATCGGGGCAGCCGCTCTCTTGGCCCATTACAATGGCATTGGCAAGGCCAGTCACGTGCGCGAAAAATTGACCAAATTGATCTCCTATGCCGAAACCGTGCGCGGTCTTAGCTTGGCCGCCGCTCATGCTTGCAGTGGCCGTGAGACGGGCGCTGTAGTGCCTAACGTCATTTACTCGAATTTGGCTAAGTTTCACTTTGCCAACGGCTACCACGAGGCCGTTTCATGGGTGCAAGATATCGCTGGAGGGCTCGTAGTAACGGGGCCGTCCGAAGAGGACTGGCACAACCCAGAGACTCGAGCATATATCGAACGGTTTCTCGGAGGAAGTCAAGGTGTGGGGGCTGAGGAACGGCTGCGGGCATTAAACTTTGTGCGGGATCTTACGGCTTCCACTTTTGGAGGCTACAATGAATTTTTAGCGATCCATGCAGAAGGCTCACTCGAGACGCAAAAAATTACCATTTTACGCGATTACGATGTGGCACGCTGCGTTGAACTTGTGCAGCGGGCGATTTCCTAGTTTCGACGCCGAATCTTCCTCTACGCGTGTCGTATCGACCCATCCTATCGCGACTGGCGTTCGCGCTCAACCCGCAGGCGCGCGAAGCCTTTTGTCTATTGCTGCCCAAAACGCTTTCAGAAAAAATTGCTCCGCCCGATGGGAAGCGCCTGCCCGAAACATGGGAAATTGCCCTATGGGCAGCATTGGCCAACCCAGATGCGGGGGAAAAAGCGGAAGGTGCCGTCGCCGCTGATGCCGAGGATGATGCTATACCAGGTCTGGTCGTCCTCTGTGCATTGCTCCTGTCCTCCACCGATCAGTACGCCGTAGCCGGTGAACTGCTGTACAATCTTCCTCTGCACCTGCAGGCTCCCACGGTACATCATAATCTGACGCGTTCAGCTCTTTCGTGCCTGCGAGATGTCCGACCGGACGAACGGAGGTTGATTGAGTGGGTGCGCAGCCACAGTGATGGGGAAGAGCATTGGGGCGTCCAGCAGGCTAGTCGAATAATGCGTTCAGTAGCCCATCCCCAAGCTATGAAGCGGCTGTTGGATCAACTGGGAGAGATCGACCGATCCTCCGCTCTCGTCCTGCAACAGCACCTCTATGAATTGGCCGATTTACTCGAACTATCCGATCGCGACCTCCAACTTGTTTTGTCTAGTGAATCAACGGAGCAAATCGCGCTTTCCCTAATGGGAATTCCCGAAGATGAGCGAGAAGGCTTTTTACAGCACATATCCGCGCGTCGCCAGCGCCTCGTGCATGAAGAGACCGAGCGTTTTGCAGAGGCGACGGCCGAAGAGATCGAAACCGCCCAACAGGCCATGTTGTCTACTGCTCGTCTGCTATACAGCCGCCGCCGAATAACGACGTATATGGGGGCTCTGGGGAACCGAAAAAGCGTAGTGGCCGAAGGTGAAGCGGAAGAAACAGAGGAAACCGAAAGAGAGAAGCCGTCCAAACAACCGCGTGTGCAGGTGGAAGAACGGAAGAGGCCTAGTCTCAGGGCTCTCTTTGCTGGAGGGGGTGGTTTACTGCTGATTCTTGGCGGAGGGGTGTTACTTTGGCAATCGATGGCTGTCGAGAAGGATCAGGCAGCAAGCACTCGCGGTAAACCATGGGTGGTTGGAGATCTTATGGAGAGGCCTATGGCGGCGTCCGCTACGGAGTCTTCGGGCGAGCGGGGCTATGGGACGGAAAAAGAGGGGCTCGTCGTCGAAGGAGAATACCAGATCGCAGACCGTTTTATCGCGACTCCAGGCGATACGACTGGACAAAGCGAGCGCGTGCTCTTCTTGCGCGTGGGCAACGTGAAGGCCCACTTGGTGGCAGACAATATAGTGGTTCAATCGCCGTTGGTGCAGATTAGAGGGCGTGCTGGGGCTAAATTTAGTGTTCGTGTAGTGCTTGATGCGACCACTTACGTTCGCGTTGAGGAGCAGACGGTCGAGGTCAGCGATGTGAAAAATCCGGCCAATAGCCTGCTGCTAAGAGCGGGCGATGAGCACACTTTTGCGCCAAGGAATAGCTGGTAGGAGCGTGTTTAGGTCGCGCGCAAAGCAATGGAAATGTAATTTTCTGGCAGATTTACGAAAAAAAACTTGAAATTTTTGCGGATAAGTTATTATATTAACTATAATGTGATCGGCGCCTCTCCTTGCCGATATGTATCGAATGCGATCCCTTCCCCTGTATTCGGTATAATAATCCCTGAGTACTGACATTAATAGCTTTATACATAGCCGACTGTGCGCTCCCCACGAGGGCTCATTGCAATTAGAGGAGGGCAGCCAGTTATGACAGCACTGCAGACCGATTCTCTCGTCGATCGCTACTTCCATGAGATTGAGGATTCCGTTGGATTGTCTTCGGAGGCCGAAGTTGAAATGGCGCGGCAGATCAAAGAGGGTAGCGAAGAAGCGCTTTCCAATCTCGTGAAAGCCAATCTGCGCTTTGTCGTCAGCGTCGCTAAGCAATATCAAAATTTAGGTTTACCCCTTTCTGATCTGATCAACGAAGGGAACTTGGGTTTGATGATTGCCGCCAAGCGCTTTGATGGCACCAAGGGGTTCAAATTCATCTCCTATGCCGTTTGGTGGATTCGCCAATCCATCTTACAGGCGTTGGCCGAGCAGTCGCGCATCGTGCGTTTACCGCTCAATCGCATTGGCGAGCTTACCCGAGTGAATAAGGTGCTCAACAAACTCGAGCAGCGCCTTGGGCGTCCACCAGAAGTGGATGAAATCGCCGATGAGTTGGAAGTGGAACCGGGCGATATGGAACTGCTGATGCGTCTAGCACAGCGGCCTGTATCGCTTGAAATGCCCTGCGATGATTCGGAGCCGGATCGGACCTACGGCGATCTCATTCCAGACGACAACGTGCCCTGTAGTGACGAGGTGCTTTCGGACGAACAGCTCAAGGGCGAGATACAGCGCTGCATGCATGCTCTTACTGATGGTGAGGCGCGCGTGTTGAAAATGTATTACGGCCTCGACGGGCACGAAGCGATGACGTTGGAAGAAATCGGTGCCTACGTGGGCCGCACACGCGAACGCGTGCGGCAGATTAAGGAAAAGGCCCTGCAGAAACTGCGCCATCCTGCGCGCAGCGATACGCTGAAAGAGTACTATGCGGATTGAGGGGCTGCAGCCTTGACAGATGGAAACGCGTAGGCTAATTTTACCGTTCGAATTTGAATGTGATCCGGCGTAGCTCAGCTGGCAGAGCGGGTGACTGTTAATCACTTGGTCGTAGGTTCAAGTCCTACCGCCGGAGCCACTAATAAAAAAGCCCCGAAGATTATATATCTTCGGGGCTTTTTTATTAGCAATTGGAGCGTGCGAGATGAACGCGATTTGTAGAATCTTACTCGTAATATCCTGTGTTTCCCTGCTCGGCTGTGGTTCCAGCTCAGAGCGAATTACAGATGGCCAACAAGGGGGAATGGAGGCGCGTAGTGCCGGTGAACTGTTGATTGTGGATCTGCCTAACGAGGAGCAAATAGAGTTTACATGGGTTCCTGCGGGATCTTTTATACGGGGATCTTCAGTCGCAGAAATTGGAAGAAAGGAAGATGAAGGGCCGATGCACGAAGTGCGCATTTCATCGGGTTTTTACCTGGGACGGCACGAGGTGACTCAGGGAGAATGGATTGCGGTTATGGAAACGATTCCCTGGCTAGGCGAAGACTTTATGCAGCTCAATGCAGATCATCCGGCCGTCTATGTAAACTGGCCCGATGCACAGGCCTTTGTGCGTGCGCTCAACGCAGCAGCTAACGATTCGCTGTATAGGCTGCCTACCGAAGCAGAATGGGAGTATGCAGCGCGAGCTGGAAGTGCAGAACGCTGGGCGATGGGCGATGATGAGGAGCGCTTGGGAGACTATGCCTGGTTTAGGGATAATGCTTGGGATAGCGGTCTGCGCTATGCGCAGCGCGTAGGTACAAAAAGCCCTAATATTTGGGGCCTATTTGATATGCATGGCAATGTTTCCGAGTGGTGCCAAGATCTGTACGGGCCTTATAGAGCAGAGGCACAATTAGATCCCCGGGGAGTCGACTCCGGGGCGTCTCAGGTTGTGCGTGGGGGCGCATTTAACAGTCGCGTCAACGAAGTGCGGGTCGCCGACCGTTCGGCCAGCGGACCCGGTTACCGCAGGAATTTTAACATCGGCTTTCGCATTGTTCGCATAAAATAGAGCCCATTAACTGAGCTGAATTTGGTGCTCGGATTAGCACAAAGCGGGAAGTTAGAGCTTTATATCGACCGCTCCAGAGGCTTTGCGGGCTTTTTCAAGCGCTTCATCCAAGTTTGCTCCGCGAGCCAGGGCTACTCCCATCCTTCTTTTGCCCTCGACGGCGGGCTTGCCAAACAAGCGTAGCTGTGTATCGGGCTGACTGAGCGCCCGATCTAAATGGGTAAATTCTACCTGTTGAGAAGTGCCCTCGACGAGGATGACGGAGGAAGCCGAAGGGCCGTGTTGATGAATATTGGGAATGGGTAGGCCCAATATGGCGCGGGCGTGTAAGGCAAACTCGGACAGGTCCTGTGAAATTAACGTAACCATGCCCGTATCGTGTGGCCGCGGTGATACCTCGCTAAAATAAACTTCGTCTCCCTTTACAAAGAGCTCCACGCCAAAGAGCCCAAAGCCGCCCAGCCCATCCGTTATCGAACGGGCAATGTGTTCGGCCTCAGCGCGTGCGAGTTGGCTCATGGGTTGAGGCTGCCAAGATTCTCGATAATCACCGTCTATTTGCATGTGGCCAATAGGTTCACAAAAGCTCGTCCCAGCTGCGTGCCGTACTGTTAGCAGCGTAATCTCATAGTCGAAGTCGACAAATCCCTCAATAATGACAGTCCCGGCTCCAGCGCGTCCTCCTTCCTGGGCGTACTGCCACGACGGTTCGATGTCTTCGGGGCGGCGGACCGTGCTTTGGCCTTTGCCAGAGGAGCTCATGATGGGTTTTACTACGCAAGGCAGGCCAATTTCTTCAATGGCCTCTCTATAGGCCGTCTCGGTCGATGCAAAACGGTAGGGCGAAGTGCGTAACCCCAAATCTTCAGCCGCTAGGCGACGGATGCCTTCGCGGTTCATCGTGAGGCGCGCAGCGCGGGCGGTCGGTATAACGCGATATCCCTCACCTTCAAGCTCGACCAACGTATCAGTGGCGATGGCCTCGATCTCGGGTACAACGAGGTCGGGCTGCTCTTTTTCAATAAGGATGCGCAGCGCGTCGCCGTCGAGCATATTAATTGTGTAGGAACGATGAGCCACCTGCATCGCGGGGGCATTTTCGTAGCGGTCGACGGCGATAACCTCTACGCCGAGTCGCTGTAGCTCAATCACAACTTCTTTGCCCAGCTCGCCTGAGCCGCAGAGAAGTACCTTGGTCGCTGTAGGAGATAGGGGCGTGCCGATTCGGGTCATGCGAAATCCTCGCTCTTGCACAGGTGGTTGAAATATGCCCTCAAAGTAAAAACCTAATGCGTGCTAACACAAGACAGCTGCGTTTGAGCTCCCGTATCATTTGAAAAGGTAGGAAAACTGTCCATATCCGGCTGCAGCTAAGCTGTCGGCTGGTACAAAGCGCAGGGCAGCTGAATTGATGCAGTAGCGCAGTCCGGTGGGCGCAGGACCGTCCGAGAAAACGTGGCCAAGATGCGAGTCGCCGTAGCGGCTGCGCACCTCTACGCGCGTCATGCCCCAGCTGGTATCGCGGTGTTCGACAATATGCGCAGGGACAAGGGGTTGGGTAAAACTCGGCCATCCGGTGCCCGACTTGAACTTCTCAGTAGAACTGAAGAGCGGTTCGCCCGAAACAATATCCACGTAGATGCCTGGTCGCATATGATTCCAAAAAGAGTTTTGGAAGGCGCGCTCCGTGCCGTCTTCTTGGGTGACCTGATATTGCAGCGGGGTAAGCCGTGCGCGAATTTCTTCAGCGCTCGGTTTGCGGTAGGGTTGCGCTGGGTGGGACAGGGCGGGGGCGTCTGCCCACGTCATGGCAATAAAGCGGTCTCGACCGGATCCCGTGCGATAGCGCGCGTAGTGCTCGGGATTTTTCTTGTAATAGTCTTGGTGGTTATCTTCCGCCGGATAGAATGTCAGCGCCGGTCGAATGTTGGTGGCGATAGGTGCCTTAAATCGTTTAGACTGAGTCAGATTCGCTTTTGACGATTCGGCGAGTTGGCGTTGCTCTTCGTCGTGGTAGAAGATGGCCGAGGTATACTGATGGCCTCGGTCGTAAAAAGATCCGCCTGCGTCGGTCGGATCAAACTGTCGCCAGAAGATATCGAGCAGTTGTTGGTAGGTTACGGTATTCGGATCAAACACAATGCGGACCGATTCAATGTGGTCAGTCTGTCCGGAACTAACCTGCTTGTAGGTCGGATGTTCGATCGTGCCTCCCGTGTAGCCAGATACCGCAGAATAGACTCCGGGCACTTTATCGAATGGCGCTTCGATACACCAGAAGCACCCACCGGCAAAGGTCGCTACTTCCGCCCCCGAGGGGGCCTTGTCTAGCGCGGTTTGCCCTTCTGTTTGCGCGCTGCCGCCGTCTGTAAATGCAAATACAGCGAGTGCACCCGCTATCAGTCCAATGCCAACCCATTTTGCGTGCATGTCTGCGTCCTCCTCGTCAGAGTATCCTAAATCGTTCTGAGCTGTCAATCATAATGCAGCTCGATTTTCGAGGCATGAAGCATACAAAAGACCAGTCTACAGTCCGCTGAGTTCCTCAATCGCTTTAGCTAGCGCGTGCCGATGCTGTCGCAGTGGTGCGGGATCTATAGAGAAATCGCGTAAAGAGGAACTGACGGAAGGCGGGACCGTAAGCAGTGAAGTCAGGTGTTTCCTCGTTGCTTCCGCGATGTCCTGGCGTTCTGTAAGTAGGCGTTTTAATAGGGCAAAATATTCGTAGTCCTCGATTCCGTCGCGCAGCATCTCCCAGCGCTGGCTGTCGACGGGACCAGCGATAATGGGCCCGTCATGGGGCTCAAAAGCCGCAAGAGGAGGGTAGATAAATCGGCCGTCACCGTTTCCCCACGGGCGGCGCGTTCCGACCGGGGCGCTGTAGCTGCTCACCCAACTCATCGGATCGGCATAGGGGTTTTGTTGGCTCTGTATATAGGCCGCCCCGCTGTGCCAGTAATTGCTCTGCCAGATGAGAATTCCCTGTATATCGTTTTGCCAGGTCTGCCAGAGCCAAGTGCGCAACTCGAGTCCTGCTCGGTCGATAAATAGTCCTGCATATGGCTCCTTAGGCAGTGTGCATATGTACCACCAAAAGGCATCGCCGGCGGTCTGGCGTTTATCTGCTTCGTCCGGGTCGAAATAGGGTGTGAGGGGGCACCATATGGTTGGGCCGCCGATCAGTGCTGGCTCTACCTGTTCGGTCAACAGTCGGCGAAGCTTGGGAGCGTAGCGCGCTAACTTGGCAAATCCCTGCTGGACGAAAGGGTAATCTTCTGGACGTGGTTCATCGAAAAAGTAGACATAGGCCTCGTCTAACCAGCCGTTGTCTTCGAGGTGGCTTTCCAAGGCGCTGAGATAGCTTTTGAGAGCGGGGGCATAGCGAGGGTCAGATTCGTCAAACCCGTTGAGTTGCGGCAGACGTCGGTGCGCATAATCCCCTGAACCTAATCCGCGAATAGGCAGGCGAAACGAAGAAAAGCCATAGTGATGCACTGCCCGTTCAATCGCCCTGTCCCATGCCGTCCATTCAAACCGGGGCTCTGTCCCATCCCAGCGCACCTGCAGCGGATCGAGCGGGGCGGGATCGTAGGGCGAGATGCGGTGTTGGGCAAAGTTTTCTAAGTAAAGTTCCAGAACATGTCGCTTATCGGCTTCGGATTCTAAACGCTGGTAGCGAATGACTTCGGCAAAGGAAAAGCCCATGGCACTACTGCAGGTCATCTTGTGCGGCAGCGTAAAGCCGTAAACCTCGACAGAGAAGGGGATGGGGCTATTTCCCTCCGAAGAAGAGAGCATTATGGTGCCGCTATAAATGCCGGGGGGCGCCTGCTCCGGGACGTGGATGCGTATCCAGAATGGATGATTTTGGTCGGCCTGCAAGAGAATGGAATCTGGTAGCGGCAGGAGGGGATCCGGCCATCGGTCTGCCGTACCCTTCGCATCGGTGGCCATCGCCAGGTCGACATAGCCGACCTGGAAGACGTCGATATGCTCTGCGCTGAGCGTATCGCCCTTTTCGCTAACCAATGGTCCAGGAAGGAGCGTGAATTCCGACAGGTTGTGGTCGGGCGAAATCACGAGCTGTAGCGCTTCCCGTTCTCCGCCTGCCGCACTGACATACAGTGCATCGCGCGTCAAAGTGGGGACTGGGCGTTGTTGATCCACCTTCCATCCGGAATCGATCTGCCAGGCTTGAACCCCGGAAAGATCTATGGCTACTTTCTCGCCTGGCGTAGCCGCATAGAGCGGAGGAATATAGAAGTTGAGATGGGTAGAAAAGGGCAGGGGGCCTTCCGCTGCCACGCGCAGCGAATGAGTGCCCGTTTCATTGATTTGATAGGGCAGGGAAAAGGTGTTTTCGCCCGGTTTGATATGGAGGGCTGTCTCCGTGTTTTGAGGGGGGGCATTGCCGTGCTGTAGGGTGATTTGGGCCGTTATGTCCACCGCTGTTTCGATGGTAGACTGGACGGCGATCTGTAGGCTGTCCCGTATGCCTGGGCGCAGCTTTCCCAGCGCGCGTACGGTTACATTGCCCAGCAGCGGACGTTGCTCTATTTCGGCAAAATGGGTAGTGCCTCGCAAGGGGGGAGGATCGCCTGCGAGTTGGGCTCGGTAGGAGTACGAGCGGACTTGGAAGGCGCCGGGATCGGCCGCGTCCGTGCGGTTGCGCGCGCTGGCTGAGCGCAGGCGGATTAGGACCGATTCTGCAGGGAGTAGAGCGGCAGGAATGGCAAAACTGGCGGTGCCAGAACTATCCATACGGCCAATTTCAACGTAGGTGCTTTGCTGGTTGCGCGCTTCGACGAGCAGAACCCCAGATTCGTAGTATCCGATGCTAATTTCAACGGAGGCCGATTGATGTGGGTACCCGTTTACTGCGTGTTGATACTCGACTAGACCGCTGCGGCCAAACACCCATCTATTGGTGTTAAAATCGCATGTATGGCCCTTAAGCGGTCGGCTGTGATTGCTCGATGTTGCTGAAAAAGGAGCATCAAAAAAATAGATGCCGTCTCGTATCTCTTCACCTGCTCCTAGCTCCACTCCGTCGCTCTGCACGTAAATTGGCTGAGCTGGGACCAGCGACAAATCGTCGTAGGCGACTGTGCCCAGCACTTGCCACTGTCCAAAACGCAAAAAAGACGGCATGCCTTCCAAGCTAGAAGGGGCCGTAAAAACGGACTTATAGCGGGTCCATTCACCGGGGAGGTCGCCCAAATCGCGGTTGCAAAACCGCGGGCCACTGATGGCAGAGCCGCCCTGCGCACCAAGGCTCCGCGCAGAAAAGCGCAGCGAGTAAACTTGAGAAGGGGCCAGTTCGATCTCATCCGAATACCAGTAGCTGGTGCTCAGTCCATCGCCGTTTACAGAAATAAAGCGGCTGTCACTTTCGCCTGCTGAGTCCTGCCGATAGACGGCAGAGGAGTCTGATGGATACCACCCATCGGGGCGCTCCGTGCCCCGTTCAAACTGCGCGTTCGCCAAGTTGAGGATGTTCTCTTCGGCGAGAGCGGGTTGAGAAAAGAGCAGTAATAGACACAGCACGTGATAAATTCGCATTCAGTGAATATAATGT
>JAYOKQ010000016.1:13637-60893 GCA_038119905.1 Gemmatimonadota bacterium | reverse complement strand
AACCGCTGCTCCAGGCCGTCCTGTCGCAGGACGAGCGACAGCGCGTAGCGGCCGTGTTGCTCAACGGCTTGCCACGTAGCGTCCAGCGCGTAGCGTCCTTCACCCAGCGGTTCCAACCGCCGCGGGGCACCACCACCCAGCGCGGACAGATCAGCCCAAACTTCAACCGGTCCTCCTGCTTCCGCTTGGACGTTTATCCGACCGGATAGGCGGACCTGCTCTCCGGCAACCAACGTGTCGACCCATCCCGCTTCCCAACTAGCCCCCAGAGCCACCGACTCAACATAGGGAATGTGCATGCGAATCAGCCGCCGATGATCACTCGAGACAATAGCGTTTTCAACTGCTTCACGACCGTAGCGCGTATAGCGTCCAACCTCGGCGTTTTCCGTGCTGGTAAAACCGCCGTTGACGATTTCCGTCCACTTGCTGGCCGGATCCATCGCGTAATAATAGCGCGCATCGTATCCAACCAGCACAATCAGATGCCCCACAGTGGAAAACCCGCCGTGCACAATCACGGGCTTGCCCTGGTCGAGGGCGGCGTGCAATTCAGCCAGGGTGCCGTCTTCGGTGGCTCTGTCGCGCACGCGCAGGCCGCGCGCGGCGGCCTCCTCGTTAAAAATGGTCTGTAAACCGCCGGTGGCCTGAGCGATCGAAGTACCCCATTTAGCCGAAATTTTGTCCGGCGTAATATCATCTGCGCCATAGTACTTGAGCACCATCGCAACGCAGGTATTTTGGCAGGAACCCGAAGGATTAATGCGATTGCTGAACTGGTGAAAATAGGGCATGCCTTCGACGTATCCAGCGGTGGCTATCCCTCCGCTACATAGCCATATACAACCCGCCCATAACCAACCTACCACTCGATGCATAGCCCACCCTTAAACATAATTAGCCCGATTAACCGGCCGCACTAGACGGCGACCAGTTGTTCCGATATTGCTTTATAAAACGCGCGAAAAACGCCTGCGTTTCCGCATCTAATCCCGTTAGATATTCCGGATCGAGAAACCAGGGCTGGTCGGAAAAATAATCGAACCTAGGTGCACTCGATTGGGTATAGGTCAGCATAAGCGTGCGCCGCAATTTGTCAACGTGATAACGGCCTCGATGTAGACCGCAGGGATTGAACGCAACCGCATCTCCTGGTTCGAGGTCGACGCGCTGGGCCAACGGCATGGCATTCGAACGGCTGTGCCTCCCACCGTCCGCACGGCGGATGGCATATTCTTCGGGCGTATCCCAGCGCAAGTGGGATCCCGGCACGACTTCTACATCTGATGACGGCACAAGAGCAACCTGCAGTTGGATACTGGTGCCACCCGCCCCCGCTTCGGCGATCATCTTCCGCTCGTCCCCTTCATCCGGGCAGTGAAACTGCGAATCGCGATGCCAACTGCCGTCCGAACTAGTCTCCTGCGGATTCATAAACAGACTGGTGCAGCGGAACAGTACCGGCTCACCGAGGATGGCATAGCCGATGCCCAAAACGGAGGGATCGGCCACGGCGCGCAGCAGTTCGCCCAGATCCGCTCTCGTCTCTGCAGTAAAGTAGCCGGGGTGGTTTACGTGCCGCATAACGGTTGCGTTGGCGTCACCGCCGGGCTGGCCGTTTTCCGGATTTTTCCTGCGCCACTGCGCGAGCACCGATTCGGCAATAGTGCGCAGGCGTGCGCTGCGCTCGGCGGAGAAAAGTCCCCGCACGACGATATAACCTTCGGTCCGCCACTGCTGGTTTAGCTGCTCGTCCATCGATCTCCTCCTTAAGTCCAGTTGCGCGGATCCGGAACGGCCACCCAGGTTCCCCCCTGTGCGATGGAAGCCTGACTGACCAGTCCCGGTAGCGTCATATCCATCGCTGCGTCAATTCCAATAGGGGCCGGATGCTCCTGGCGGATCGCGTCGACAAAGTCTTGCACCTCCCACCAATCACCTCCACCGTGTCCAGCTTTCAGTGCCTCATCCGGTGGATTTTTCCAATAGTCGGGTAAAAATTCTTCCAGATTAGATAGAGGCTCCCAGGCGTGTTGGTCCGAACGCTCTCGCAGCCATATGCGCGCCTCACCGCGAAAACCATCGCCCGATTCGTAGCAACCCTCCGTGCCCTGCAGCGCATAGTGGGTCATGTGATGAGGGCGCTCAGAGAGCATATCGACGCGAATCTGCACCAAGCCCCCACCGCTCATTCGGCACATCATCGTTACCGAATCTTCCATCTCGTATGCATCGCCGCGCGGATCGCGGTAGTGATGCCCTGTCCCCACGGCACACACGGCCGTTACGCGCTGGCCCGCAAACCACTGGAGCACCGGTCCAAGGCTGTGCGTCGGATAGGTCGAACCGTTGACTCCCGTCTGCCAGCGCCGACGCCAAGGCGTCTGCTCATTCAGTGCCTTTAGCTCGTGGATATAGGCTCCTTCTCCGTAGTATACCTCGCCGAACAAACCGCGCTCGACCAGCGCTCGCACCAGCACGTTGTTTTTCATATAGGCGTAATTTTCCGCCATCATATATTGGGCCGCCGACCTGCGTGCGGCGCGGACCAAATCGCGACATTCTTCAACTGAGATACCCGCTGTCACTTCGCATAAGACGTGGATATCGCGCTCAAGCGCCGCTATCGCCTGCGGGGCGTGGAACTGCATCGGCGTGCCAATAACGACAGCGTCGACTACCCCAGCTACCAGCATTTCCTCCACATCGGCGAATACGTGGTCCACTCCTATTTCACCCGCACTCTGCTGCGCCGCTTCAAGGCGAATATCGCACAGAGCCGTTATCGCAGTGGCCGGGTGGGCCGAGAGGGCGCGCACATACGAATTTCCGCGCCCTACGGCTCCGACTATGCCAAAACGGATTTGATCCATGTCTATGTAGCTCCTGCGCCAGCCCGCTCGGCTCGCATCTGAAAAAAGTTTTAACGACCTTGCTCTAACCTCGGCCATGGCCACTGGACGCACAATCCCACCAAGCCTCTTTAAGCGCCCGTTGAGCGATGCCAGACTGCGGCAAAACGATAGTTATTTCTTTTTTTAACTTTTTATAAGTTCATATTCTGCGGCATGTTGCACCCCCTTGCCTGCGGGCAAACAACTCGATATGTTTCCCTTTTAAAAGCAGCCCTTGCAACGCCCGATAGAAGAAAGTAGATCCGCATGAAACTCGACGTCGTACAACTCACGCGCCGCCTGGTCGCTTTCCCTTCAGAAAGCCAGACCAGCAATGTGGAGGTCACCGAGTATATCGCCGATATCCTAAACGACCTGCAGTTCGAAATCGAACGGTTGCCCTACGTAGATAAAAACGGCGTCGACAAGATTTCCATCGTCGCACGACTCGGTCGGGGGAGCGGCGGTCTATCGCTGATGAGCCACGACGACGTCGTGCCAGCCCTGCCAGAACAGTACAAACCCAAACTGACTGGCGGCAAGCTCTACGGCCGCGGTTCCTGCGATATGAAGGGCCCCCTCGCCGCCACGCTCTGTGCGGCAGCCCGCTTTAGCAAAGCCGACCTAAAACAGCCGCTCTTCATAGTCGTTACGGCCGACGAGGAAGTGCAGGCCGTCGGCGCTCATATGGTGACGAAGAAGTCGAAGCTCTTCGCTCAGGCCAGCAGCGGCTATGGCATCATCTGCGAACCAACCCGGCTCAACGTAGTCTACGCTCACAAGGGTTCGATGTCGATCGCGGTCACCTCTACGGGACGCGCGGCGCATACCAGCACCCTCAAGGGGACCAACGCCAACGTAAAGATGATTCCCTTTTTACAGGAAATGCGCGAAATTTACGACCTCGTACTGGCGGATCCGGCCTTCCGCAACGACGAATTCAAACCGCCCCATTCGGAGTGGAGCATCGGCATTAACGACCACAATATCGCCACCAATATCTCGCCCGTTCGCTCCGTTTGCACCATCAATTACCGCCCCATGCCCGGCGTAGACGTCAAATCGCTCATCGCGCGCACCCGCGACAGCGCGCGCCGCCACGGGCTCAAGTGCGAAATCCGACACGTCGGTGAACCCGTCTATACCGACCCGTCGTCGCCCCTAGTTAAAACAGCCCTTAAAATTGCCGGCAAACGGCGGGCCATGACCGTGCCCTATGGAACCGACGGCATGGCATTCGGCCAGAAGATGAAGCAGATGGTCGTACTTGGCCCCGGTGATATAGCCCAAGCGCACACGGTTGACGAGTGGGTTGAAGTAGACCAACTCAAAAAGGGCGTCGCACTCTACGAACGCTTTATCGATCACGTCTGTGTCCAGGGAAACGCATAAGACCGCGTGCCACGCGACGCGCTGCGCATAGGCCTCGTCGTCGATGGAACGCAGGTTCCGGCCTGGATAGCCGCGCTCGTATCGGCGCTGAACAACAGCGAGAGCGCCGCCATCGCCCGCGTCGTCTACGCCGCTGAAGACGCAGCACCGCTCTCGCTTGATGCTCCCCTGTATGAGCAACTGGACCGCTTGCTCTTTGCCCGCGGTGAAGATCCGCTGCGTCCAGTCGCTCTGCCCGACCTAGCCTCGCTGCCGACAGAAGGTCGGGTCGACCTCCAACTCCACCTCAGCATAAGTCCGCCCCAATACGACGAAGACGCGGAACTTGGCACCTGGTATTTCCACCCCGACCTGCTGCTTGGGACGGCCAGCTGGGCTCCGGTGGCCGCTCAATCGACCGTTGCCTCAGCTCATCTTTTTGCCCGCTGGCAGAACGACGAGTATGCGCTTTACAGTGGTCACACGGCCGTGCATACCTTTTCCATCCGGCGGACCAACCAGCGACTGTACTGGCTGGCATCGACCGCTGCTGTGCGATGCATCGAACAGCTCTGCACACATCCCAGTCCAGCCCGATACTATGCACGCAACGGAACTCCAACGGTCCCGCCTGCGCCCGCCCCCTCGGCACCTTTTACCTTGCGCCCGTTCATTGCCAGCACCTGGCGCAGAGCCTGGACAGACCTAAGCCAACGCACCGAGTGGCACATTCGCTATGGGCGGACGGCCGATGACCATCTCCCCTCTGATTTCGACGCATTTCTTCCACTCCAAGCTGCATCCCATACCTATTGGGCCGATCCCTTTCCCTTTGTCCACGAAAAAAACCTCTACCTCTTTTTTGAAGTCTATGATCAACGGAAAAAAAAGGGGCATATCGCCGTTATGCCCTTTGGCGAACAGGGACCCAGTGGCCCGGCCGTGCGCGCCTTGGAAACCCCGGAGCATCTATCGTACCCTCTGGTCTTCGCCCATGAGGGAATTATCTACATGATGCCCGAAAGCAGCGAGAGGGGCACGGTCGACCTCTATCGCTGCGAACGATTCCCCGATAAGTGGACCTATGACCGCACCCTCCTTCACGACCTGTATGCGGTCGATTCTACCCTGTGCTATCATGACAACTGGTGGTGGATCTTCACCTGCCAGGCTGCTCATCCCAACGCACCAGCTCGCGACGAACTCTTTCTCTACTACGCCGATTCACCGCTCAGCGCGCACTGGACGCCGCATCCGATGAATCCCATTATAGCCGACGTGCGACATGCGCGACCAGCCGGCCGCATTTTTGAATTAGATGGGCGCACCGTGCGTCCGGCACAGGACTGTTCGCAGCGCTATGGATACGGGATCCACCTGCGAGAAATTGTCGTTTGGAATAGGGAAGACTACAGCGAGCGTGCGCTGAAGAGCTACTTACCGCAGGGCGGCCGAGTGGGCATGCACACATTCAACCGCAGCGGATCATGGACCTTTGTCGATATCAAGCTGCGCACGCGCCGCTGGCTCTAAGCCCTATCCGGCCGCGCGTAGCCCCATGCAGCGAGCCGTTCACCCGCCGTTTCGTGCACTGCGGCTATATCCACCTCTGACAGACGTGCAATGCTATCCGGATTCATATTGCGAATGGATGACTCTACCCCGTGCACCGTCCAGCGCCGCTCGAGGAGTTCGTTAGGTAGCGGCTCTATACCGACAAAATCCGTGATCAAGCGCATCTGCCGACCGGGATCCTCGACGAAATCTTCGTAGCGCACGCTGATGCAACGGTCCACCTGCTGCGCTTGGTCGACAAAGAGGCGATCGGATTCGGCCCACTGACGCGCACAGAGTTCAATCGGATAGCGGTCGCGATATATCGGATTGCCGCGTCGCCCCGGCTCGGTCTTGCGGCGAATCCCCTCGGCCACAGCGTAGCCATTGCGCACGATGTAGACGAAATAAGCCGGCGCGAATTGCGCTTCCAAAAAGGGCATATGGACCACGTTGGCAATCGATTTTTCCAACAGGTTTGGGCGCGACGGGTAGAGCATGGACCACTGCCGTTTAATGCGTTCAGCGCGTGCACCATCCATCGGATCCAGCTGCATCTGCTCGAAACATTCACACCACATGCGCTGCCAGCCGAAGTCTTCTGGACGTGGAAGCGCGTCGCTGAATTTCACCCCCTCACCGGCCAACACCCCCATATGCGGATGTTCGGCGAGCAGATCCTTGAGCAGCGTCGTACCGGAATTGTAACACCCAAGAACAAAGACCCAACGCTCGGGCTCCAGCACGTACCCCCAACGCGCTCCGCACGCCTGGCCCCAGCGGGAACGCATAACCTGCTGCTTGAGGCGCCTGGCCCATCCGGCACGCTTACTCATGGTCCACCACGCGTTCAATCGTCTCCAGCGCCCCCCGTACCAATCTATCCACGCTGAATTCTCGGCCCATTCTATCGCGCGCAGCTTCACCCATTTGGCGTGCGCGCGCGGCATCTTTTAGCAGGTAGCGGAGCTTGGCAGAGAGGTCTTCCACGTCATCTGGACGGGCCAACAAACCGGTCCGCCCATCTTCTATACATTCCGACACTCCGCCATCGGCTACGCCCAAGCAGGGCAACGCAAAAGCCCCAGCTTCGATAAACACATTGCCCATGCCTTCGCCGACGCTGGGCAAAACAAACGCACTGGCCGCACTGTATAGGTCGAAAAGCTCCGGCGACATCGGCGGCACCGCACCGGTAAACAGCACGCGGTCTCCCCATCCCAACTCGCCGGCCATGCGCTCCAGCTCATTCCGCTCGGGACCGTCTCCGACCACTACGTGCACCATGTCAGGGAATTCTTTCAACAGACGGCCACTGGCTCGCAGCGCGCGGTCCACGCGCTTTTGCCGAACCAACCTAGCCACGGTGAGCACGATCCGCTTTCCTGCAAGGTCGGGAAAGCGGCCGCCAAAGGCAGCCTGGTCATAACGATACCCGTCCAATGCCCGCGCGTCCCACGCCGGCGGATGTACAAATACGGTATCGGCATCGACGCCTTGAGCCGCCGCGCGCGCGCGCACAAAATGACTCACGGCGGCAATGGCGACCGAATCGGCATAGGCTCGTCGCTGTAGCGCCGCTTCGAGTCGAGCCACCAGGCTCGTACCGCCGAGTCGCACCGTCACATCCGAGCCGCGCATAGAGGTAATTAGCGGTGTATCTCGCCAGACCCGCAGCAATCCTGCGACGCGCGTTCCCATCCCATTGGTCGCCCAGACGCAGTCTGGATCGAAATCTTGGATTTGCTCGAGCAGTAGGCGCCGTGCTTTGAGATAGCGCAGTGGAACGGCCGCAGGCAGCGCACAGCGCGCCACGCTACAGCCGGATGCCTCATCGAACGCAGCATCGCCCAGAGCCGCCGGCGCCACGACGCGCACCGAGCACCCACTGGCGGCTAACCCACAGGCAAGGCGATGCGCGTAGGTGCCCGTACCAACGGCCTGGGGCGGATAGCTCATGGCCAATATGAGGATGCGTCGCGTCATAGGATATTCAAAAAAAATCGGGCGGCGGTATGTGTCCCGCCGCCCGATGTTGCCACAATGTTCAGCGCTCTACGTGCGCGGCCCGATCAAGCCGCGCGCGATCATCTCCTCGGCAATTTGCACCGCATTCAACGCGGCTCCTTTGCGCAGCTGGTCGCCGCTGACCCACAGATCCAATCCGGTGCCGTCCGGGCGCGAGATATCTTGGCGAATGCGACCGACGAGGACGTCGTCCTCTCCGGAAGCCTCGATGGGCATGGGAAAGTGACTTTCGGCGGGGTTATCGACGATGCGCACACCCGGCGCTCCGGAGAGAATTTCACGCGCCTGCTCGGCTGCAAAGGGCTCGAAAAATTCTAGGTTAATAGCCTCCGAATGGGCGCGCATAACCGGCACGCGAATGGTCGTAGCCGTGACCTGAATTTCGTCGTCGTGAAACATTTTTTTCGTTTCTCGGATCATTTTAGTCTCTTCTTCGCAGTAGCCATCCGGACCTACATCCGAGTTGTGCGAGAAGAGATTAAAGGCGATCTGATGCGGCAGTTCCTTAGGCTCAATTTCCTCGCCTGCCAATAGCTGGCGCGTTTGCAGCTCAAGCTCTTCCATCGCCCGCGCGCCGGCCCCGCTGACGGCTTGATAGGTCGAGGCAACGATGCGCTTGACCTTACTCTGCTGATAGAGTGGCCAAACGACTACATCCATAATGATCGTCGAACAGTTTGGGTTAGCGATAATGCCTTTGTGCCAATCGAGATCCTCTGGATTGATCTCCGGCACGACGAGGGGCACGGACGGATCCATCCGATAGGCCGAGGTATTGTCGACGACTACGGAACCAGCGGCCACCGCATGCGGATTGTATTGCTTACTCAGCGAACCGCCGGCCGAAGCCAATACAATATCGACGCCGGCAAAGGAATCCTCGCGCAGTTCCTGCACGGCAATTTTTTCGCCGTTGTATTCATATTCGCGTCCAGCCGAGCGAGCCGAGGCCAGCAGGCGAAGCTCCCCCACCGGAAAATTGCGTTCGGCGAGGATTTCCATCATCACCTGTCCCACGGCGCCCGTTGCACCCATAATTGCCACGCTAAACTGATCTGACATGTCTCTATTTCTCTCTAATTAAACGGGCGCGTGCCCCGCAGATATTCCATTAACCAGTGTCCGTGTTCCACGTGCATACTGCCCTTTTCGGCTGGGCCTTCACCGTAGTGCTGCAAACCATCGGGATCGACCCCCTCGCCCCATAGGACAAAGGGCACGGCTTCGCGGCTGTGCGTGCGCAGCGCAATCGGCGTGCGATGGTCCGGCGCCATTAAAATCCGGCACGGCCCCATTGCTTCTAATCCGGCCAGTATAGGACCCACCACGCGCGCATCAAAGTCCTCTATAGCCTGCACTTTGGCCTGCGGATCCCCGTTGTGGCCCGCTTCGTCGGGCGCCTCGACGTGGACATAGACAAAGTTATCCCGCGACAGAACCTCAAGTGCGTGCTCGGCCTTGCCTTCGTAGTTGGTATCGAGATAGCCGGTGATACCCGGCACCTCGACGACGCGTAGTCCAGCACTGCGACCAATTCCTCGAACCAGATCGACGGCGGAGATAACGCCTCCGTGAAAGCCGAATTTCTCCTCGAGCGATTCGAGCTGCAGCGCCCGTCCAGACCCCCACAGCCAGATGGCGTTAGCCGTGGGCACGCCGCGCTGAGCCCGTGCCCGATTGACCGGATGTTCGGCCAGAATCGGCTCGGCCGCCTCCATCAACTGGCGAATGGCGTCTTCCCCTGAACCGCTGGGCAAGTGCGCGGCAATCGACTGGCCCATAATATCGTGCGGTGGATAGGAAACCAACTCCTCTGGGCCACTGTCGAAAACCAGTAAGTGGCGATAGCCCACGCCGGGATAGAAGCGCAAGTCGGAGCGTCCTAATTCGGCTGCGATTGCTTCGACCAGCAGGGCGGCCTCTTCCGTCGAGATATGGCCGGCGCTGTAGTCTACCAGCGTGTCGCCGTCTCGGTGAATCGTGTTGAGGCGAAAAGCCACGCCCTCTGGCCCCAGATCCACGCCCATGCTAGCGGCCTCTAAGGGCGAGCGGCCCGTGTAGTGTATGCGCGTGTCGTAGCCGAATATTTCTAAGTTGCAAATGTCGCTGCCGGGATGGCGTTCCGGTGGTATCATCTGCACGGACCCACCGCGCCCCTCGCGCTCAAGACGATCCATATGCGGTGTATGAGCTGCCTCTAACGGCGTCTTTCCCCCTAGGGCATCAAGGGGGTAGTCGGCAGCTCCATCCGGAACCAATACCAGATATTTCACCTAAAGATCCTCCATGCGAATCAGGCGGACCGCTCCCTGCACGGCTTCGATCGCCGCAATGGCCTCAATAGCTCGCTGCATCGCGTATTCGCGCGCCTCGTGTGTAACGATAACCAGCGGAACCAAGCCTCCATCGACATCGCGCTCCTTTTGCAGCACGGAGGCGATGCTGATGGATTCACCAGCTAAGATGCGCGCAATATGCTCCAGTACGCCCGGTTGATCGCTGACCTGCATGCGCAAAAAATAGCGCATCTCAATCTGCTCAACGGGGGCGATGGGCAGGGCTTCTTCGCCCAAGACCATATCGCCGACTGCAGGGTTAGCGCCGGCCGCTTTGCGCTCGACCACGTCGACCATGTCTGAGACGACCGCGCTGGCCGTGGGCATTTGCCCCGCGCCTTTGCCGTAAAAAACCTGGTTGCCAACGGCCGAACCAACGACTTCGATCGCGTTGAACTCGTCGTTTATATTGGCGATGAGTGAATCAGCCGGGACCATGGCCGGATGCACGCGCATTTCGACCGCATCCCCGCTGCGTTTGGCAATAGCTAACAGCTTAATGACGTAGCCCAGTTCGCGCGCGTATTCGATGTCGCTCGACTCGATTTGCTCAATCCCCTCGCAAAATACGTCGCTGCCCGTAGCCGTGCAGCAAAAGGCGATGCGACTTAAAATAGCGAGTTTTTGCGCCGCATCGCGGCCGCTCACGTCCATCGTTGGATCGGGCTCGGCATAGCCGATGGCCTGGGCGTCGGCGAGAATATCCGCGTAATCGCCCTCGCCGCGCGTCATGCGCGTGAGGATATAGTTGGTCGTGCCGTTTAAAATTCCATAGAGCGATTCTACGCGATTGGCCACTAGGCCATTGCGCAGGGAGCGAATAATGGGGATACCGCCGGCTACGCTCGCCTCAAAGAGCAGTTCAACGCCCCGTTCTTTGGCCAAGGCGTATAGCTCCTCACCGCGCTCGGCCAGCAGCGCTTTGTTCGCCGTAACAACATCTTTGCCCCGCTCCAGCGCGCCGCGGACCCACTCGTAGGCGGGTGCAGCCCCGGTCAACTCGACGACGAGTTGGACCGCTGGATCCTCGAGCACGACCATCGCATCATCGGTTAGCTTCGCCGGGTCTACGTGCACGTCGCGCACGCGACTCAGATCGCGCACCGCCACCCGCTCGATTGAAAAGCAGACGTGTTGGCGCCGCCGCATGGAGGTAGGTGCATTTTCCAACAGGCTGACCACGCCGCTGCCCACCGTGCCCAATCCTATGATACCGACGCCTATAGCCCTGCTCGCCATCGAATGAGACTCCTTCAACGCAAAATGTACGGCACAAGGCCCCAGCAAATGGGGCCATTTTCCGCCTGTGAAAGTACGGCTCTACCCCCTTTTCTGCAAGCATATACGACGCGGACTTGCCAAGGCTACAGCTCCGGTGTAGTATGGGGTAAACGCCCCAAAAAAGAGAGAGGAAAAAATGGATTTTCAAACATTTAAAGACTCCGTGAAGGCCGACGCACCGCCGGCGGAGGTTGCCTCAGCGCTCCAAGCGCTGTGGCAGGATGCCAAAGGAAATTGGGAAACGGCCCACACCATCGCCCAAGATACACCAGACCCCGAAGGAGCCTGGGTGCACGCCTACTTACATCGGGTAGAGGGCGATGAATCCAATGCTGGCTACTGGTATCGACGCGCAGGGAAACCGCATAGCCAGCTGCCGCTATCAGACGAGTGGGACGAAATCGCCCGCGCTCTACTCCAAGCCTAAGCTAGCAATCTAGTCAGCAAGCGCTGCAACTTGTTCGAGCACCTGCCGGCGCAGTGTGTCCGGCAGGTCGCCGGCTAGCAGCAACCGATAGACAGCAGCGGCAGCCGACTTGTCGCCCGTAGCCACATAGGCGCTAGCGAGGTTGATCTGTCCGTCCACGTGGCCCGGTGCAAGCGCCACCAACTGTCGATAAACGGCCAGCGCTTCATGGGGACGACCCGTATCCAAGAGCAGGACGCCGAGGTTGAACAGCGTTGGCTCGTTTTGGCGATCTCTTTCGAGCGCACTGCGAAACAGGCGCTCCGCCTCGGCGGTTTGGCCCAGAGCCTGGTACATGCAGGCCAAATTGGTGCGATAGGCGGCCACCTGCGGTGATCGATCAACGGCGCGCTGGTACCATTCTCGCGCGACGTCCGGCTTTCCCACCCGCTCATAAGCCTGTCCCAACAGCGCGCAAATATCCCCGTTTTGCCCATCGAGTTGGGCGGCTCGGTGCAACGCGGCCACCGCGTCGGTATAGCGTCCATGCTGCAGGTAAACGCGACCGATGTTGGCAAAGGGATCGGCGCGCTCGGGATCGATGCGCGCCGCCTCGCGAAAAGCCTGTAATCCCTCTTCCATCTTGCCCAGTCCGATCAACGCCGCCCCCAGGTCATTATATAACGCCGCTCCGCTCTCGCCCTGGAGAGCCTCACGAAGCGCATCGTGCGCCCGCTGCCAGTTGCCGCGGCGCAGGGCCTGGCTACCCAGCAACGCCCACTGCTCGGCCGTGCTCTTGCCCAACTGCCGGTAGACGGCGCGGGCCTGTAGATCTCGGCCCATACCGGCATAGGTCTCGGCCATCAGGAGTGAGAACATCTCATCTCGCGGCCAATGCCGCAGCGCCTCTTGGAGGATCTGGATCGCCTCGTTTAGTCGTTCCTCACCGCGCAGGGCGCTAAACAGACCCTTGTAGCCCTCGCGCATCGTTGCGTCGAGAGCCAATGCCCTGCGAAAGTACGTCCCGGCCGAATCGTAGCGCCCGGCTTGCAGATGGGCATTGCCCACATTGTGCAACAGCGATGGATGGGGCTGAAGCGATAGCGCTCTTCCGTAGTGCAGCAGGGCCCTGTCGTATTGCCCCTGCTCTTGGTACAGGTTGCCTAGGTTATTGTGGGCGGGAATGAGCTCGTCGTCGAGGTCGAGCGCGCGCTGCAGATGCGCCTCAGCCAGTTCGTACTCCTGCCGGTGCATATAAGCCGTGCCGAGATTGTAGTGTGCCCGCTCCAACGTCGGCTGCAGATCCAGGGCACGCCGGCTTGCCGCAATCGACTCCTCTACCCGCCCCATCTCGAGCAGCGCCTGCGACCAGTTTACGTATGGCCTTGCCATGTAGGGTCCCTTGTCGACGGCGTCGCGCCATATCGATTCCGACGTCCGCCAATCCAGATTGCGCTGCGCGCACAGGGCAACCATGGCCACGAGCCCACACCAGGCCACCCGCGGAAAGCTACGAACGCAGCCTACGCACTGAGCCATTGCGAGCGCACCGCCCACCATCGGCAAATAAAGGCGGTGTTCGTTGACTAATACGTTGAGCGGAACAAGTGAAGGGGGCAAGAGCGCAACGACAAACCAACCAACACCCAGCAACGCCACCCCGCGCAGCCCCCGCACAGCTATGAACGCAATCGAACATAGCAACGCGAGAGCAACGAGCACGACCCCCTCGCCAAACGAGGTCGAAACGGCAAACTGCGGCTCAATACTCAGCGAGAACGGGGCCCACGCTTTGAACAGATAAAAGACCAACGCTTTGCTCTGCGTTGCCCACTGCACGACGTGATCGCGCACCGGCTGCAGCAGAGCCTTACCGACGATGGCACGCGTTCCTCCCACGTAAAGCACGCTGAGAGCGAGGGCTACTACCAGCGATGACCAGCGACGGACTGAACGCGGCTGTCCCATGCCCCATATCAGCACCAGCACCGGAAAGACAATCGCACTCGACTTAGACAGCAACGCGGCCAGATACGCAGCGGCCACCCAAAGCGTAGACCGCCCCTGTACGTGCAGGAGAAAAGCCCACGTCACAAAGCACGTGGCCATAAGCGATGAGCGACTGCTGATGTAGTTAACTGGTTCGCTCAGCACGGGATGGGCGACAAAGAGCAGTCCGGCGATAAGCGCCGCGCTGCGCGATAGGCCCACGGCCTGTGCCAAACGCCATACGAGCACAGCGTTTATTAGGTGGAAAGCAACGTTAACGAGGTGGTAGCCGATGGGATCATACTGACCGATGGCGTAGTTGATGGCCAAACTCAACACCAGCAGGGGCCGGTACATGCGCACGTCGACCAGACCCGAAAAGGTGCTCGAATCGACGAAAAAACGGCCGGCATTTTCCAGGGAGCGCAGGTGGGAATTTTCGAGAATTGAGTGACTATCGTCGTAGTGGAAGCCGTTACCCAATGCAGAACCATAAGCCAGCAGGCCGACGAGCAGAATCCATCCGATCGAACGCAGCTCCTCTGTAGCTAACCTCATGTTCTTCGCCCAATCAACGGAGCCAGCAGCGCGCCAATGCCCCGTCGGTCTTCGCCGTTGCTAAAGAGCACCCCCCCCATGACCGACACAAAGACCACACCGCCCAGCATCAGCTGAGCAACGGCCTGCTCGCCACCCCACGCACTGATCCACCGCGCGATCCCCGCCGCTAGCATCCCCCCCAGCGCAAACCGAGCCAGCGCCGCCCAAGGCAGCAACTGTGCCCAACTCCAACCCAAGTGCAGGGCAATCAGAGCAACCAAGAAGGCCACTTGAACATAGGTCGCCAAGACAGTCGCTAGTGCCGGTCCAAGAAAGGCCCACGGACTAGACGCAGCATTCAACCACAGCACAAGTGCAATGCTCAAAGCAGCGTTGAGCGCGAGGTCTCCCAGACTGCCCCACAGTGCCCACGCTGCTTTTCCCATGCCGACAAGCAGCGGATTATACACCGCGCAGCGCAGTGGCAGCGCGAGTAAAAAAATGCGAAAAACCCAAATAGAAGCACCGTATTCCTCAGGCAGATACCAGCCTATAAAGGCGTCGGCAAAGGCAAATAAAAAGCAAAAGAGCGGCAGTACAATCAGCGCCAGGCGCGTCACCGCTTGCCGCCATAAATCGGCAATGGCCGCCTTGTTGCCCGCCCTGTAGAGTGCGCTAATTTCTGGCACCAGCACCGTGACGACCGCAGCCAACAGTAGGCTGATTGGCACCTCGACTGCGCCAAAGTGATACTCAGCAAAGGTCTCATGCGAAAAGAAATAGAGGATCACCAGGCGATCGACCGTGCGAGAAAGCGCCCCAACTGCATCGTTGAGGGCGATGGGACGACTGTAGCCTAATAGAACGCGCCATCCGTCCCCGCTTTCCTCGCCAGTAGTGGCGGGAACAGCCCGGTGCACCAAGCCGTAGGCCGCCACAAGACGCAGCACGCCCACCAAAGAAATCACAGCCATCACCTGAGCCGGCGACAGCGCAAGCGCATAGCCCAGCGCAGCGGCGGCAACGAGTCCGGTCCCTGATCCGATGCTGAGCAACGCCTGCCAGTGAGCGCGATCGGAGGCGATGAGCAGCGCATCCAATACACCGCCGGCCACCAGCGCAACGACGTAGGGAATGAACGCCACCAACGGCGCTTCCATGCCAGGAGGTAATCCCTCACGACCGTTGAGCACGGCAAAGAGTTCAATACCAGCCCCATACAGGATGGCCCCTAAGCATAGCGCTGAAAGCAATGCGGCCGATCCAGCCTGTAGAGCGAGTCGACGGGTGTCTTTGCGGAGGGGGAAGAAATAGAGCACGGCCGTGGGTAGGCCGATTAGGAAAATCGGCACGAGGGCATTGCTCAGGACCCAGAGGGCGGCAAATACTTCGCACTGAACTTTATCCCACGTTCGAGCGGCCAGGGCATACACCGCGTAAATCGCCATCGCATTGGCCGCCCGCCCCACTGCGACGAGGCCCACCTTGCGGGTCAGCCGCCCCATATCAGTGCGTTTTGCGCGCCAAGGTCGCCATAAAGGAAGGTTTGGGCAGCAGGCGATTCAGCAGCGAATCGACGGCGCGCCAACCGGCATAGGGCCAGCGGCTGCTAAAGAGCGGGAAGCCCGCCATTTCCGATAGCTTGTTGGCCAGCAGTTGGATCTGTATCACGCCGAACCCACTTGCTGCGCACAGCGCAGACATTTTTTCGCGATCAAAGCTGTGTAGGTGGGCATTGCCCGGCGTTAAGTGGTTGCAGTGAACGCACAAATGCTCGACTATGGTCTCGCGGTAGGGAACGCTAATGGCCATGCGCCCCCCTGGCTTAAGCACCCGGGCCGCCTCCCGCAGGGCCGAAGGTATATCCTCGAGATGCTCCACAACTTCCGATAGGACGACGGCGTCAAACTGGCTGTCGCCATAGGGCAGATGGTAGAGATCGCCCACTTCGTACGAGGCCACTTCAGGAAAGCGCTGACGCGCACCGCGCACGCCCGTGCGGCCGATATCCATCGCCACGACGACCGCTCCCGCGCGCCGACAGCGATCGGCCAACCAACCGGATCCGCAGCCAATATCCAGCAGCCGCTCTCCCTCTTGCAAACCGAGTAGCCGCACAAGAAGCTGCAACCGCCTGCGCTCCGAAGCGTGCCAGTGTGGATTGAGGGCCGATGGGTCGACGATGGCTTCCGCATCGACCGCATAGTGCGTCTTGTAATCACTGAGACGACGGCTCTGCGCAGTGGATTCTGTCATAGGCTGGTTATCGCATAAAAAAACCTGCCCGCAACACGGCGAACAGGAGTCCGTACGAAAGGACCGACAGTGCGTTCGAAATGGCTATACCTCGTCAAAGCTCTTTTCCGTTAACTGTACTCTGTCTTGGGTATCGACGTCTGTTGCAGGCCGCTTGAGACTGTCGTCGAGAATGCGCACGGCATCGGCGAGATTGCTCAGCAGAGCCTCTTTCTCTTCGACTTTTAGCTTAATCTCCTCTAGCATCTCTTCTGACTCGTTGACTTTCAGCCGCAGGCCGTCAATCTCGGGCTGAATGGCGTCAAACTTAGCCCGCATACCGCGCAGACGCACAGAAGTGAGAAATTTCACAGCAATCACACAGAGCAAAGCGAGGA
Organism: Gemmatimonadota bacterium; assembly: GCA_038119905.1. Lineage (GTDB taxonomy): Bacteria > Latescibacterota > UBA2968 > UBA8231 > UBA8231. The sequence continues at coordinate 43,861 of JAYOKQ010000016.1, read as the reverse complement.
TGGTAACGACCATGGGCCCTCCGCCGATTCTTCTGCCTGTCAAAAGAGTTGGACAACTTCTCGAAATATAACACGTATACGATTTTGAAGTCAAACACCTGGAGGGCAAAAGCTTAGGGGCTACCCAGCAGAAACCGCGGGCCCTGCAGAATATGCCGATTGTTCGATAAGTACGAGAAAAAACGGGGCGGTCCCTCCGGATTAACGAACGGACCGCCCCGCTCCAAAAAATTCATAAATCTCTATTATTCAAGATCTTACAAAAAATAAAATTACAAAATAACCAGCTGGCACACTCATTGCTAAAGGATAGATAACTCTGAGTGTTACCCGCTAGGCATCCTCCTGCGAACAACGCCTTAAAAAGCCGCGCTTGTGGGAGGATGCCCTTTTTTATTCAACTACGTCGAAATCGTGCATATCCTCGCCGGCCCGGGCCGAGAGGATATCCAACGCGGCACAGGCTCCATCGCCGGCAGAAATGATCGCCTGTATCTTCTTAAGGCGCGTGCTCCAGCCAACGACGTAGAGCCCATCGACGGACGTGCGCCCGCTGCGGTCGGATACCATACCCTCATCGCCCTTGGCCACGCCCAGACTTTCGGCAAGTGGATTGCTCGGACCGGTTGCCAGAATCAGATAGGTCGCCTCGTGACGGGTGCCATCGGCGGCACTCAACTTGAAACCACCGTCCCCCGCCTCGACGCTGCTGACTTCGACATCGAGTATCTCAGCGCCGAATTTTTCGACCTGCTGGCGTCCGATCTTTTGAAACTCACTGCCCGTGATTTCAGGTATACCCAGGTAATTGTAAACAACCGCCTTGTGCATCAGGGTCTGGTCCTGACCAAATACTTTGACGCTCATTTCATTCTTCGCCAAAAAGAGCGCAGCGCTCAATCCAGCAGGGCCATCACCCACGATCAATACATCAGTCATGCGATTCCTCCTCTAAAGGGTGTCAAACGAGTAGTCTCTTCTATTTGTTGGCCATCTCGGGTCGCCACGGCTCGGTGGCAGGCCCCGTCGGCCGCTCAATCATGGCCCGACGCGGCAGCGTTTCATACGAACGGTAGGCCACGTTGAGATGGGGCGTCTCCACGCGCTCATGGCCGGCCTGGCGCGAATCCAACAGCGCTTCAAGCGCTCCGCTTATCAGCAGAGTTCGCTCCACCGGATAGGTCGGCACGCCCGTCAAAAACAGGTCCTGGGCATTCAGACTTAAAAAAGAAAAGTGCGGATGAGGATCACCGTGCAGATAAAATTCGCATGCCTTGACCTCCCCCTCGACGCGCGCTGCATACCCCCATCCCTTGAGCCATCCACTAAACCCATTGGCCATCAGCGTTGCCGCACGAAATCCATCGGCATATTCCAACAGGAATACAGCGGCCTGATCGCACTTCTCGCGCAGTTGGCCCTCGCCTTTGGGGCCGATATGTTCCAAGGCCGCCTCGGCTAGTTCAGCCGACCACAGCCCGTCGTCGCATGCCTGCCAAACCGCATCGCCCTCCAAACACTGCACGGCGACAATGCCTGTTTCGCCGCCGGCCCGACGCTCGACCATGCACTGCAGCGTCTCCAAACCGTGAAATCCATAGGAATCAAGACCCCCATAGGCAATCGAAAGCGCTTCCTCCATCGGCGTATCGAGGGCGTGCTCTAACCAGGGCCGACGGTAGCACAGCGGCAGCGAGGAACCCGCCATGAAGGGCACATTTAACTCGCGCGCGCGATCGTACATCCACTTGGCCTGCTCCCAACTCCACGACAAATGCTTGTCGGAAAAGACCGGCACAGAGCGACCCGAGGTGGCAAAGACCCCGCAGATTTGCTCGAAGAAATAGCGACGCGGATACAGGTGCTGCCCCTTTTCATTCCAGGCATAGTCCCCGTGTTCACCTATGACCAACACACCGTCGACGGCGAGTTCTTTGCCCCCTAGACACAGCGCCGCGGAAATACTCCCGTAGCGCGGAATCCCGTGTGCTTCCGCCAGCGCCAAACCGACATCGCGTTCGTGCACCTGATCGAGGTAAAACGAAACAATATCGACCTGCGGCGCCTCCAGCGCATCGTCGGTGGGAAACCCCTTGAGGAATTTTGAAACAATTACATCTGCGTGAGAAAAGGGATAGTAGCAGGTGATTATGGCCGCTATTTTTTTGCGCTCTGTCATGGTATGCTCCGCGATATGGCCCTTGGATTCCAACAATCTACAACCATATCTGTGTGCTATCAAACGACTTGACCAGAAGGGCCCTTTATGCCAATTATTGTCCTATGACAGAACACCTTGATACCACTCCATCAATCGACGAACTCATCGCGTGCTGGAAGGAGCAACCGGCCCCTCTATTGGGCCTGCTCCACGCCCTGCACGACCGCGACGGCTACCTCAGCGACGATGCGCTGCGCGCCGTGGCCAGCGGTCTGCGCGTCCCCCTGGCCGATCTATATGCCACAGTAAGTTTTTATCACCACTTTGCGCGCGAGGCACCCGGCCAGCTGGCCCCGCGCATCTGCACGGGGCCCATATGCTGTCAGCGCGGCGCCCGCGAACTACTCGGCGCCACCGAAGGAGCCAGCCAGATGCCCTGTGCTGGACGCTGCGACCAACCCATACCCGTTCTGGCCGGGCACCGAGTTTTTACAGCGGGTGAGGGAATGGCCCTTGCGCCTCTGCCCTCACCTCTACCCGCCCCCAACCCGGGTGGCTACGAGGAATGCCTCTTTGCGCACATTCGCCAGGAGGGCCGCCACACGCTGGAAGGCTACCAAAGCACGGGCGGCTATCGCGCACTCGAACAAGTCCTGCAGGGCCACCCAGACGATCTTTTGCAAACGCTGGCCGATAGCCAGTTGGCCGGCCGCGGGGGGGCTGGTTTCCCCACCGCACAAAAATGGCGCGCTGTCGCCCAGGCACCCGGCGCTCCCAAGGTTGTCGTGTGCAACGCAGACGAGGGCGAACCCGGATGCTTTAAAGATCGCGCCCTGCTCGACTACGACCCGCACGCCGTCGTCGAAGGCATGGTATTGGCTGCGTTTGCCACCGGGGCGGAACTGGGATTTATCTACCTGCGCTACGAATATCCTGAGACCGCAGACCGGCTGAATACAGCATTAGAGGAAGCGCGCGCGGCAGGATTACTCGGACGCGACATTGGCGGGACCGACTTCCACTTTGACATCCACCTGCGCCGCGGTGCAGGCGCCTATATCTGCGGCGAAGAAGGTTCACTGCTCAATAGCTTGGAAGGCAAACACCCCTACCCGCGCAACCGCCCTCCCTTTCCCGTTACCCACGGTTTTAACGAGCAGCCGACGGCCGTCAACAACGTCGAGACGCTGGCAGCCGTTGCCCCGATCGCTCTCCACGGAGCCGCCTGGTATCGCGGTCTCGGACTAGGTGAGTGCGCCGGGACCAAGTTGATCAGCCTATCGGGTGACATCCAGCGACCGGGCAACTACGAAATTCCTCTGGGACTCCCGCTGCAAACGCTGCTTAACGAGTGGGCCGGTGGACCGCACCCCGGGCACCAGATACAGGCCGTTACCATGGCCGGCCTGTCGGGCGGCTTTCTCGCCGGAGAAGCCCTCGGCGTTTCGCTCGATGACGCCTCGATACGAGCCCAGGGTTCGTTTTTGGGCGCTGGGGGCATTATGGTATTCGACGATCGACGCGACATGGTCGAAATTGCCCACCAGGCCATGGAATTCTTTGCAGACGAATCCTGCGGCAAGTGCTTTCCCTGCCGCATCGGCACCCAGCGCTTGCGTGAGCGCCTCGCCGGTTCGGACGGGCCCTCTGCGCTGGCACAATGGCGCGCCGAAGTCGAGGACATCGGCGCTACGATGGCCGCCACCAGTGCCTGTGGCCTAGGTGCAGCAGCCCCCCATATCACCCAAAGCCTGCTCAAATACTTTCCCGAACAAATTGAGCGTCACTTGGCGCAAACCTAGGTTTTTTTATGACTGGCAACGATTTAACACTCACCTTAGACGGCCAGCCCGTCTCCTTTCACCAAGGCGAGACCCTCTACGAGGTCGCCCAGCGGATGGGGCGCTCTATTCCCACGCTCTGCTACGATCCACGCCTTGAACCTTTTGGATCCTGCCGGCTCTGCGTCGTCGAAGTGGAAGGCGTGCGCAACCCCGTGGCCTCGTGCACCACACCCGCCGCCGATGGCATGGTAGTGCACACACAGACTGCACCACTGGAAAAACACCGCAAAACGCTGCTCGAACTGGTTGCTTCGGAAAACCGCCAGATCGACGTCGACCCCTTAAGCGGCTACGCTTCGCAAGAGCTAAAGACGCTGGTCGACCGCTACGAAGCGCGCACGGGCCGCTTTGCCGGTGCGCGATCGGGTGTTTCCCATCCAGTCGACGACAACCCCTTTATCCTGCGCGACTACGACCAGTGTATCTCGTGTAACCGCTGCGTGCGCGTTTGCGCCGAACGCGAGGGCGACTACGCCATCGCCGCGGCTGGACGCGGATTCCAAAAGCAAATAACCGCCGAATTTGACGCGATCCTCAAAGAGTCTTCCTGCACTTTTTGTGGGCAGTGCGTGCAAACCTGCCCCACCGGCGCCCTGGCCGATAAGAAAGCCCTGCGCGCCGTCGACGACGAACAGGCGCTAGAAAAAACGCGTTCAGTCTGCCCCTACTGCGGAGTGGGCTGCGCGGTTGACCTGCTGACGAAAGGCGACCGCTTAGTCGGTATTCAGCCGGCCATGGACGGGCCAGCCAACGAAGGAGCGCTCTGCGTTAAAGGCCAGTTTGCCTTCGACTTCGTTCAGCACCGCGATAGGCTGGAAACGCCGCTGGTTCGCGGCGACGACGGTCAACTGCACGAGACGGACTGGGACACGGCGCTCGACCGCGCCGCCGAAGGCTTCCGCAAAGTTGCCCAACGACACGGCCGTCACGCCATTTACGGCGTGGCCTCTGGCCGCACACCGTCGGAAGCCGATTACTGCATGCAGAAGTTTATCCGCCGAGGCTATGGCACGCACTACATAGACAATTGCAGCCGTGCCTGACACGCTCCTACCGTGGCCGGTCTGGCCGCTACCATAGGACGCGGTGCCATGTCGAACCCGCTGATCGACATGGAAAAGCCCGATGTAATTTTTTGCATCGGCACCAATATGACGGAGTGCCACCCCGTCGCAGCTACGCGCCTAAAAAGAGCCGTAGCCCGCGGAGCGCGACTCGTTGTGGCCGATCCACGGCGTATTGACTTAGCCGAGATGGCCGACCTGTATTTGCCCCTGCGGGTCGGTTCCGACGTCGCGCTGCTCTTGGGCATGGCCCACGTCATCGAACGCGACGGCCTGGTGGACGCCGAATTTATGAACGCGCGCACGACCGGACACGACGCCTTTCTCGAACACGTGCGCCAGTTTACCCCGGAATGGGCCGAGGGCATTACGGGCGTCCCTGCAGCCGATATCGAACAGGCGGCGCGCTGGTACGGAGCAGCCGATAAGAGCGCCATATACTACACGCTGGGGATTACTGAGCATATCTGCGGCGTCGACAACGTGCAAAGCCTGTGTAACCTGGCGCTCATGACTGGTCATATCGGGCGCGAGGGCACGGGAATCAACCCCATGCGAGGCCAGAACAACATCCAGGGCGCAGGAGACGCCGGCGCCGTACCATCCAACTACCCCGGCTTTCAAGCCGTCGATGTGCCCGAAAATAGAACCAAGTTTGAAGCGCTGTATGGCCGCCCGATGGACGCGGAGAAAGGCATTACCAAGGTGCGGGCCTTAGAAGGCGCCGGAGAACATATTTTCGCCATGCTCATCGACGGGGAAAACACGTTGGTCTCCGACCCCGACAGGGCGCACTGCGAACGCGCGCTCAACAGCCTAGAGCACCTGGTCGTCATCGATATCTTCCTAACGGAAACGGCGGAACTGGCCGACGTCGTCCTGCCTGCCACCTCCTGGGCTGAAACCGACGGCGTCTGCACCAATACCGAGCGCCGCGTGCAGCGCCTGCGGCAGGCGGTGCCCCCCCCCGGGCAGGCTCAACCCGATTGGTGGATCATTAGCCAAATTGCCCAGCGCCTCGGCTTTGACGGGTTCGAATACACCTCAGCGCAGGACGTGTTCAACGAGCTATGCAGCCTATCTCCCATCTATGCAGGCCTCGACTGGGACCGCATAGAGGACGGGGCGTACCAGTGGCCTGTACCGCACCGGGAGCATAGCGGCACACCGATCCTGCACGAGGAAGCCTTCAACAACGGACGCGGTCTGTTTAAGGTGATTAGCTACCGCGACCCGGCCGAAACCATTAGCGAAGAATTTCCCATTTGGCTGACGACGGGTCGACGACTGCAGTCCTACCACACCCGCACCCAGACCGGACGCGCCCAGGGCATTGAATATTTACTCGCCCAGGAGCACCTCGAGGTCCATCCAGACGACGTGGCAGACTGGGGCATGAACGACGGCCAGTGGTGCCGCATGAGTAGCGCGCGCGGCAGCGTCGAGATTCAAATACGGGCGACCTCCCGCTCACCGCGCGGCACCGTATTTGCCAGCTTCAGCTTTAATGACGTCCCCATCAATATCCTAACGGGATCGGGGTATGACCCGGTCACAGATACGGCCGAGCTCAAGGTGTGCCCAGTGCGCATAGAGGCGCTGTAAAACACATTAGGAAAACCATGGAATCCGTTCTCTACGAAGACTTTGGCGCCGTTGGCGACGGCGTCACTGACGATCTCGAATCCCTCTGTCGCGCCCACGCTTTCGCCAACGAGCAGGGCCGTCCGGTGCGGGCGCGACCCGACGCGACCTATCATCTGGGCCGCCGCGCGCTGACGGCGATCATCGCCACGGATACCGATTGGAACACGGCGCGATTTACCATTGATGACACGGACGTTGACGACCACAAAAAGCCGCTGTTTGAGGTGTGCTCTCTGCTGCCGGCTGAGTCCCTGTCGATCGATGCGTTAGCGCGCGACCAGCAGCGCGTCGATGTCCAACTCGAACGCGATTGCCACGTCCTAGTCGAGAACGACCAGCGCCGTATCTATATACGACGCGGCCTAAACCAGAACGACGGCGTCCCCCTGCGCGACTGCTTTGTGCTGCGTCGCGACGGTACCATCGACTCCCCTATCGACTGGGACTACGATACCATAACCCGCATAGAAGTCCGCCCTATCGACCCGGACCGCCTAACGCTGCGCGGCGGCGTTTTCACAACGATCGCCAATCGCATGGAACAGGACGTGGGCTATAATTACTGGGCACGCAATATCGTCGTTTCCCGTTCCCATACCGAAGTCGATGGGCTGACGCATTACGTCGTCGGCGAAACGGCCGTGGGGCATCCCTATTCGGGCTTTATCAGCATCCAACAGTGCGCCGATATTACCCTGCGCGACTGCTTTGCCAGCGGGCACAAGATCTATTCGACCATCGGTGCCGCCGGAAAACCCGTCAACATGGGATCCTACGACTACAATGCCAACAACGTCGTCGACTTTCGCATGATCAACTGTCGTATGAACCACATTAACGACCGCACCCGCTGGGGCGTTATCGGCTCGAATTTTTGTAAGAATATCTTGTTAGAAGACTGCATTCTTTCACGGATGGACACCCACATGGGCGTATCCGGGCGCTACGATATACGCGGCTGTACTCTAGGCCATATGGGACTTAACGCCATTGGCCGCGGCCAGCTCAGCATAGAAGATACGACCCTCTATGGCAACGCATTGGTATCCTTCCGCCAGGACTACGGCAGCACCTGGGAGGGCGACCTGCACATACGCAACTGTCGGTGGGTTCCCGCCTGCGGCGATGCGGTCTGGCCCCATCTGATCAACGTCAGCAACGACGGCCAGCACGATTTCGGCTACCCGTGTTCCATGCCTCAGCGCATAGAAATCGACGGGCTCTTTGTCGAAGATTCAAACCATCCAGCATCCTATACAGGACCCTATCTATTTACCGATCCAGCCAAAGGACAGGAAGCTGAATCGGGGCATTCTCAGCCCTTTCCCTATGCCCCCTGCCGCCAGCTCAGCGTCCGCCGATTAGAAACGGCGACTGGCCTTCCGTCGCGGATATCGCCCAACCCGCAGTGGGCGGCCGATCTCCGCGTTGAGGGATTAGCCCCGACCGAAGGGACCTAGCGACGGTGAAGAGTCAAGACTACCTCGACGCCTTGTTCAGCTGCAGCGGGCGCACTGCCGTGGTGACCGGTGCATCCAGCGGGTTAGGAGCAGAAATGACGCGCGCGCTGGCACGCGCTGGCGCCAACGTGCTGACCGTCGCCCGGCGCTTGGATCGGCTGGTAGCCTTAGCCGACGAACTGACCCCGTGCGAGGGACGCGTCTGTCCCTACAGAGCAGATCTTAACGAGCCCGATCAGATCGAAGAGATCGCCGCCGAGGCGGAACGCCAGTTGGGGGGATGCGATATCCTCGTAGCCAACGCCGGATCAGGCGTGCGCGTGCCCCTGGCGCGTATGGAAGCCGACCAATTCACCCGCGTGCTCCACCTGAACACAACGGCCCAGTGGCACCTGTCCAAAGCCCTTTTCCCCCAGCTGAAGTCCTCGGGGCACGGACGCATCATTAACATTGCTTCCGTCTACGGCTCCGGCGCCTCCGTCATCAACGGCCTGGGAGCGTATACGACAAGCAAACACGCCCTCGTAGGGCTGACCAAGTCGCAGGCCGTAGAATGGGCGCGCTATGGCATAACGGCCAATGCCCTAGCGCCGGGCTACTTTCCAACGGAGTTAACGGAAACAGCCCTTGAGGACGAACAGATGAGCGCCCGCCTGCGCACCTTCACCCCGCAAGATCGCTTTGGCGACCCGACCGAATTGGCGGCTGCCCTGCTGTTTTTATGCTCTAAGGCCAGCGGCTATGTAACGGGAACAGTCCTGCCCGTCGACGGCGGCTGGACCGCCTGGTAAATCCCGCATAGATCTAAAAACACAAAAAGCGGGAAGGCACTCGGCCCTCCCGCTCTGCTTATCTGCTAGCTACTAAAGCGCTACTTCTTCGCTCGTCGCAGCGCCTTTTTGAACTCGCTATCGATTTCGCCGCGCGCTACAATCGCGTCTTTCCACACGTCGGGAAAGCAGTCGAGCGCGTAGCCCGACCCCTTGGGGCCTAGCTCGACAACCGCCCACAGCTCTTTAGCTCCGCGCTGCGCTTTGATCCATGCTTCTAGAGCATGGCGCAGAAAGTTATCGCGCCACGCGATAAAATCAGCGTCTAGTTTGCCGCGCCCGTTCGTAATCGGCGTTTGGCAGTGACTGCCGGTAAAGGTGCGAAAGTGAATCAGCTCGCTCATGGCCAGCAGGTCGGGGCGATACTCGGCAATGCGCGGCCAAAAGGTGTTGGGCCGCAGCTGCTTTATGATCGCCGGATGCGAGTGATCGAAGTTCATGCGCAGCTTCTGACCATAGCGCTTTTCATATTGCGTCGCCAGAGCAAGCGCCTTTTCCGGCGTTTCTGTTACGGTATCGCGATGCCATTCAATGGCCGGTTTGACCTTGTGCTTATCCCCAGCCTCGACCACGGCACGGGCCACGGTGACGGCCTTGGAGATGTCGGTATCGTGGTCGCAGAGCTGAACGTTGATGTGCACGGCGCCAGCCTCGTGAAACAGGCGCATTTTTTCGTCGGCCTCTTTTACGGTGCCAACGTCCACTCCACCCACCAACTGCACGCCGTGCTTGGCACAGGCCTCGGCGACTTCGGGTTGCGGCCCGGCGCTAAATCCGACAAAACCGGCTTCTTTGGCGGCTTTGACCTTGCGATCCATCGACCACTGCTTTTCAGCCGAAGGATAATTTGTCATAGTCCATGCCGCAGCGCACAAATGCAGCTTGGGTTTTTTACTCGCGTTGCTCTTGGCCATGTTTCCTCCCTTGAATGCGCGTTGCAGATCTATTGTCTATCGCTCCCCTATTATAGGGAGATCGCCGCAAATCCGCTCGCTGCCGGCATAAACATTAAAGCCCTTCCCGCGCAGAAAGCCGACCAGCGTCATGCCGCTGGCCACGGCCAGATCGACGGCCAAACTCGAAGGAGCCGAAACGGCAGCGACAAAACAGATCCCGGCAACCAGCGCCTTCTGCACAATTTCGAAGCTGGTCCGGCCGCTGACCAACAGCGCGCTGTCAGCCGGCACGCGCTCGCCGCGCAGGGCATAGGAACCGATGAGCTTATCGACGGCGTTGTGCCGGCCGACATCTTCGCGGACAGCGCGCAGCGTTCCGTCTCCACCGAAGAGCGCAGCCGCATGCAGCGAGCCGGTCTGCTCGAAAACGGCCTGCGCACGACGCATCTCATCGGGCCATGCACACAGCACCTGCGCGTCAACCCTCACCTCGCCCATTGGTAGCACAGCGCATCCCGTCAGCGCATCAATGCTGGCTTTTCCGCATACGCCACAGCTCGAAGAGGCGTAAAAATTGCGCTGTAGCTGCGCCGGATCAAACGAATGACCAGCCGCCAGGGCAACCTCAACGACGTTCTTTTCGTTGGGGGGATCGGCGTGCAGACAGTAGGAAATCGCACCGAGAGCAGCCGGCTCTGCGATCAATCCTTCGCTCAATAAGAAACCAGCGCTCAGCTCAAAATCATCGCCGGGGGTGCGCATAATCACGGCGACAGCATGGCCGCCTATGCGCACCTCCAGCGGTTCTTCGACGCTGATGACGTCGGATTCGGCCTGGCCCGCCTCAGCGCGCCAGCGCACGATGGAACGCTCTACCTGACGCTGTTCGTCTGTTGTCCCGAACAAATCCACTACATAGGTCCTACGCGCGGGGAACCGCGATCCATCGCCAGCATGGATGCGTCAAAGCTGCGCTGCATAAGCTGCAGTTTGAGCGGCTGGGCCTCCGGTTCGTCCCACATATTCTCAAACTCTTCGGGATCTTCTTCTAGGTCGTAAAGCTCACCCAAACCGTGGCCGTGATAGACGACGAGCTTGTAGCGTTCGTCCCGATACATTGTGGCAAAGGAGTTGTCCGGCTCGTCGAGAGCGTCATAGTATTCACAGCGCACAAATTCTCGATGGCGGTCGGGCGGTGCTCCCCCCTCGAGCAGCGGAAGCAGCGAACGACCCTGCATATCGTCAGGCGGATCTATACCAGCCAGCTCCAGAATCGTCGGCGTTTTGTCGAGCAGTTCGACGAGGGCATCACTCTGCACTCCCTGCTGAAAATGCCCCGGCCAAGAAAAGATCAGCGGGACGCGCACCAGGCCTTCGTAAAAGCGACAGCCCTTTTGTATCAGGCCGTGGTCTCCGAGCATTTCGCCGTGGTCCGAAGTGAAAATAACCACCGTCCGCTCGCGCTGCCCCGTTTCTTCAAGCGCGGCCAATATCCGTCCCACCTGGTCGTCAATTAGTTTAATCATCGCGCAGTAGGCAGCCTGTAATACCTTCGCATCGGCTGAACGACCGCGTTCGGGCTGCAGCGGATCGCGGATGTCCAACGCATCGGGTGAACGCACCGCGGACTGGAAGTCGACGGCGGACAGGCGCTCCTGTTGCGCGATATCGCTGTCGCGAAACAGCGGACCGGGCATGTCGGCCGGATCGAAGAGGTCGCGATAGCGCTGCGGTGGATTAAACGGCGGATGGGGATCGTATATATTGACGCAGGCCATCCACGGCCCCGTGCGCTCCTCGCGCATAAATTCGATGGTCTTTTCCGCACACCAGGTCGTCTGATGCAGCTCGGCCGGCACGCCCTGCGGATTGCCGGTCAGCTCGCCCAGCACGTAACCCTGTGCCCGCACCCAGTCGGCGTAGCCATGGCCCACGGGCCAGTCGTCGCGCGGGGCGTGGCTATACTCCCAGTAGCGATAGCCGTCATCGACCCGCGGTTCAATGCGACGATAGGCACTGGCTAGGTGCAGCTTGCCGATTAGCCCGCAGTCGTAGCCGGCATCGGCCAAGCGCTTGCTGACCAGCGGTGGATCGGCGGGAAAGGCATCATTGCCATTGCCCGTAACGTGAATCGAGCTGGGGTAGCGCCCAGTCAGAAACGAACCGCGACTCGGCGTGCAGATCGGCGACTGGCAGTAGGCGTGCGTAAAGGCAACGCCGCTCGATACCAATTCGTTGATGTGCGGCGTATCAACGTGCGTATAGCCCAGCGCGCCAATGGTATCGTAGCGCTGCTGGTCGGTGCAAATCCAGAGAATGTTGGGTCGCTCGTTCATCGCGGCAGATAGTGCTCCATTTCGGGCTCGCGCCACATCAGCTGCTGGTCGGTTGTTTCGTGCGGCAGAAAGGACTGCGCAATCTCATCTATCTGCGCGCCCATCACGTCGATACGGGCCAGGTCGCCTACGCCCAATTCGAGCGCATCGGCGTAGTGCAGCAGGCCCAGCTGCATGGGTTCAAAACCCATCGCCTTGCTCATCACGGCATCGACGGCAAATACGTCGGCCGAAGCAGCAGCAGCACCCATTGGGACGACATCTGTCCCCCCAGGTCCGTTGCCCTGCAATCCCACCGTGCCGTCGACAATCCCAATATCGGCTTTGATATACTGCGACAGGCGAATCAAGTTGACGTTGAGTACCTGCGCCTCATCGGGCAGGATGCGGTCGGGATGCGAGGGAAAGCCGTGCATCCAGATGCGATCTTCCTTTTGCAGTGTGCCCATGATCATGTTCTTTTGCGCCAGCGTCACAACGCAGACATCGTGCGTCTTAGCCACAGCGACTGAAATAGTACAGGGGCAGTCGAGCACCGTCTTGGGCATGCGCACCACGCGCTCCTCGCGCGTAGCCGTAAAAATCGTCGTCTCTTCCCACTCCGTTTCGTTGTTGAGGTCGATCAGGCGAATGGGCAGGTCGTATTCTCTCACGAGATCGTGGTAGCCAAAGTTTTGGAAGGCTTCGCCCGAATACTGCTCGTTGCCCCCCTCGGCGATGATGATTTCATCGGGAGGCGACGGCACAGAGAGCAAAAAGTCTATCGCTCCGCGCATGGCGTCAGCATGCGTCGACGCCAGCTGGTTTTCACTCGACAAGAAATTGGGTTTGAGCAATACCTGCTCGCGCACTTTCGCCTCGACGTCCGCCCGCACCAAATCCATTGCCGCGTAAATATTGGTCCGCCGATCGGTTCCCTTTGCCAAGCCGACGCGGCTCTTTGCATGTTCCATACACTGCCTCCTAATAAAAGATATCCCAATGTAGATATATCCTCCCCGTCCATCAAACAGCAGCGTCACTCCTCGTGGGTGGGCTGCTTGTCCACTTGCTCAGTGGGGCGTCGTTCCATATTAATGGGGTGGATTATTCGTCTATCAGCACCCATTTACTCGCTCTCTGAGGACCGCATGGAAACTGTCGGACTGTCGAATCTAGACTACGCGCTCATGGCTATATACATGCTGTTTTTAATCGGCATGGGCCTGTACTACCGCCGCTTCGCCCAAGAGAACTTGGACAACTACTTCCTCGGTGGGCGAAAGATGAAGGGCTGGATGAACGGCACGAGCTATGCTGTCACCTGCATGAACGCCGACGTCGCTCCAGCCTACTGCGGTATGACCGTAATCACCGGAACCTTTATTTGCTGGTGGTATATGAGCCGTTTCGGACTCGCTCTGCTCATCGGCGGCCTGCTCTTTGCCGCCTGCTGGCGACGGCTAAAAATCTTTACCTCACCCGAATTTTACGAACGGCGCTTTGGCGGGCGCGCCGCTGCCACCATGCGCGCTTGGGTTTCACTCCGCAGCGCCTTTATCGCCGTCGTAGCCTGGACTGGAGCCGGCCTCCTCGGCCTAACCAAGGTCTCTGAGGTCCTACTGGGCTGGTCGCGGTTAGAAACCTTCTTAGTCGCCATACCGATCATCCTGCTCTACGTCGTGCTCTCGGGTTATATGGGCGTCGTCATGTCAGATATAGTACAAACGGCCATCATGATCGCCTCCTCGCTGGTGCTGATGCTGCTGGTCCTGCAAGATTTTGGCGGCCCCACGGGTCTTTACGATGCCCTCGTAACGCAGTTTGGCGAAAGCGTGGTGAGCTGGCATCCCCCCATGAGCCACGAAATGCTGGGAATGATAGGGATCATCGCCTGGACGGTCGGCACCGCCGTTGGCTACGGAGGCGACCTGGCGCCAATGGCCGGCGCCATGGAGGGCCAGCGCCTGCTGTCGTGTCGCGATGAAAAAGAAGCCACTCGCATGTATATCTGGACCGAAGTCGTCCTCTTTCTCATGCTGGCCATGTTGACCCTGCCTGCGCTGGGCGCCATGGTCAAGTGGCCGGGCCTGCACGATGGCACCCTCGACAAGGAACTGGCCTACGGCCTCCTGCTCGGCCACTACCTACCTTCGGGCCTGCTGGGATTGGCCCTAGTAGCCATGTTCGCATCTATCATGTCGACGGTCGACTCCAACATGAACTTCGGCGCCCAGGTTTTTATAAACGACATCTACCGTCGATTTCTGCGCCCCGACGGCAGTATGCAGCACTATATGAACATCGGACGTGCCGTAATGGTCATCATCATGGCCCTCTCGCTGAGCGTGGCGCTGAAAGCGACCAACGTTATCGACATCGCCGTATTTATGCTGGGTCTGTCCTCGGCCGAGTTAACGGCCAATTGGGGACAGTGGTGGTGGTGGCGCTTCAACGGCCCCGCCCGTTTAGCCGCCTCGTTTGGCGGACCGCTGATTTTCCTGCTCAATAAATGGGTCATTTTTGAATGGCTCATCGATGCCGGCCAAGACACGGCCTATGTCGTCGTCCTCAGTTCTATTGCCATGACCTGCCTGCTGTGGATTCTCGTCGCGCTGACCACTGAACCGGAGCCCGAAGAGACGCTGCTGAGCTTTTACAAGGAGGCTCAACCCATGGGCTGGTGGGGCCCCATAGCCGAGAAGGCTGGTGGACGCGCTACCGGCTGGGCGCCCATTGGACGCGGCCTGGGCACCGCTCTGTTAGGCGCTGTGGCCATTGGTAGCGGCGTTATTGCGCTGACGGGGCTGTATGTCGGTCGCACAGAAGTTGCCCTAGCCGGCAGCGGCGTAGCGCTCGTTCTCGGCCTCGCCTTTCGACACATCTACGCCGATATCTCGCGGCAGAATTGAGCCGACCTGCGGCCTTTCCGACTCGTCCCATGCGCCTCGTTTTTGAAGAGGGCACGCTCGTACTGCGCGACTACCAAGACGCTCCACTCCCATCGCCCTTTGTATGGGATACGCGCGTCGATCAATACCGCGCACAAGCGCACTTTTACCGCGCAATAACCGACTTTTTTGGGTCGCATTCCGTCCCCTTTAAAGACGCAGCCCGACGAGACCAGTCGATCCAACTAACGCTGTCAACCTCTCCCCCCCTGCACCCCCATCAGGAAGAGAGCCTGCAGGCGTGGACCCAGCACGGCATGCGCGGCGTGGTCGTACTGCCCACCGGTGCCGGCAAATCCCTCGTCGCTCTGCACGCGATGCAGCAGGCCGGACGCAGCGCCCTAGTCATCGCCCCCACCATTGACCTAATGAACCAGTGGTATGAGCTGCTGACGCAGCAATTTGCCCAACCCGTTGGCCTGCTAGGCGGTGGCTATCACGAACTGGCCGATCTAACGGTGAGCACCTACGACAGCGCCTATATGCACATGGAGCGCTACGGCAACCGCTTTGGCCTACTCGTCTACGACGAAGTCCACCATCTGCCGGGACCGATGTATAGCCACAGCGCCGAAATGAGCATCGCGCCCTACCGTCTAGGGCTGACGGCAACGGTAGAACGAGCCGATGGCCGCCACGTGCTGCTCGATAGCTTGGTAGGGCCCATTGCCTATGAAAAAGGAATCCGCGCTCTTTCCGGCGCCTACCTGGCAGCATACCATACGGAACGGCGGCGAGTGGCGATGGTCGCCGAAGAGCGAACGGCTTACGAAGCGGCCCAACAAACGTATCGCACCTTCCTCGACGAAAAGAACATTCGCCTAGGCACAGCCAACGGCTGGCGGCGCTTTGTGCAGCTGTCTTCTACCTCGAGCGCCGGCCGCCGAGCGATGCTGGCCTATCGACAGCATCGCCATATTGCGCTGGGCACGGCGTCCAAGCTCCGCGTATTAGAGGAAATTCTCAAAGCCCATCCGCGCGATCGCGTGTTGGTCTTTACCAACGACAACGAAACCGTCTACCAGATCTCGCGCACCTTCCTCATACCTGCCATTACGCATCGAACGCGCACCAAAGAGCGCAAAGCACTGTTGGAAGGGTTTAACCAAGGTGCTTTTTTAGCGCTAGTCACTTCTAAAGTGCTCAATGAAGGAGTCAATATCCCCGAGGCGAACGTGGCCGTTGTCCTCTCCGGATCGGGCACTATCCGCGAACACGTCCAGCGGCTCGGCCGCATTTTGCGCAAGCGGCAGGGCAAGCGCGCCGTGCTATACGAAGTCGTCTCGGCTGATACAGTCGAAGACCGAATCAGCGAACGCAGACGCCGCCACGAAGCATATGAGACCGGTACCGACCACAGCGAGACAACGCACTAGCACACCATGCTTACTTCTGATCTGCTGTTAACCCGCTCTCGCGGCCCCTACATCGAACCCAAATACGTAGATGCTGAAGACGGCAAGTACATCGAACTAGCCGAACGTCTCATCGATCTTTTTACACGCTACGAGGGCCGGACTAGAGGCCAATTAAAAGCCGCCCTCGACAACCACGAAGGCGATCGGACCGACTATCGCGTGCAGCGCGGACTCAACAAGCTCCTCTTCGACGACCACTGCGAGTTTCATGTGGAAGGTCCCCTATCTCCCGAAGATCTGCGCGCCGAAGTCTTTGCCGCCGCCCGCGAAAACCATCCCGTAGTCCGCGAACCCGGCGCCCTCTATCCCACGACAGCCGAACACATACTCGACCATATTGCACTCCAGCACGGCGTCGCGCGTGAAACGATTGAACGCACGCTCTACGCCGATCTACCGGAAAACCATCTGCTGTCTACTTTCACCGCCCCCGATGCCAACCAATTGCTCAATCGCTATAACGTCGCCCTTGCACAGGCCATGCTTTACCGCTGCGAAGTCCTACACCTCAGCGTATTCAGAAACCTACCTCATCGCTACAAGCAGCTGTTTAAGTTCATCAAGTTCTACCGCTTAATACACGCGATCGAGGGCGACGTGCACGGCGGGTATGAGATTGCCCTAGACGGGCCGGTAAGCCTGTTTCGCCTCTCCCAGAAATACGGACTGCAAATGGCGGTTTTCCTGCCGGCACTCCTGCTGTGCACGCGCTGGTCCATGCGCGCCGAGATCCTGCGCAAAGACGGTCGTCGCCAGCAGTTTATACTCGACGATACGAGTGTGCTCGTATCCCACTACCGCGACCAAACGCTGTATGATTCGGCCCTAGAGGAGCGCTTTGCCGAACGCTTTGCCAAGGAAAAAACGCCTTGGCAGATGGAACGAGAAAGCGAGATCATCAATCTAAAAGAGACGGTGATGATTCCCGATTTTACCTTTCACCATCCCGACGGCCGCGTCGGTCTACTTGAAATAGTCGGCTACTGGCGCCCCGAATACCTGCGCCGCAAGCTAGAGAAACTTCGCCGCGCCCAGCGCAGCGATCTGATCGTTGCCGTCTCGAGCAACCTCAACGTCAGCCGAGAAGATTTTCACGACGTGGCGGGTCCGGTGCTCTTTTTTAAAGAGCGCATCCAACCCCGCGACGTACTAGACTGCTTAGATCGCATCCAACCCTTGCCCTCTTAAGGCTCGCATGCGTCCTATAGAGTAGCGAATTCACTCTTTAACAGAGGCATCCAAACGGCCCATGTATCTACGCGCAACCGCTCTCATTTTTTGTTTGTTCGGCATCAGCTACGGCGAAGAAATCACCGTTCCTGCGAGTAAAGACAACACGCTCTACGAAAGTTCCGACGGCTCGCTAAGCAACGGCGTCGGCTTCTATCTCTTTGCCGGCGCAACCGCTGCAAACGGCAATCGGCGCGCGCTCCTCTATTTCGACCTATCCGATGTGCCGGCCGGCTCGACCGTCCATTCGGCCGTGCTCCAACTACACATGGACAAGAGCAATGCTGGCAGCACACTGGTTTCAGCGCACAGACTGCGGTCCAACTGGGGCGAAGGCAATTCGGCCGGAACGCGCGGAGAGGGATTGGGCGCGGGTGCAGCCAGCAGCGATGCAACGTGGCTGCATACCTTTTATCCAGACGAATTCTGGCTGACAAGCGGCGGCGATTACGAAACCCAGCCCAGCGCAGCGCAGACCGTCGACGGCAGAGGCGACTATCAGTGGGAAGGTGACGCGCTCAGTGCCGACGTACAGTATTGGATCGACCACGAGACGGAAAACTTCGGCTGGGTACTTATCGGCGATGAATCGCAGACTCCGACCTCAAAACGCTTTGTCAGCCACGACTACGCCGATCCACAGCTACACCCGCGCCTCCAAATCGACTTCACCCCCCCATCTGTCAGCCGACTAACGGGGGATTTCAACGGCGACGCCCGGGTCGACCTGGCCGATTTCTTCCTCTTTGCCGACCACTTTGGGCTGAGCGACAGCGCACCGCGTTGGAATCCAACCTACGATTTAGACGCCAGTGGACGCATCGACTTTGAGGATTTCTTTGTCTTTGCAGACCATTTTGGCGCGCGGGAATAAATTTACATAGATCCAATATAAACAGATATTTGAACCAATATGACTATGCCGCGTTTGTATACATCAGTAAATCTTGATATATTTATAAAGGCCTTATAGACGGCGTTTGATACACCCTCAAACCGCCCATTACCCCCAGAGGTTTTTGCCCTATGTCCGCCTTTCTCGAGCACCTACAACAGGCTCCTCTGCTGTGCGACGGAGCGATGGGATCCCTGCTCTTTGAACGCACGGGACGCCTTTCGGAGCGCAACCATCTATATGAAACCTTTAACTGCGATCACCCCGATATCGTGCGCCAGGTCCACCTCGAGTATCTGCAGGCCGGTGCCCGCACGCTCATCACCAACACCTTTGCCGCCAACAGCACCCACCTAGCCGCCCACGACCAGGCCGATCGCACCGACCAATTCAACGCGCAGGGCGTCCTACTCGCTCGCGAAGCCATCGATCTGTTTCGCGCACATCGCCCATCAGAGGAACCCTTTTTCGTTCTCGGCTCGATCGGTCCGACCCAGGACGTGCGCGAAACGCCTCAGGAAGTGCGCGCAATCTACTGCCCCCAAGTCGAAGCCTTGGTCACAGCCGGAGCAGACGCGCTGCTATTAGAAACCTTTACCTCCCTGCTCCACGTCAGCGCCGTGTTGGAGGTCGCCCGAGAAGTAGCCCATGCCCTGCCGATCGTCGTGCATATGGCCCTGCACCAGCGCACCGACGGCAGCTGGGATCAAGACCCGCTGCTCTTTGCCAAAATCGCCGCTGATATGGGAGCCGATGTCATCGGCGTAAACTGCTGCGCCCCCTCTGAAGCGAGCGCGTTTTTAGACGCAGTCTCTTCGCTTGAATCGGTTCAAAACGGTCGTATTCAGCTGTCGCTCATGCCCAACGGCGGCGAGTTCAAGCGCATCGGCCACCGCTATCTGACCGGCGTCAATCCGGAGTTTATGGGGCGCTTTGCCCGCGACGCCGTCCGGCGCGGCGTGCGCCTACTCGGCGGCTGCTGCGACGTGCATCCCCCCCATATAAACGAGATGCACAACTACCTGCGCAGCCTCCACACCCCACAAATCCAGTCTCAGATTGCATGGGAGAACGCACATACGCCGACTCCCGCCGAAACCAAGAAGGAAAACGGAGCCTTTTCACGTAAGATTTTTAGCAACGAATTTGCCGTCAGCGTCGAAATGCTGCCATCGCGCGGCACCGGAGGCATCAAAGCGCGCCTGCGTTTTGTCGAAGAGCTGGCGGCGAGCGGACTGGCCGACGCCCTTGATTTGACGGACGGTTCGCGCGGTATCCCCCTCATGCCGCCAGGGGATTTTATTCATCTGATCCGCCGCCGACTGAGCTGGAACGACGGAGACCGACTAGAGCTCATCCCCCATTTCACGCTGCGCGACCTCAACACTATGGGTCTACAGAGCCGTCTGATGGGCTACTGGGCAAACGAGATCAACAACGTCCTGCTCATAACCGGCGACCCACCCAAGATGTCGCCGACCTATCCGCGCTCAAGCGCGGTATTCGATATGGATTCAGCAGCTCTGATTCGCTACGTGCAGCACCATCTCAATGCAGGGATCGATTTCGGCGGCCAAGCGCTGGGCACTCATCGCGACCCGCGCACGCGCTTTACGGTAGGCTCGGGCTTTGAGCCGGAAGCGCTGGACATGGAAAACGAGCTCGACAAGCTGCGACGCAAGCTCGATGCTCAGGTCGACTATGTCATGACCCAGCCCGTTTTCAACCACACCGCACTGACCAGCCTATCTCCCTTCCGCGACCGAACTGCCGTCCTGATCGGCGTGCTGCTGCTGGCCAACCTCGAGCACGCTCGCCGCATGGCAGCGGTGCCGGGCGTCGTCGTTCCCGATGTCGTCTTTGATCGCATCGCGCGCTTTGACCGCATCGAAGACCAAGCTGCTGCCGGCGCGGAGCTAGCCGCCGAACAGGTGCAGTGGATACGCCAGGAGGGCTGGGCAGGGCTCTATCTCATGTCACCTGCCTCGCACAGCCGCATACTCGAGGTGCTGCGCGTTGGCTTAGGGTAAGGCCCTACTCGACTGTGTCGGGCTCAACCAGAGAGGCGCGATAGCGCTGCTGCACCCACCGAATCGCCTCCGCCCGACTCTGTATTGCTCCCTCGAGCTGCGCGTCTTCCAATCGGGCGAGAACCCGCCCCATCAGGGGCCCTGGCGGCAGTCCCAATGCCATTAGGTCTCGGCCCGTCAGCAGCGGCGGCGGATTCAGCCCCTCAGGGCCGAGCGCACTCAGCTCGGCCTGGCAAAATTGGTAGAGATCCAATTTTCCATGGCAGCCCATACAGTCGGCCCGATGCAGCTCTAGCAGCTGGTCGAATACCTCCTGACGCAAAAAGCGCCGCCGCTTACTCTCGCGCATATCGCGCACGTTGCGAATGCGCATGTGCTGAGCTACCAAATCGCAAATGCGGCCGGTGCGCGCATTGGACATGCGCAGGCGACGACAAATACCCAACGCCATGTGCGCACCTACATAATCGTGTCGGTTAAAGCGAATTCGATCGCGGATTTCGAAGGTCGGCTCCTTGCCGATATCGTGCAGCAAGGCCCCCCAGGCCAACTCGGGATCGGGGTTACGCAGCTGTCCCATGACCAATAATAGGTGGGTCCACACGTCGCCCTCCGGATGATATTCGGGGGGCTGTTCAACGCCGCGCAGGGCAGCGACCTCTGGCAGCAGCACGTTGAGCAGGCCGCTGTCCATCAAGAGCTCTAAACCGCGCACCACGCCGCCCTCTGTGAGCAGTCGGGTGAGTTCGTCGTCTATCCGCTCGGGCGCAGTCATCTGAATATGCTGTGCCAGCGCAGACAGCGCACTGTAGGTCTCCGACTCGATTGAAAAGTTAAAGCGCGCGGCAAAACGGATGCAGCGCAGCAGGCGCACATAATCTTCCCGAAAACGGGCCGTCGGATCGCCGATCGCACGCAGTATGCCGCGTTCGATATCGGCTTGGCCGCCTACGTGGTCTATAAGTTCGTCTGTCGAAGGGTCATAAAAGAGGCCGTTAATAGTGAAATCACGGCGCTGGGCATCGGCCCATTCATCGGCCGCCTCTACAAAGGTGGGATGGCGACCGTCGCGGTAGGGGCCATCGCGGCGAAAGCGGGCTACTTCGTATTGACCCGTTTCGAGCACGACGACGCTAATGCCGAAATGCACGCCCACAGGGAGCGTGCGCTCGAAGAGCTTTTCGACCTGGTCGGGGGCGGCATCGGTAGCAATATCCCAATCCCGCGGCTCTCGGCCCATGAGCAGATCGCGCACGCAACCCCCGGCCAACAGTGCGCGGTACCCGGACGCGCGCAGGGTTTCTATTACGCGCAGGGCACCGCTATCTACGCGCACTAACGCACCTTAAAGTCTTCCACCGCACTAACGGAGTTTTCTATGCCCCCCTCACGCGTGCTGGCAATCACCTTCCAGTAGTATATACGACCCGACTCGAGCATGCTCTGCTGACCTCCAGTCAGCGCACGTCCGCTAAACACAGCGGTGGTATCGGTCGTCAGCGCCATATCCGAAATTTCGCCGCTAGTCGGTGAGGTCGTAACGACCACTCGATAGGACAGCGCCTCGGGCACAGCGCGCCAGACAAAGCTAGCCTGTGACGAGGCCAACGCTCCCTGCACTGGCTCGACGAGCTCCGGTATAGGCAGCGCCACATCGCTGGCTTCTGTTGAAGCAGCGCTCTCTTTTTGTCCGCGGTCAAAGGCCGTTACGCGGTAGTAGTACACCGTGCCAACCTCAATCGCCCGGTCGATATAGCGGGGGGTTTCGACCTCGGCCAGCATCTGCGTAGAAGCCGGCAGAAATGCGCTATCGGGCGCGCGGTATACGCGGTAGCCAACGAGGTCAGCCTCGCCGTTAGCATCCCAATCGAGCGCAATTTCGAGCTGTTGAAAAATCTGGATATTATGCGCGACAGCGCGCAGCGTAGTGGGCGCAAGCGGAGCGAGATTATTAAACGGCTGTCCAGAAACGGAATTGGAGCGCGGACCTTCGCGACCAAAATCGTCGACGGCCGTCACGTAGTAGGTATACTCTACGGCGTATTCCAAACCGCGATCGCCAAACTGCGTGCGAAAGGTCGAATCAACCGGGGCGGCCGTCGCCCCCTCTGCGCTGCGATATACGACATAGATCACATCGCCCTCGTCGGCGACGGCTCCCCAGTTCAGCTGTACTTCTCCGTCACCGATTTGCGTTACGCGCAGGACGGGGGCCTCCGGTATTACGGCCCCCTCCGGACCAGCCGCCGATTTACTATCACCGCCACACCCCACCAGTCCCCAGGTTACGACGACGCATAACACACCAATCACTACTCTCATATAAGCCCCCTTTTGCCTCTGGCATAAAAGTACCACGGCGAGGGCTAATTCGGCAAGCGACTTACCGGCGTTCATCCGCATAGGGCTCGCACTCTGCCGATGAACGCCACGAGCATCAGCCTATGAGGAGCGCTGCGCTTCCCATGTGCCCTGCCAATACTCACCCAGATCGACCTCGCCGCGCAACACATCACCCTCCACGGTCCCGCTAAACCCATAGGTCGCGCCCACCGCCTGGTAGTGCATGGGCACGCGCAGTCGCACCTGTTCACCATCGACCGTTCCCTGCAGTTCGCGCACGCCGTACTGAGAGCGATAGCGGCCGCGCAGCTGATTGCCCTCCTGTTCGACCTGCATCGAATGGGTCGCTTCCCCGCGCACAAAGCGAATATGTACCGTCCAAGATCCTGCTAACGTCGACATCGCCTATCTCCTATTTTGCTGAGAGAATTTCTTCGAGACGACGCGCCACGATATCTGCATCGCCATCCTGCATCATGTAGGGCATTACGGAAAATCCGCGCTCGGAGCTAAACACCTCGATGCGCGGCGCCCCCTCAGACAGCTGCCGCGCAACGGCGCTACCGGTTAGACCCAGCACCTGTGGATCCCATTCAATCGCCAGAACCGGAGCTACGTTGGAACGCCCGGGCTGACGAACGGACGTCTGCACGGAGGGATATTTCTCCACGACATCGGCCACCTGCTGTAGGCGCGCTTCCCAGGCCTGCCACTCGGCCTCGTGATCGCGAACGACCCACTGCTCAACGGCGGCTAGCATGCCCATAATCTCTTCCTTACCCACTTTCATCGGCCGACCCAACGCGTGGTGTGGAGCCCCGTTGATAAAAGCAGCCTGCAGCAGTTCCTTGCGCCCGAGCACCAAACCAGCAGCCTGTGGACCGCGCAGGCACTTACCCCCGCTATAGCCAACGGCATCGGCCCCCTGCTCCAGATACCAGTTCGGTGTATCGGGCCGCTCGGCTGCCGCATCGACAAAGGTCGGCACGCCGTGCGCATGACCTATCTCAGCCATTTCACGCACGGATATCTGCCCGCGCTCGGCCGCATCACCAAAGACGAGCAACATAGCCGTACGTTCACTTAGGGCCGCTACCAAGTCGGCGCGGGTCTCCACTTCGATCAGGTCCACACCCACCATGCGGACGGCGTGGTCATAGGTGTGACGATGGCTCGACTGCACAATAACTTCGTTCTTCATGCCCCGTGTATCCGGCAGACGCGCCATCTTTTCGGGATCCGTGCCAGCCACGCAGGCCGCAGTTATCTGGCACAGCGCCGCGGCACAACCGTTGGTCACTAGGCCCCATTCGCACTGCATGAGTTCAGCGATTCGCGCACCGACGGCTTCCATCAACTCCTCAATATGCACATAGCGCTGCGAAGCCTCATACATGGCCTGGCGCACTTCGGGCAGCATGACCGACCCGCTAATAATCGTGTAGGTCCCCTTGCAGTTGATCAGCGGACGCACGCCAATCTGCTCATAGGTTGGGAAATTCAGCTCGCTCATAGTCTCTCTCTGTGTGAATGCAGCCTCTTTAACCATCGGGCGCCCCCCCTGTGCCCCCTATGTATTAATCGCTCAGATATTGATGGATTCTCCGAAGGCCTGCCCAGCCGCTTCCATAATCGCCTCGGCAAAGGTTGGGTGGGCATGAATCGTATAGAGCAGCTCTTCGTAGGTCGCCTCGAGCTTAAGGGCAAGAGCCAGTTCCCCTACCAGTTCCGTCGCTTCGGAACCGACGATTACCCCCCCAAGGAGTTCGCCGTATTGGGCGCCAAAGACCAGCTTTACAAAACCTTCACTCTCGCCGGCGGCCCTCGCTTTGCCGCTAGCGGCAAAGGGGAAACGGCCCACCTTAACATCTACGCCGCGCGCGCGCGCGTCCGCTTCACTGAGACCAACGCTAGCTACCTGAGGCTGGCTATAGATGCAGTTGGGTACCTGAGTGCGGTCGATCGCGGGCCGGCTGCGCCCTGCCATAAATTCTACGGCAGCTATCCCTTCAGCTGCCGCCATATGCGCCAACTGAGGCGGACCGGCCACATCGCCAATAGCCCAGATACCGCGCACCGATGTCTGCTGCTGCGCATTGACCTCGATCATACCGTCGCGCGTGCGAACCCCCAGCGCCTCTAGGCCCAGCCCCGCACTCTGGCTCTGCACGCCGACGGCCATTAGAACGCGATCCACTGAAGCTGTGTGCTCTTGGCCTGCGATGGTGTAGCGCACGGCCACGCGCTTTCCGTCCGCTTCAACGGAGACAACCCGCGCCTCGGTAGCAACGGAGATTCCCTGTTTTTCCAACTGATGCCGCAGTGCTTGGGCCGCTTCTTCGTCTTCGCGCGGCAAAATCTGCGGCAGGGATTCAACGAGCGTGACTCGACTGCCAAACGCATTAAAGAAGTAGGCGAACTCAACGCCGATGGCACCGGCCCCCACGATGAGCATATCGGCGGGCAGAGCGTCCAACACCATGGCCTGGCGGCTACTCATCACGCGCTGCCCGTCGATCTCGATGCCGGGCAGCGAGCGCGGCGTGCTGCCGGTAGCAATGAGAATATGCTCGCTCGAGAGGACCGACTCCACGTCGCCCTGTTCATCGCGCACTTCGACCTGACGCAGCGGAGTTATGCGACCGCTACCGGCGACGACCTCGACGCCGTTCTTCTTCATCAGATGCGCCACCCCAGCGGCGAGTTGGTCGGCCGTCTCCCGCGATCGGGCAATGACCTTTTTCCAGTCGAACTGTGCATCGTGCACGGAGAAACCAAACTCTGCTCCCCGACCGATTAGGTTCCATACTTCGGCCTGGCGCAGCAGCGCCTTGGTTGGGATGCAGCCCCAGTTGAGGCACACGCCGCCCAGCGTTTCGCGCTCAACGAGGGCGACCTTCAGCCCGAGTTGACGCGCTCTGACGGCCGCGGTATATCCCCCCGGCCCTCCTCCGATAACGACCAGATCGTACGATCCTTTTTCTTCGCCCATGAGACTCCCATCTGATTGACACTGTCAAAGGAGAGGATAATTTAGCAAGATTATTCCCCGTGGCAATTTTATACGCGACACCCGATCTATGGAGTATACCTGTGAGTAAAACGAAGATTTTCAGCGATGGTGCCTGTTCGGGCAACCCCGGCCCCGGGGGCTGGGCTGCGCGCATTCTATACGGTGATGGCACCATTCGCGAGTTGGGTGGATTCGCCCCCGACACGACCAATAATAGGATGGAGTTACAGGCGGCCATTGAGGGTTTGAAACACGCCGGCCATCTCGGCCATATCACCATGGTAACCGACAGCGAATACGTGCTTAAAGGAATTACCGAGTGGATCCACGGCTGGAAGCGCCGCGGCTGGCGCACGGCGGCTAAAAAACCCGTTTTAAACCAAGATTTGTGGCGTATACTCGACGAGCTCAACACGCCCGGCATACAGTGGGAGTACACGCGAGGACACGCCGGCGATCCGGACAACGAACGCTGTGACGAAATTGCTCAGGCCTTTTCGCGCGGCGACCAGCCTGAGCTACTAACGCCGCCCGCTGCCGACGACTAGCGCACCCATCCGCGCAGTGCGTAGACGCACCACCCGACGTATTCTTTGACCGCAGCAGTTGATTTATCGAGCCCGTAAGCGGTGGGCATTAAATGCCATAGGGCGAAGGGACGGTCGGCGCTGCGCACGTCGGTCGGCACCGCAACGAAGTCGATGTTCTGGGCGCGAAAGGCGCCCGCCGACCGCGGCATATGCGAAGCCGAAGTCACCAGCAGCGCGCGGCTCCAGCCCCCAGACCGCATCATCTCGGCGGCATAGAGCGCGTTTTCATGCGTGTTGCGCGAGCGCTCTTCGAGCAGGAGCGCGCCTTCTGGTATGCCCGACTCCAACGCCAGCAGGCGCAGCTGCTGTGCCTCGCTCTGCTCGGAACCGGTCAGTTCCGGTATCACGCCGCCGCTGAGCAGCAGACGAGATGCCTTGCCCGCGCGATAGAGGCGCATGCCGTGCAGCAGCCGATCGTATGCCTCGGTCACTTCGACTTCCCTTCGCGGTGCGATGGCCGGTACGGTCGTCCCACCCAGCACGACAATGACGTCTGCTGTCGGCGTCTCCTCGATGCTCAGCGTAGGATACTGCCGCTCCAAATTTCCGAGCAGGCCGTTGCCCACCCACTTTGAACTCAGCACGACGATCAACACGACCCCAGCCCACAGCAATCTACTCGTCCAACGCGGACGAAAAGGTCGCACCAACACGGCCAACACCCACAGCATAAACGCCCATCCCATGGGCGAAACCAGCGGGGTCAGTAGCTTAGATAGGAGGGGAAACACGGAGCAATTAGGGCGCGCTAATTATCGCCGTAGAGCGCATTGGTCTTTTTCTGTACCTGAGCGCGGCGCTGATCGGCCGGCAGGTCGTCCAAACAGCCCATATCGCGATAGAACTGCGGACCGTACTCGCGCGTTTTGATCACCACCGGCATGGGCACGGCGTGGCCGATTACCAAGGCCTGTTGCTTGGAATCGAGACTGGCCAACACGCTGCGCAGGCCGTCCGTGCCGCTCACCCCAGTCAATACCGCCTGAATATCCTTCTCGTCGTTAAGCAGTGCCGTGATGCGCGTGCCGATTTGCGACAGGACTTCGTCGTCTATACCGGAGGGACGCTGATCGACGACCAGCAACGACACGTAGTATTTGCGCATCTCCCGAGCAATCGTGCCAAAAATGGTCTGCTTGGCCGCCGAAGGGTTGAGAAATTTATGCGCTTCTTCAATAGTGATCATCAGCTGGCGCGGCTGGTCTTCTGGCTTCTGCGTCGAGTAAAAGCGCTCGCTCTTTTTGACATACATCTCATGAATCCGCCGCGAGATGATGTTGGCCACCAGCAAGTAGCACAGCATGCTGGTCTGCTGACCAAATTCCAGCACGACGTTGATGCCGCGGTCGAGATACTCCATAATGCGATCGACGACGTCGCCGTCGGCCTGCCCTTTCTGCACCATAAAGGGGAAGTTTTCCAAGCGCTTGAGCTTGCGGTGGAGCGCGACGAGCGAACCGGGATGGGCCCCGATTTCCTTGGCGAATTCTTCGACGTCGGGTCCCTCCTGAGCCAGCAGCGTGCGCAGCCAGCGATCCTTGTAAATGGCATAAACTAGATAGGCCGACTCTACGGCCGTTGGGTTGAGCTTTAGCTCATCCTGCAGCGTGGCCACGTCGTCGACCGTCACCTGATCGTAGGAGATATAGACCTCGTGGTCGGGCTGAACGCCGCGCGCGCGCGTGGAGTGCGGATCGAGCGAGAAGATGGCAACCCGTTCACCGAAAAGCTGTTTGAGCCCCTTTACAAAGGTCGAGTTACTCTGGCCCGTCTCCTTCATCGCCTTAAAGCCATACTCGTTGTGCATGTCAAAGATGAGATTGACGGCCTTGTCGAAGTGGATCAGCCCGCACAGCGCCAGTCGCGTCAAGAACGATTTACCCGTGCCCGTCTTGCCAAAAATGCCGTTCGAGCGCTCGGCAAAGCGCACCATATCGATGCAGACGGGTGTATCCATATCGAGCGGAGCACCGATCGAAAAATACTTGCCCTGCTCGTCCCCTTCGCGGCCAAAAATCTTGGCCACATCGTCTTCCATCGCATCCTGCACCTGGGAAAAATGGCTCGGAATGGCCTTGACCGGGCGAGGGCCCTCATCGGCTTCGGCCCCTTTGGGCATCATCAGCATCGGGCGCAGCGAGACGATGTTATAGGTGCTGGTACCGCTGAGCACCTGGCGCAGCAGCTCGTCTTCCTGCCGCGGAGGATGCAGCAGGACATCCTGGTTATTCGCGTCGAGGCGCATATCGGTTACCATCGAGAAAAAATCGTTTTTATCGCCCTCGATTACGACGAACTTACCCGCCTTCATATCCTCTATATTTTGCCGCGCGTCGAGCTTCATCTCGAGCCCTTCGACCAGCGAACCCCGCGTAATGACGCCGATTTCTTGCCCGCGCACCGAGCGCTGTAGGCGCTTACTGTTGCCCTTTTTTGCCATGTTTGCCATCTCAGTAAGCCGCCCGTCGCACGATCGAACTCAGGCGGTCGTAATCATCTCCCAGCAGCCGTGAAAGCTCCTTACCCATGCGCACTAGGTAGGTGTTATCGCCCCCGTGCGCGCGCATCGTTTGACGCAGCGCGGCAATGAGCAGTTCGTCGGTGGGAATCTTGGTAGTATTGAGGATGCAGCGCAGGTAGTCGTCCGTTTCGGTAAACGCGCGAATCTGCTCCTCATCGCATACGTGCACGAAGCTGTGAATGCGCGCCGGCTGCGGCGGCAGGATCTGCACCGGCCCCGCCGCATCGATATAGCCGATCACGAGCGCCTGAAATTCCGTGCGCAGCAGTTCGAAGATTTGCGGCTGCTCCATCCGCAGTTCGTCTTCCGTCTTTCCGTAGGCGGTGGGGCGACGGTTGGGCTCGATCGAATGGGTAAATACGTTGAATACAATGCCGAGAATGGGCACTTCGGAGTCGACGCGCACAAACTGCCCAAACGACGGCGCCCCGTGCAGTTGGCGGGCTTCGGCGACCAGTTCGGTCGTGCTACTCTCGACTACTTCTCCTACGTGCGTTCGATTCGGATCTGCCGAGCGCAGAGCACCGGACTCTTCGCTCATAAATCGGCTCAATGGATTCGACGATTCTTCTACAGTGCTCACCAATCCTCTCCCATGGAAAACGGCGACGCGCAGGCGTTGGGCCATGCAATCGTTCAGATGCCAGCGTGGCGCTTTTTAAAACTCTTTGTCGAGATGTTGGCGCGGATATCGTTTTTGACGAATGTATCGCGCAGAAAACGATAGAATGCCTCGCGATCGGCCCCGCGCACCACCGCTCGTTCGTGTGCTTCGGACAGAGCCACTGGATACCCCTGTCCCTTTTCCGCCTGATCGCATATACAAGCATGCACCAAACCGAGCATTTCTTCGTCTTCGGCCACCCACTGAGGAATTTCGACGCGGCCGATTTCCTGACCGACGTGGACGTAAAAAAAGTGGATCCAGTGCCGACCGTATTCCTCGAGGATCTTTGACGACGAACGAAAAACCGGCGAACGCTGTCCCGGTTCGAGCAGGTGACGCATCAGCACAG
>JAYOKQ010000016.1:0-13627 GCA_038119905.1 Gemmatimonadota bacterium | reverse complement strand
CACAGCGTCGTTTAATCCCTCTAGTGGACTACAAGGCACGCGGCCGTTGTGGAGCTGTTCGCGCAGGGCCTCCCGCTCCTCTTCTCCGAGTCCCAGCTGGTTTTCCGGACGCCACGGACAGCGATCGCAGTCGGCCACCGCCTGCGGACACAGCCCCAACTTAAGCGCATTGATCACTTCCTGGCCGCCCGGATGACTGATGTAGCCGACCACGGGAATCGAAGCGGCTTCGAGTTGATCGAAACCGCGCAGCGTCTCTTTGAGCACGTAGTCTTTAAAGTCCTGAGGCTTGCCCTCGAGACTCCACTGGATCAGCGTGCCATCAGAGCAAGCCAAAACGCGATGCCCGGCCTGCTGCGCGGCGAGGGCAAGATCGGCTAGTTCGCTAAACTCCATTAACCCGCGCTTGGTGCCGACCAGATCTCTGTTGACGAACACCCGGCGCCCTGCCCACTCTTCAAAGATTTCGTCCTCGCGGTAGTAGAGGGTCGGCTTGCTGCTCATAAGCGGCTTTTCCCCCGTCCCATAGTGCAGCAGGATATAGCCAATATTGATGAGAAAACACGACGATATTTCGTGCCGATCGGGAAAAATTTGCGAGCCGTCGGTCGCGGCAATGCTGATACGTGCTGGACGCGGCGGGCAGCCAGCTATGGCGTCGAGCGGTTCGACGAGCCCGGGCATGAGCCAGGACGTGCGCGAGCGAGCTATTTTTTCGGCCAGTTGTGCGCTATCGGCAACCCAGCGCCGGTATTCGCGCAGGGCCATTTCCAACTTTTCGCGATAGTCCTCCTGGGCCTGTCGCTCATCGGCGACCATCTGATCGATCTGGTTCTTTACGGCATAGAGATCTAGCATCGCGCTATTCTTCTTTCCCGCAGAGGCACTGCGCTTGGCACGCGAACGCCCGCGCCCGGTGCCGTGGCGTTTGTTGCGCGGCCGCTGCACGCGTTAGGGACGTTCGTCCCACGTCTGTCCGCCGTCGCTAGAAAAACGGGCCGCCTGGCCCCAGGCGTCGTCATCGACCTCCTCGCCAACCAAGACGTCAACCGGACACTCGGCCATGACAGTGCCGACAGCACCGCTGCCATCGGCGCGATTGGTCTCGACGCGCACCGTCTCAATGGGCGTATCCAGGTCATCGCTGACGAGCCCCCAAACACGGCTCATCACCGCCTGCTGACGGGCGCGCAGGCGCTCGGGACCAATATCGCCCACGCGCAGGCGAATGCGCAGGATCTCGAGGTCACCGTCTATACTCAGGCCGTAAAAGGTGCCAAACTCTTCGTTAATGAGACGCCGAACGCGGGGCAGTGCATCCTGCAGCGGCTGGCGCGGCGCCGGCGCGGATTCGACCTCTTCTACCCGCGGCCGTTCTTCGACAAAGCCCTCGAGTGAAGGCCCCCAAATCCAGCCCTCAACGCGGAAGCGCACCCACTTGCCCTCTTGCGCGATCTTTTCTATTTCGACCCCTTCAACCAGCGAACCGAGTTTGCGCCCGTTGGGCGCATCGCGAAAGTTTTCCACGCTAGCGCTCACGCGCAGATAGCCCGTGCGCAGCTGCTCTGCGAGCGCGAACCCGCTGAAGAATACCACCACCCCAACCCAGAGAAGCTGTCGCTTAGAGAATCGATACATAGTAGTATTGCCGTCCCCCGCCAACGACGGAACCATCGCGCAGCCGACAGACCAAGCCCAGTCGCTGCAGCGCGTTAAGTCGGTTGCACACAATATTGACGTTTTTGTCGAGTTCGTCCGAGACCTCGGCCGAGGTCGCATACTTGCGTTCGATCAGGACATCCAGCGCTTCGCGCATCGGTCGTTTGAGCGCACCGAGTAGCTCGATGTCTCCCCCTTCCCCCTCCAACAGGACCGCTAGGTCGCGCAGCTGCAACACGGCTTCAAGCGTCTCGCGCACCGAGGCATTGGCCCCGATGACAAACACAAAGCGGTTTTTTAGCTCGCCGCTGCGCAGCCGCAGCAGGAGTTTGTTGAGCATCTCGTCGGCACAGGACACATCGACAAATTGGACGTGGGTAAAATCCAGCGCCGTAGCGGCGTACTCTGCGCCGCCGAGCAGATGGGCCATTAGCGCTTCGAGTAAAGCAGCCCCTTTCGGACGTCCGCTCAAAATGCTCTGTTCCGCTTTAAATACAAAGGGAGCACCGCGGTCAATGGCGCGCTTAGATGCCACAGTAGCTTCTTGCATCGGTGATGTCCTCGAAACGTTCGCGTGCGCTGTGCCCGACGGGTAGGATCCAGCTAAATACCAGACGACATAGAGCAGCTTAAATGAATCTAATTAAAACGAATAGTAGATACAGGTGGGGTAGATGTCAAGCCACTATGACACAAAATAGGGCTGAATACCAGCTACGATGGACTACATGTGGGGCTATAGAGGCTGGCTGGCGCGTTCGCTTAGCGCCATCAGCGCAGCATAGCCTACCGTCAGCACGAGTGCAATCAGCACGGCGAGTAAGAGCATCAGCAAAGGCTCGTGCTCGGGGGGTTTAGGCGGTTTATGTCCCTGTCCAAACAAGCCGAGTTCCTAGGTATCGCGCTGGTAGAGGGCGATGGCAACCTGCGTGCCGGGAAAGTGCACCGAAGTATGCTCAAATTGACCGTTCCCGCGGACGTAGAGGCGGGTATCGCCCGTGCGCATGTGCAGACTGCCGCTGTAGCGATGGCATATCTGATGCACGATATACAGCCCTAGACCGCGGTTATCGTCGCGTGAAAAATGCGGCTTGAGCGAGTTTTTGATCGCCGCACCGTGCGTCCATTCGGACACGTCATGGCGCTGCGCCAGACTCTTCTTTATGCCGATTCCCAGATCGCCGACCCCAATAACGACGTATTTTTTGTTTGCGCGTGGATCCAGGTAGCGCTGCGCCGTCACATATCCCCAATTCATGCTGTGGTCGAGTATATTATGACACAGCTCGGCGATGACATTTTTAAATTGGTTGATCTCCACGGCGGTGTAGAGAAGTTCCTCGGCCAGAATGGACTCGACGCGTTGTCCGATATGACCGAGAAGGGACTCGACATCAGCTTGGGCTTGAATCCGAGTTATTTCCAATAGTGCTTCGCTATCGACCTTTTCTCGATCCTGATCGACGACGAGCTCTGGTCCGCACAGTTCGATGCCATCAAGCGCTTGGGCAAAGCGCACCCGCCCCAAATAGCGGCGCAGCGGATAGGCTTGGGGCAGCCGGTAGCTTACCCGGGGGACCACCGTTCGCGCATAGCGTCCCATGAGGCACAGCACGACGAGTCCATAGGGATCGATAAAGCACAACTGACTCAAATCGATTTCTACGCTATCGGTATCCGTCGGAGCGTGAATCAACCCTAAAAAATCGGCCAGTAATTCGTCGGCGCAGCGCGGATTCAAACGAGTAGTTTCAATAGCCAGTATCATGGCAAATTATTTGACTTATCCAGCTGTTTTTTCGTAGTTAAAGCAGTTTTAAACAAGCGGATGCAACGCATAGGGCCGCTCGCATACCATGCATCCACTCCAATACACACGCGAGTCTGCAGTGAATCGAGACGACCTCGCCCAGGCTATCATAGACCTAGAAGGCGAACGGGTATCCCCCCTCCAAGACGCGCAATTGGCCTATGAACTGGGACACCGCGTCAAACCCCTTATCGACCGCTTGGTCTACGAACCGCCATCTCGTAGCGGATCGCGCACCCGCGGCAGGGGCATGGAAGATAGGGCTGTCCAGCGCAAACGGGCAACTCGCAGGTCGCCCTCATTTGACAAACCGGCCCCCGAACTGACCGCGCTGGCAGATATCGACAAGGCGCGCTGGATTTTTATGGAGCGCTTTATCCCCCTCGACACGGTGCAAAATATCCTCCAGTGCGCGTTCACGCCCGAAGAACGAGACGTCCACCACCAAGCACTAGAGCGCTTTTTGGCGAGGCTCTTTCTGCTGAGCGATGTAGCCAGCGCGCTCGAAGCCGGCGACCTACCTGCTCTGCAGAAGATGTTTGCTTCCACGCTACTGCTGTTTCGCCACGCTCAGTTGGGCGATGGCAGCGGCGGCCAACTCCCCTGCACGCTAGCGCATTTGCGCTTGCGCTTCAGCGACTATTTCTACCGGCGGCGCAACATGCCCAACTGGTATGAAACGCAGCCTTTTTACACCGCTCCGCTGCCCCAGTCGCGCTGGGTGCTGTGCGACATAGACTATCTCAACTGCACCCTGCGTCAGCCGCAGCGTCGCCTCTCGGCCTATGCTCAGACTTGGTCTCTGTCGGCAGAGGCCAGCACACAAAAAACTGCGTTGGAGGATATTTACGACCGCATCGTCTGCGGCGAAGCGCTCGGTGAACATCTCTTTGAGCAAAACTGCAACTCGTGCACGACAACGAGCTATCAAAAGGGTCGGGGCGCCGCCTATCAGGTCTACACTGTTCAGAAAGATCAGAAAATCGCCATTCACGGCAAAGTCGGGCTGCCGCACTGGCGCACCTCGCGCCGCCTGTGGCCCGGTGTCTTCCCCACGCTAATTCCCTAATGAACGCCAAAGACGACGCTCTGTCGGACACCATTCAAAAGAGCATCCGCGCCGAGGAGAAACAGTTCCTCCTTTCCATCTGGGTGCGACAGCTAGTGGATCTATTGGAGCAGGGGGAGGAGTTAAATGAGCTAGCGGCGCGCGCGCTGCGCTTAGGGCAGCCGCACGTCGACGCCCCCATGGCTGCGCGCATCGAGGTGCTATTAGCCGCCGGCGGCTGGCCAACTGCGATTGAACGAGACAACGACTCCTCCAAAGACCGAGTCGAGGATCCCCATGCTGAGGATGACCTCTTCACCGAGGACAATGATTTTTCCGACGACGAGGATACCGCAGATCAACAGACCTCCAAGCGGTCTCTCGGCAGGCGGGCAGAAAAGGATCCCACGCCGGGGTTCGTTCCCACGGAAGGCCACGAACGGACGGAAACGCCCAGATTTACTCCTACACCGGGCCACGAGCAGACGGAAACGCCCGGATTTACTCCCACACCGGGCCACGAACAGACGGAAACGCCTGGATTTACGTCTTCTGGTTTAAACGAGCAAAGGCAAACACCCGGATTTTCCTCTGCTGGCCTAGAAGATCAAACGGAAACACCCGGATTTTCCTCCTCAGGTGAAGACGAATCAACCGAAACACCCGGGTTCGTTCCGATCCAGGGCAATCGCAAAGAAAGCACCATCGGCAAAGGGACGCTGGAAGAAAAGGAACGAACGAGTAAGGTCGGGAAACGACCCAAAGAGGCTGCTACCGAGGATCATTCAACGCAGAGTAGGGTCGGCAAGCGACCCGAATCGAGCTCGGACGATCAAGCATCAGTTAGCAACGTCAGCAAACCCCCTCAAAACGACGAAGACTCAACCGCCGACCGCCCAAAGGACACGTACGACGCGTCCGCAACGGACCTCTTTGGCGAAGAAGACGACTCATCGGCCGACGAAATAGATGCCGATGATCTATTTAGCGCAGAGGACGAACACCCAACGGATGAAGGCGATATCGACGCAGAGGACTCGTCACACACAGACGAATCGGGTATCGACGACCGCATCGATGAAGAGCAAGGGCCTGATTCCGACGACCTCTTTGGCGAGGAGGATGCCGAAGAAGAAACACCCACGCCCCCGACTGAGAGCGAATACGCTGCGCCCGACGGGGAGCCATCCGACGCGAAATCACCGAAAGAGAGAGCCGATGCCTCGCAAAGAAAACGCAACGCAGCTGCGCTCATAGAGCGGAAGAAGAGAGCCAAGGAAAGCTTCGAACGACGCAAGCAGCAGCGCGCCGCAGAGCGCAAAAAACAGCAAGAACAGAGCGTCGAAGCAGAAGAAGAAGAGCCGTTTTCGCTAGAGGAGCAGCTGGGCCAATTTGAGCACCTTATTACGCTCCAACACTTGGAAGAGCGATTGGACTTAAAGCTCTTTCCCGAAGACCGTCAACGCATTGAGAGAGACCTCGCTAAAAAGCTGCGCGATCCGGTGGTTCGTTCCCTGCTAAAACAAAGCGGAGAAAAGAGCCTGGCGCTAGCGCTGATTCCCCGCATCAAACGCGCCCTAGTCGACGGACAACCGTTCCACATCACGGGAGCCAACCTGCTGCGCATGTACCCACAGTTTTTTGAAGACGTGCAACAGGTAGTTCTCAAACTGCGCTCAGAAGAGCACTTTCTGCAGGATGTACCGCAGCCGGGCTGGGCCGTTATTACCTCCGAAGTGCTGGCCGCTTCGCGCAACACGTCCTACATACAGCAAAAGCAGATTCTAAAGCAGCACGCTCAGAGCGTGCAGTCTAAGGACATGCGCGTGCGCAGACGAACCCTAATCGAGGCACTTTTCGACCTGCTTGCCGTGCGCGTCGTGACAGGCAAAAACCTGCTCCTTGATACAGCCGATTTGACGGAGTCAAAGGTCGGCCGTCAGAACATGGCCGTCATCAACTTCGGTGAAAGCGGTATCCGCATCAGCGATATTAATCGCCAGCAAACCCACCCACAGCTCGGCGTCTGTCCGAACTGGTAGCCCTTAGCGTCCCGCCGTCAGCCCAGCCCCAACATCCCTTCGAAACGTGGGAAAGAACGCGTAGCCGCTCATATCGATGCGCTGACCGGGTCGTGCCCATTCAACGCCCAATTCGGAAAAGAGCTTCCCTTCGCGCCAAGCCTGTTGCACCAGCGCACTCATACCGTCACAGACTACGCGCCCCTCACCCTCTGTTCGACACAGCGAGGTCGGCAGCGAGCGAATCGGCGCCGATTCAAAGCTGCCACAGGCGCACAGCGTCTGCGCGCGTGTGAGAGTCAGCGGGCAGCACAGATCGGCTCGACCGGCAATGTGCTCAACTACGTTCTGCAGCACCTGGGGGCCCACGTCGGCACTGGGCCATTCCAGCTCCGTGCCATCGTTCAAACGCACGCGTGCCGAACCGTGGTAATCCAGCTCAATCTCTCCCAGTTCCCCGCGCACGACAAAGATGGGATTGACGTTCTCTTCGGTGCAGTGACTGACGGCAAAAAAGACGTCGACGCCCTCGTCGGTCTCGGCGCGCAGCGCTACGGTATCGGCCGTTTCAATGTCGTTGGCCCGATACAACTCGGCCTGTACCGCCGTCGGCTGCAGCGCCTTGCCGGGCTGCGCGCTGCCCATGATGCACATGATATTGATGGCGTGCGCCAGTGCATTATTGTGCGGCCCGTCGAGCACCCACGTATCGCCCACGGCCAGCGTGCCAGCCCAAGCGTTGCGGTTGTAATAGACCGGATCCCGGGGCCAACAGCCAAAGGAACGAATAGCGTGTACACGCCCCAGCTTTCCCGAGCAAACAAACTCCTTTACCCGCAGATAATCCGGACTATAGGCATGCTGATAGCCCACGGCACACACGCCGCGGCTACGCGTTTCGGCTGCGATCATAGCGTCGACATCCTGAATGCTCCCTGCCGACGGCTTTTCAACCAAGACGTTGCAGTCGGCTTCAAGCGCTGCGATGGCCATAGGCCTGTGCAGCGGGATCCCAGTCGGAATGCACACGACGTCGATCTCCTCTCTAGCCAGAGCCAGCATCTCGCGCAGGCTAGAAAATATGCGCACCCCGCGTCCACGTAGATCGTCCAACTCGCCGGCAAATGCCTCCTGATCGGCCGGAATAGCCACCTGTGCTACCTGTAGGCCTAGCCCCGCTTCTTCTACCGCCTGTATGTATTTTTTATGGGTCCGGGCGAATCCACCCATCCCGACCAACCCAATTTTTGGCCTTGTCATATCGCATCCCCCTCCCTCTACGCAGCGGAGAAATCACTCGTGTGTAGGGCAGCAGCCCGTTCGCGTTCTTGGTCGCTATACGCTGGCAGCTGTGCGGCCAGCGCGCTATCGCGCACTTCTTCAGCATTTTTCGCACCGGTCAGCACCAGCGATACGCCCGGATCGTCCAACACCCAGCGCAGGGCGGCCTGCGCCATGCTCGTCACCGGTTCGCGCACCAAAAAAGACAGCGCTTCGACGCGGTCAACCCGGGCTTCAATTTCTTCGCGCCCGTAGCGCGCATTGAGCGTACCAGCGGCAAAAACCGTATCGCGACGCACCTGTCCTGAGAGAAAACCGTTGGCCAGCGACTCGCGCGCCACGACGCCGACGCCTTCCCTGCCCAAATCGGCTATCAGCGCCTGCGCCTCCCGATTGAGCAGACTGTAAACAACCTGCACTACATCTATCTTGCGCTCGGTGGCCCATGCGCGCGCCATGCCCTGCGTATCCTCAAACTTGGAGATCGAATGGCCGATAAAGCGCACTTTGCCTTCGCGCTGCAGCTGGCCCAATCCCTCCCATACGTCGTCGTCTATTTCTTCGACACCGAATGGCGAGTGGAAAAACAGCACATCGATGTGGTCCGTAGCCAATCGCCGCAAACTCTCCTCTACGGATTGACGAGCGTAGGCACCGTTGAAGTTCGGGCGATTCCCCTCCGTTGGCTTGCGGCCAAATTTCGTAGAAATGATCACCTCGTGACGGCTATTACGCAGCCCACGTCCCAGTATCTCCTCGGCGATTCCATCACGCTCCCTAGAGCCGTAGAGCGGAGCCGTATCAAAGAAATTGATACCCGCTTCGCGCGCGGTGCCAATGGCTTCGAGCGCCGCCCGTTCGTCGACCTGACCGTATACGGCTGAGTTAAACGCCCACGTGCCCAACCCGACGGCGCCGCACTCTAGTTCGGTCCGTCCCAACCTCCGGTATTCCATTAGCCCAGTTCACTCCTTGTTGAAATGAGGGAGGCCATCTCTTATCTTCAGCGCGGACAGAGAGATGGTCACCCCCTCTCAGCGGGCCTTGGACCCGCTGTATAAAGAATTCGATGAGTGAAATGCAAACGCCGTCTTCTGGCGTCACCTTCCGCTCCCTCTTTGCCGGAGCGCTAATCGCCTTTTGCATCAGCGTAGGCGCGCCCTACGGCAATATGGTCCTGCGCGGTTCCTATATGGCACTCGACTTCAGCACCGCCGGGGCCATTTTTCTATTTTTTCTCTTCGTATTCTTCGTGCATACGATCCTGGGACTGCTCCATCCACGCCTGGCCTTTAGCCGCCCCGAACTCGTCGTTGTCTACATCATGGCCATCGTCGGCTGTTCGATACCGACCATGGGCCTAACTGAGTACCTACTGCCCATTATCAGCGGTGCCCTCTATTACGCCAGCCCTGAAAACGAGTGGGATCAGCTCATCCATCCCTACATCCGCACTTGGCTGGTTCCACAGGACTACGAAGCCGTCAAATTCTTTTACGAAGGTGCTCCGCGCAACTACGCCGTGCCGTGGGCCATTTGGCTCAGACCACTAGCAGCCTGGGTGCCGCTGATTCTGGCGATCTACTTCTCTATGATCTGCATAAGCGTCGTACTGCGTCGCCAGTGGATCGAGCGCGAACGCCTGGCCTTCCCCCTCGTCCAGGTGCCCATGGCCATGATCGAGGACGGGGACCGCTCCTCCATCCTAAAGCCCTTTTTTAAAAGCGGCCTCATGTGGGTTGGTTTTGCTCTGCCTTTTATCGTGGGATCGCTGCGGGCGCTGCACAATTACTACAACTTCATTCCAGGTGTCAATCTGCAGACCAGCATCCCCCTATTTCGCAACACGACA
The DNA here is from genome assembly GCA_038119905.1 of Gemmatimonadota bacterium. Taxonomy (GTDB): domain Bacteria; phylum Latescibacterota; class UBA2968; order UBA8231; family UBA8231. The sequence continues at coordinate 3,956 of JAYOKQ010000016.1, read as the reverse complement.
GCGCTACAAATTGTCCTTTCTTTCCCCATGCTCGGCTTCTCCTACTTTGTCAATTTAGAGATCGCCTTCGCCATTTGGTTTTTCAATTTACTCGCCCGCGTACAGGAGGGCATTTTTGGCGTATTGGGGATTGCCAGCACCCAGAAACTCTACTACGCGGCCTCTTTTCCCGTACTCGCTCACCAGGGCATGGGCGCCATGTTAGTCCTAGCGCTATTTGGCCTGTGGACGGCTAAACCCCATCTATCCGACGTCTGGCGCAAAGCCGTCAAGGGCGATCCAACCGTCGACGACTCAGACGAGATGCTGTCTTACCGCACCGCAGTTTTCGGCCTACTCTTGAGCAACGTACTCATCTTTATATGGCTGTGGATGGCCGGCATGGCCTGGTGGGTACTGCCCATCTATCTAGCGGCGATGTATTTGCTCTTTATCGCCGTTACGCGCGTCGTCGCGGAAGGCGGTATTGCCGCTGCCCGAGCTCCTCTAATTGCCTCTGACTTTGTGACGTCCGGACTCGGCAACACCGTTTTAGGTCCGCATACGCTCACAGCGCTCGGCTTCACCTTTGTCTGGGCTGCCGACATTCGCACCTATGTCCTTGCGTCCTGTGCCAACGGCCTTAAGCTAGCCGAAGACACCCTAGGAAAGCACAAGCGCAGCCTGTTTGGCGCCATCGCACTCTCGATCGTCGTCAGTATGGCAACGTCTATCATCACCGTGCTCCACCTCAGCTACGAGTATGGAGGCATCAATCTCAACGGCTGGTTTTTTGGACCAGCTGGCGGCCCTGTTTACCCTTTTAATTTCATCAGCGGCCATTTAAACGATCCGCAAGGGCCGAACCTGATCGGCTGGATCTCCACCCTATCGGGCGGCACCATAATGGGCCTGCTCATGCTGGCGCGCCAGCACTTTCTCTGGTGGCCGCTGCACCCGCTGGGCTTTGCCGTCAGCACCATATCCATGACCAACTACATCTCTTTTAGCGTATTCCTAGCCTGGCTCATTAAAAGCATTATCTTGCGCTACGGTGGACCAGCGCTCTTTCAGCGGGCGCGCCCCTTTTTCCTGGGACTGATCCTCGGCCAGTTCGCCGTAGCCGGCTTTTGGCTGCTCATCGACTTTCTCACTGGTATGACGGACAACAATATCTACTGGGTATAGACCGTCATCCGATCGTACTCCGGTGCTTCGCGGAAACATACACGTAAGCTTTTTCCCACGGCCTGCTCGCTTGACAACACACCCTCTCTGCGATAGGCTCTCTACCATACTAAACGCACCACAATTAACGACTTATCCACCTGTGCACCCCACAATTTACCACGCAACCAACGCCCTCGCCCTGCTGCTGATCCTCGGGCCATTTACCAAGCCCATAGAGCGCAGGGACACGGACCTCGACCTTTCGGCACTGCGTGCAGCATCCTGTTCCTATCGCGGTATAACGGCCACCTATGAGGAAATCGTCTCCGCTTATGTGTTAGAAACCTATGCAGAGGGCACGCTCGTTTCCTGGCGCGCCGATCCCAGCCCTGCCAACCCCGACAGCGAGTCCCTCGTCACTGCGATCTACCACGTCGACCTGCCTGCAGCCCCCGACGCGCGCCCGAACATACAAGCGTTGCGCAACAGAGCCGCTGCTCAGTTAGCCATAACATGGCGCTATAGCACGCTGTCGACTACCCGTATCGAACCGGGCAACGACTACGCGCGGGACGCGCTAGAGACCTTTACCAAAACAGTAGACAGCTTCATCGCCCGCATGGTCGTAACGTCGGAGGACATCGCCCTCTCTCTATCGCCCCGAACTACCCCTTCGGGCGATATGCGCGTCCCTAAGGGGACGGTGCTGCTCGTCGAAGAGCGCGGCGCCGACTGGGTAGAAGTGCGCCAACCTTCAACGACGCTCCGCGGCTGGGTAGCGGCTAGCAGCCTGCAATCAATCGAATAATGTCGTCTGTTATCAACATACGCGACCTGACCAAAACCTACGATATGGGCGCGACACAGGTCCACGCGCTGCGCGGTCTCTCGCTCGACATTGCGGTCAACGAGTACGTAGCCATTATGGGACCGTCCGGCTCGGGCAAATCGACCCTGCTCAATATCCTCGGCTGCCTCGACGTATCGACCACGGGTAGCTACGAGCTCAACGGACAGCAAGTCAGCGAGATGGACGACGACGAATTGGCGCGCATTCGCAACCAGGAGATCGGCTTTGTGTTTCAGACGTTCAACCTCTTGCCGCGCTCCGACGCGCTCGACAACGTCGAGCTACCGCTCGTATACAGTAGCGTAGCGCCAGCAGAACGCCGCGAACGCGCGCGCAGCGCGCTCGATGCCGTGGGATTGGGCGAACGCATGCACCACCGCCCCAACGAACTATCGGGCGGTCAGCGCCAGCGCGTAGCCATTGCCCGCGCGCTTGTTAACGATCCGGCTATTATCTTGGCCGACGAACCCACTGGAGCACTCGACACGCGCACCGGTGAAGAAATTATGGAGTTATTCCGCCACCTTCACGAGCAAGGCAACACCATTATTTTGGTGACGCACGAAGAGGAAATCGCCCTATACAGTCACCGTATTGTGCGCTTTCGCGACGGAGTGGTCGAGCGCGATGAACCCGTTTCTCCGGAGCAGCGCGCATGAGATGGAGACTCCTCTTCTGCGCGTTCGCGCTGGCTGCCTGCAGCGATGAAACAGCCGAATTCTCGCTGCATACTGTCTCGCGCGGCGCATTTTCTGTAACCCATTTTGAAGGCGGCGAGGTGCAGGCAGCCGACGGCGAGGTCATTACCTCACCGCGTATCGGCGGACGTCTCAAGATCACGGACTTAGTGCCCGAGGGCAGCCAAGTCGACGTCGGCGATCTCATCATCCGCTTTGATCCGGCTGAGTTCACCGACGATATGAGCAATCGCGAGGGGCAGCTATTAGAAGCGCAGTCCAACTTTGAGAAGGCCAAGGCCGAACGCAACCAGCGCCTGGCCGACCTAAAGCGAAAAATAGAGCAGCAGGAAGCGGCCTTGCGCCTAGCCGAGCTCAATCTCGAGCGCCAGCGCTTTGCCTCGCCCATTGACCAAGAGCAGGGCCGCATCGCCGTTGAAAAAGCACGGCGTTCGCTTGCAGAAGTGCGCGAAGATTCCATCGCCCAGGAGGTAATCAACCGCGTCGACTTCCAGAGTCACGAGCTCAATATTTCACGCCGTCAGCTGCGCTACGACCGCGCCCGAGACAATTTCGAACGCACCCGCGTATTTGCAACCAAACCCGGGATTGTCGTCTACCGCAAGATCCGCAAACCCGGCGCAGAGGGCGAATCCAAAGTGGCCGTCGGCGACAATATTTGGGGCGGTCATGCCTTGATCGATCTGCCCGACTTATCGCGGATGCAGGTCCGCTGCCTCGTCGGCGAAATGGATATTAAGCGCCTGCAGGTCGGCCAACAGACCGCCGTGCGCCTCGAGGCCTTTCCCGGCCCCGTCTTTAACGGACGGGTGGCGACGATTGCCCCGATGGCCACCCCGCAGCCCGACGCGCGCGATATACGCGTGTTCGAAATGCTCATCGATATAGAAGAGGAAGACAACCGCCTTAAACCCGGCATGTCGGCCGAGGTCGCCGTAGTCGTCGAGCACCATGCCGACGTAATATCGGTGCCGCTAGCCGCAATAGCCTACCGGGACGAAAAGCGGTTTGTCTATCGTTTTACGGATGGTGACGTAGCGCCCGTAGAGGTTGTATTGGGCGCGCGCAATAGCAGCGCAGCCATCGTCGAAAGCGGCCTAAACGAAGGCGACCGCATTTCCCTCTATCCTCCGCAATAACCGCGTATCCGAAAGGATTTTTTACACCTTGTCCGCAGAACAAGTGTCCACCAACAAGCGCCCAATACTACGCTGGCTGCCCTTCTCGATTGTCCCGGTTGCAGCCCTCATCTATTGGCT
>JAYOKQ010000015.1:32011-60977 GCA_038119905.1 Gemmatimonadota bacterium | reverse complement strand
CCATACTGCTGTATAAACAGATCAAAGACGCCTTTGCCGAACAGACCGTAGAAGACGTCTTAGCCAAAAGCACTACGAGTATTCTGGCCATGCCCGGCCAAGACTTGGCCCATATTATCCCAGCAACACCGGGCACTCCTGGACGTGATGTCTATGGCAACGCGCTAGAAAAACCGGGCACCGATAAAACGCTAGAAGCGGGATCCCACGTCACTCAAACAGACGAGCGCTTTGCCGCCAATCAGATGGGCTACGTCTGCCTAATGCAGGACAAACTATCCATCATCCCGCCCATCTGGCTAGCACCTGACAATATGCGCGCGTACTTTATTCACTTCCCCATGGACGTGCGTCCGCCCGAGATTAAAGCCGAAATACTGCAAGGATTGCTCAATGAACTCGGCATTCAATCGGGCTTTGTCACCAAAACAATGGATCTTATTACCAGCAAACCGGCGCCTCGCAAACAGCCCAAAGCTCGGCTTATCGCCCGCGGCACGGCCCCTATTCACGGCGAGGATGCCCATATTGACCTCGGTTTCAATCCGGAGAAGATGGCCGGTAAAATCAACCCCGATGGCAGCATTGACCTGCGCGAGCGCAACTCGGTTATTGCCGTTACAGAGGGACAGTTGCTGGGCAACCTCGTGCAAGCAACCAAAGGACAAGCGGGTATCGACGTCCTCGGCAATGCCCTGCCGGCAAACGACGGCGATGACTCGCTCACGTTCACACCGGGCGAAAATGTCCGCGCCGACGGTAATCCCCCCACGGAGTTTTACGCGCTGACCAGCGGTAACGTCCACGTCAGCAAGGGCACCATCGAGGTCAAGCAGGTATTCGTCGTCAGCGGGGATGTGAACTACGAAATCGGCAATATCGATACGCTGCACGACGTGCAGGTCAACGGCGACGTGGGGCCCGGATTCACCATAACGGCCGGCGGTTCGATAACGATTGGAGGCAATGTAGAGAGCGGTGCCACGCTCTCTGCTCAGGGCGATATCATCGTATCGCGCGGCATCATCGGCGGCAATACCAACGTGCGCGCGGCCGGCACCATCTCACAGGGCTGTATACAGGCACAATACATCCTCAACGCCGCGGTAGTCGCCAAGGGCGATATTGAAATTGGCAGCTATTCGTTCAATTCGACGGTGCGTTCAAATAGCTCTATAACCATTCATCCGGGCGGTGGCGAACGCGGCGGCAGCGTGGTCGGCGGTGAAGTGATGGCAGCGGAACGAATCACCTGTCAAAATGCAGGCTCGGCAACAAACGCCGGAACCTTCGTCAATATAAACCCCGACCCAGAAGTAGCTACCCGCATTCGGGAATTGGATGAGACCATCGAATTCTGCGACACCAACGCCATTCGACTGTTGCGCACCTTAGGTCTAAAACGCGCCCGCTCTCAATATATCAAGACGCTCCTGCGCCAGGCACCTGAATCAAAGAAGAAGGTGCTAAAGGAAATTGTAAAAAAACTATTCGCGCTGCTCGAGCTTAGAGACAAATCCAACCAAGAGAAGGAAGAGCTGAAAAAAGTGCTGGACGCATCGTTGGAAAGTGCGGAAATTGTCGTAACGGGCAAGGCCTTTGCCGGTATTCGCCTAGCAATAGGCGAGGGTGAAGATACGCTAACAGCCGACCACGTCGGTTTTTGCTTTCGCCTGAACGAAGAGGGCGATATCGAGGCCAAACCCATTACGAGTGGTCCAGACGACGAAGGCGCCTCTGAAGAAGAGCAAGCAGCCGAGTGATCGTGCAGACACCCTCCCGAAACACGGCTTTCGATGGATATGGTTTTGCAAACAAACAATCGCACAGTTCTGTGTATAGATGACGAACGCGAGATTCTCAGTGCACTCCAGCGTTCTCTGCGCAACGTAGCAGACCAAGTCGTAACGGCCACCAACGGCGAAGAGGGTATTGCACTCCTCGAAGAACACGCGCCGGCCGTCATCATTTCCGATATGCGTATGCCGGGAATGAACGGAGCAGAATTTCTCCAGCGCGTGCTCGAATTTGCCCCACACACCTTTCGCATTCTGCTCACCGGACACGCCGATATTGAGGCTGCAATCTCCGCCATTAACAAGGGCGAAATACACCGCTATATGCACAAGCCCTGGGATTCGGATGAGCTCAACCAGGCCATCAAACAGGGCTTTGAACGCCACGATCTCATTCAAGCAAACCTGGCGCTGACCGATTCACTGGGCGAGAAGAATCGCGAGTTACAGCAGCTAAATGGGACCTTAGAAGAAAAGGTCGTCGAACGCACACAGCAGCTTTTGCACAGCGAGCGGCTGTCCGTCTTGGGTCGTTTGGCCGCCGGTATCGTACATGAGGTTATGACGCCGCTTACCATCTCCGTAGGATGGGTTGAAACCGTCGCCAAAGCAGAAAATATCACCGAGGATCAGCGTCAATCACTCTCTACTGCAACCGAGCAAATCTTTCGTGCCGCGAGTATCATGGAGAGCATGCGTGATTTCTCGCGCAAAAAGCATCCGATCAAAACCTCGACGGATATCAACAAGCTCATTGAACACACGCTCGATTTGCTGATCCATCCCCTCCGACAAAAGAATATCGGCGTCACGCGTGCCCTCGATGCACAGGGCCTTGTTGAGGTCGATGCAGAGCAAATTTCTCAGGTGTTGCTCAATTTAATCAACAACGCTATTGATGCGCTAGAACCTGGCGGGCGAATAACCCTATCCACGCGCCGCATCGATTCATCGCTAACGGAGCGCTCTATAGAGGTGGAAGTGAAGGACAACGGTGCAGGCATCGCTCCCGATCTACTCGAGCAGATCTTTGAACCATTCTTCTCGACTAAGGGAAGCAACGGAACGGGCTTGGGACTGTCTATTTGTAAGGGAATAATCGATAACCACGAAGGCCAGATTCGCGTGGACAGTCGATTGGGACGAGGAACGACCTTTACTCTTTCCCTACCCGTAACCTCCTAGCGCTCTCCACATGACAATAAAATAGGCCCGCCCCGGCGATATGGGGCGGGCCTATTTATATAGATTTTGAACGCCTAATCGAGGCGCACTTCGCCGCCGGTCTGCTGACTACGGTAAATCCCATCGAGTATCTTAAGCACCTGTAGCGACTGCTCTGCCGGCACTGGCGATGGACCTCCTTCGACGAGGGCCTGGGCAAATTCGACACACTCTTGGGCATGTGCTTCTAACCCATCATACATCAGCTTGAGCTCGCGATTGTACTGCTGGCGCGTTTGGTAATTGCTCTCGTAGACCTCACACTTGGGCCAATGTGCGCCACCGTCCGTTCCGTATAGCCACATTTGCATATCTTCCCCCTGCGTATCGTGATGAAGCAACCAACTCACTTCAATAACAAGTGTAGCCCCGTTATCAAAGCGCACGAACGCGGCGGCAAAATCTTCTACATTGAACTGTTCGGGAATCGGGTTGCGTCCCCACTGGCTGAAAACGCCTTGCTGGTGCGCCAGTTCTGCGCGGGCAACACCCGTTACCGCCACCGGTTCTGGATTGCCCATAAACCACAGCGTTAGGTCGAGGATATGCACGCCAATATCTATGCACGGACCGCCCCCGCTGTGCTCCTTGAGTATGAAGCCTCCCCCCGTAGGCGCACCCGCTCGACGCAGCATCCAGCTGCGCGCGTGATAAATATCACCGAGCGCACCCGTTTCAATTTCGGCCTTCATCGCCTTGGAAGATCCCTGAAAACGGAAGTGCTGCGCCGTCATCAACATCTTTCCCGAACGGTCGCGCGCATCAATCATGCTGCGAATATCGTCAGGTGTCGGGGCGAGGGGCTTTTCGCAAATAACGTGCTTTCCAGCTTCCAGAGCGGCAATACTCAGCGGCGCGTGATACATACTCGGCGTACAGACGTCGATCACGTCAATATCCGCATCATTGAATAGCGCCTCTGGATCGGCGTGCAGCTTTGTCACGCCGTGCTCCTGCCCCCATCGCGCAAGCGCCTCTGCGCTCACGTCGCTACCGGCGACCACCTCAGCGTGTTCGGATGCAGCCCAACCCGGCATATGCGTGCGCGCAATGCCTCCCACGCCAATGACTCCAACTCGCAGCTTACTCATAGCACATCCTCTTTGTTAATAGGGTTAGATACGGGCAAAAAATCGCTCAGAACGGGGCCGAGGGCAAGGCGTCAGATCTCCTCTATCTGCTCCGCTTGGACCCAGCCGCCCAACCCATTGAGCAATCGCACCAACGCCCATTCTCCTTCTCGCCGCACAACGCGCACTTTTGTGCCCTCGTGCATTACAAAGACCTCCGTTTGCGCGCTGTCGGGCCCGCTGTATGCCGTAACGACTTCGGCCATGGCAATCGCCGACACGTCGTGCGCCTGTTGATAGGCACGGGTGGCCAACCAGCCTCCACCTACAGCCGCTCCCCCACCGCACAGCACGAGTCCCGCGATGAGAAGGGACGTGGCATGCCCCGTCCACAGCCGCCAACTCGCTAGCGTAAAGAGTCCCATCCACCCCAACGCAAAGAGCAAAGACAGCTCACTTAGAGTCGGTAGAAAAAATAAATCAGCGAGAAAAACGCTCACTGCGTTGCCTTCTGGTGGAGGATCTCGATCCTTCTTAACCTGATGCGCAAAACGCAGATTCGCCTCGATATCGTCGTCTCGTGGACTGAGCTGTAGCGCGCGTTCATACCAGAGAATAGCCTCGGCTAAACGCCCCGATTTAAAATGTGCATTGGCTAAATTGTAAAACAGTCGAGCGTCTTTGACTCCGCTTTCGACGACCTGCATATACGCGCTGCTAGCAGCTGCAAAGTTCCCACTGCGATAGGCGGCATTTGCTTCGTTGAAAAGGCCTGTCGATGCCGACTGCGCTGCCGAACCGACAGTCCAAATCAACACGAGTATTAGCGCACGCATCATATCTTCTTTTCCAACGCAGTGATAAAATGCTCGGCTTCCTGCCGAACGACGTCCATATCGGAACGCGCCCCCACGCCCTGAGCAAAGCGTGCATAATCACAGCGAGCTAACCAAGCCCGCAGCGCCTCGACCGTCTCCCCCTCAACGCCCTTTGCGCGCAGCGCCTCTTCGCATGCTTCGGCCGTTAGACTCGCGGCCGTTATATTGAGATGGTCGGCGAGAAAGGCCAATACCGCGCGATGAATTTCACCGTAAAACGCGCCTGCATCTCCCGCGTCGAGGAGTTGACTGGCGCGCTCTAACCGCTTTCCCGCGTCGCCGCGCGCGCGGCGTCGCCGCGCGTAGGCTATATCCCCGCGCAGGCGCTCTTGATGTCGGCGCAGAAAAAAGAGTCCGACAAAAGCCGCCGGCATAGCGCCTTGCAAGATCCAAAACAGCGCACTGCCGTAAAGCGTACTGGATTCGCCGAGTGACTCGGCATCCGGCTTGATATGGCGAATATCGCTACCAACCGCTTCGATGTCTTTGCGGCTCAAACCGTAGCTACTGGCTTCCTCTTGAGCGACCTCACCCGTGCTGTGCACGTAGATCGGCGCCGACTGCAGCGAGACATATTGTTCGGCGTTGGGATCAAAGTAGGCAAATCGAACGGGGGGAATCTCCAACACGCCCCCTGTTTCAGGAATGAGGATAAACTCGTAGGTGCGACGACCACCGTAATTACCGCCGTCAATTTGTTCCTCTTCCTCCAGCGTCGGATCGTACATCTTGATCCCTTCCCCCACTTCAATCAGAGGTACCTGCACCGCCGACATGTTGCCAACACCCATTATTTCAACGCGTAGAGTAACCGGATCACCGGCTTTGACGTGCGTAGGCTGCGCATGTGCGGCGAGTTCAAACTGACCAACGGCACCGGCAAAAGCAGTAGGCCGCCCCTCTTCAGGCAGAGGCAAGACATCAATTGTGATCGGATCACTCTGCAGAAGTGCGCTCTGGGTGCGACCAAAAAACGGATCGGCGGCAAAAAAATCGTCGAGCATGCTGCGACGCTGCGAACGCCGTGCAGGAATTTCGCACGAAACGGCCATGCTCTCGACTACGTGCCGACCGGAGCTAGTGGGAAAGAGCGCCACGCGACGCAGGGGCGAAACGTTAAACGTCACGCCATCGACGATTTCGCGATGGGCCTGTAGCTGCTGCGCAACAAAGAGCTCTTTTATCCAAAAACCAGCAAATGTAGGCAGCTCCTTAAATCCTACGTTGTGCAGTTGGAATCGATAAAACAGATCAAAATCAACGGTCACTTGCTGACCAACGTAGGCCCTCAGTCGGTCGGATCTCGCCTGCACATAGAGATGATCATCGAGATTAAACTCTCCGCTGTCAGCCCCATTACTCTGCTGCCGCCCGCGCGAGGTGCTGCGCTGCACGTTTACGATGATAGGCTCTGTCTGGTAGGTCGTTCCATCGATGACAATACGGGCTGAACCAATGCGAATCCGTCCCTGCCGTTTAGCGAACAGGCGGTAGGTCAGTTCCCTTGTAAAAGTCGTGCTGAAATTGACCATCTCAATGCGCGAACTAACGCTAGGGCCCTCGACGTGAAAGTCGTCGAGCGCGATTGTCGGCGCAGGTACGTGCTGAAGGTTTTCATCCGAGGCGATACGCAGCGTTAACAGTATGGGTTCGGACTGGCCCAACCGCGTGCGATCTACGCTCGCATCAAACTGCACCTCAGCGGCATGGAGCGATCCAACGAGCAGCGCGACAACCACAAAGATTGCCCTCCACATACGCCCTACCAATCCTTTCCTCGGCTGGCGTTTGTAGCCCGATACCGACGTTCTTGGGCGTCTATTTCGCGATCTTTTAGTGCGTCGAGCAACTGCTCTGCCTCCTCTTTGCCAATCCGCTCTTCTCTACTTTCAGAAGGACGTTGCTGGTCCTGCTGGTCCTGCTGGTCCTGCTGGTCCTGCTGGTCCTGCTGGTCCTGCTGATCCTGCTGATCCTGCTGATCCTGCTGATCCTGCTGATCCTGCTGATCCTGCTGGTCCTGCTGGTCTTGCTGGTCCTGCTGGTCCTGCTGATCTTGCTGGTCCTGCTGATCTTGCTGGTCCTGCTGATCTTGCTGGTCCTGCTGATCCTGCTGATCCTGCTGGTCCTGCTGATCCTGCTGATCCTGCTGGTCCTGCTGATCCTGCTGGTCCTGCTGGTCCTGTTGATCCTGCTGGTCCTGCTGGTCCTGCTGGTCCTGCTGGTCCTGCTGGTCCTGTTGGTCCTGCTGGTCCTGTTGGTCCTGCTGGTCCTGCTGCTGCTGTTGCTGCTGTTGCTGCTGCTGTTGCTCCATCTGCTTTAGGGCCAACTCTAAGTTGGCTTTTGCATCCATATCGTCGGCATCAAGCTCTAGCGCCTGGCGATAAGCAGCTGCGGCTTCCTGATACTGCTGCTGCTGGTACAGTGCATTTCCCATATTATAGTGGGCATACGCCTTTAAGGCATCTCCAGCTCGTTCAGCAGCCTGACTAAACTCACGCAGAGCTGACTCGAAATCACCGCTTTTGAAGAGCGCATCCCCCACGTTGAAGTTAAGCGCAGGCGCCTCGGGTCGTTCGAGTTGAGCATCGCGATACAGCTGTAGAGCCTCCTCGTATTCACCCCGCTCAAAATGACCGAGGGCCTGAGCGCTCTTGCTAGCGACGGGATCTCCGACAGTTGCTGCCGTTAGCGTCCACCACGCCAGCGCTAGCCAAGCAAAAGAGAGCCAACTCCTCATTCGAAGCGTCCCTTCCACTCGCCGCTACGCGAACGCTTATCCGCGAGAAAAGCTTCGAGAAAAAAGCAGCTCAGAGCCAATAGCAGGGGAATTTGAAAGCGCTCTTCGTACTGAGTAAGACGCGTTGAGGCGAATTCTTTTTGATCCATTTGGGCAACCTGCTCACCGATAGCCACCAGTTCTCGGCCCCCCAGTGACGAACGGAAATAATCGCCGTCGGTTGCCAGGGCAATTTCTTTCAACGTCGCTTCATCGAGGCGCGTTTTAACGTAATTTCCCTGTTCATCTTTGTGATAACTGGTCCCTCCGCCCTCCTGCTCTTGGGGGATTAATTCACCGTCGGCCGTACCCAGACCAATGGCGTATACGTGAACGCCCGCCTCGGCCGCCTCTTGCGCCGCATCGAGCGGTGCACTTACGTGGTCTTCGCCATCGGTAAATAGCACTACCACTTTGTGCTGTTCGTCTTCTGGATCAAAGCAGCGCGTCGCCAGGCGCAGCGCATCGCCAATAGCCGTCCCCTGCACGGGAATCATTCCTGCATTGAGAATGTCGAGGAACATGTCGACCGCCCCATAGTCAAGCGTGAGGGGACACTGTACGAAAGCCTGGCCAGCAAAGACGATTAGCCCAACGCGATCCCCCTCAAACTGATCGATTAGCTCACGCACCTGCTGCTTTGCCCGAGCCAGACGACTCGGCTTGAGGTCTTCGGCCAGCATACTGCGCGAGACATCGAGCACGATCATTACGTCGACCCCTTTGCGCTGGGCCATTTCCAGTTTTGCCCCCAGTTGAGGGCCGGACAGAGCGAGGATCGAAAACAGCATGCCAAAACTCGTGAAAATATACTTGCCATACTGACGTCTCCGACTCAAGTCGCGCGTCAGTTTTTCTCCGAGCGGCCAGCGCACAAAACGCAACAAGGCTCTGCGTCGAGCTAACACAGCCCAGGCAAAGAATACCGACAGCAGAGGTACAAGTAGGAGAAACCAAAAATTTTCGGGACTAGAAAAGCGCATCTGCAAAACTCTCAGGGCAAGCGGCGGAACCGCGTGTTGGCCAGCATCACTTCAACCAAGAGCAGCAGCAGGCCCGGCCACAGGAAATAAGCGTAGCGCTCGGAGTATTCGACGTGCACTTCGGACGTAATTTCCGTCGTCTCCAATCGGCCGATTTCACGGTAGATTTCTTCCAACTTCTGCTCGCTGGTCGCGCGATAATACTGACCTCCAGTCCGTTGTGCTACCTCGCGCAGCGTTTCTTCGTCAATTTCGACCTGCACCGTCTGGTAGCGCGTGCCAAATATCCCCTGGACCGGTCGGCGAATCGACCCATCGCTGCCCACGCCAATTGTGTATACGCGCACCCCGACGGCCTGTGCGACATCGGCCGCCGTAAGCGGCTCTATCTCGCCGGCGTTATTCACGCCATCGGTCAACAGGATCACGACCTGACTGCGCCCCTCGGATTCGCGGAGGCGGTTGGTCGCATTGATCAGCGCCATCCCAATAGCCGTGCCATCCCAGCGCTCGTCAGCGATCTGCACGCCTTGGAGAAAAGAATTTAGCACGTCGTAGTCCAACGTTAGCGGGCACTGCGTAAAGCTCTCTCCGGCAAAAATAACCATACCTATGCGATCGCTGTACCGGCCGGCGATAAAATCGGCGACGACCTCTTTAGCCACTTCCAGTCGACTGCGCTCACCGTTGTCCAAATCGTTGAGTTCCATGCTCGAGGAAACGTCCAGCGTCAGCATGATATCGATGCCGTCGGCCGATAGTTCGCGCTTCTCCCGACCCGCCTGCGGCCGCGCCATGGCCATCACCAGCAGCGCCAAACCCAACAGTTTGCAGACGATCAGCAGATGGCGCAGCCGCGTCCACAGCGTGGCGCCCATTTTTTTCAACGTTGTCACATCGGAAAACTGCACGCTGCCCTGCCGCTGACGGCCCTGCATTATATATAGGTAGAGCAGCACGGGCAGCAGACATAACAGCAGCAGCCATTCGGGATGTTCAAAGCGCAGGTTCTGCATGCCCCTCTTCGCTCGACTCGTGGGCAGCTGCCCGCAGGCGCTGCTGCTTTTGCAATTCGCGCAAGATACCCAGACCGCTCTCCGGCATGCGGCGCGCGCTGTCTATTTCTGGATGAAAACGCGCAAATTTGACGAGGTCTGCCGTCGACAAATATCCTGTAACCTGACGAATAACTTCGCTCGGCATATCCTGTGCGCGCAGCGCTACTTCCAGCTCACCCGTCGTCTTTTCCATCGCTTCTGCTACGAGACTTTCTTCCATGAAGCGGCGTAGATTATCGGCTAAAAGCGAATAATAGGTCTTGAATTCACCCCGTTCGATTAACCCCATAGAGGCGATTCGCTGGAACTCGGCGGCATAATCTACGGGATCGGGTTGAACTACATCTCCGTCAGACGCACGCCGCCTGCGTCGAATCCAGTAGACGACGAGGGCTATCAATAGTAGGAGGATAATGCCCGCAACGAGCAATACCAGCCACAGTGGAATTCCACCACGTATGGCCACCGGAGGCTTGATGTCGCGCAGGTCATCGTCACCCGTTTCACGCGTGCCGATGACCTCGATAACCAGCGGTCCAACCTGGGCATTCAGCGTATCGCCATTGCCCTCGATAAAGACCACATTAAGTTGGGGGATTTCCTGAGCACCCAACTCAAAAAAACGCACTGTTCCCGACAGTTCTAGGCGAGCCATGCTCCCGTCAACCTCGGGACCAAGGCGATCAGTACCCCGAAAAGAAGCCGCGGCTAAATGCGACGTGAGATCGGGTTCGTCTATAGTTAGATCGGACGAGTAAACGGATACCAAACGCAGCGCAACAGGCTCTCCCAAAGTGACCTGCGTCGTATCTGCCTGCCAATAAACTTCGACGTCAGCCCACGCCTCGATGCGGACCAGCGCGAGCAAAATTAAGACAATACCAAGCCGCATGCCTTACCCATCAATACTCGTCGAGTCGCTTTGCGTCGGCTTTTGCCGGACGTCTTCGAAGTCCAAATCGATATCGGCAAATGCATCGGGGTCGATGCGATAGGCGCTCCGATCATCGCTTTGTTCCAGGTAAATCTCGCCATCGCGCAGATGGAACCGAACTTCATGAGCAGACGATTCGCCCCCTTGCAAACGCACCACGAGTTGCCCTGGACCACCTTGGGTCGCAGCATATCCGACGGCTTCTATACTTTGCAGATCTGTCAACAGCGCGTTGAGCTTCCACGACTTGGCCTCTTCCCCGACGGGCTGATCTAGCCGCCATGTACCCGAGGTGTCTCTATTGGCCGAAAACACCAGCGAGCCTCCGCGCTCAAACTCAATGCGGTCAATGGACTCCCGGTCGATGTGTAGCGGATTTTTCTCGCGCAGCGCGTCGACATTCTGGGCGAGCCTTTGCACCAACGTGGAGTCGACTAGGAAGACCTGAGGCCGACTCGCATCGCGCGCAAAGTAGCGGCCTTCCCCGTCGTCGCGACCGATCGCGAGCCTCTTTTCAACGCGTTCCGCCCCGATCAGCAGCGACCATTCGATCGAGGACCGATCGGCCAAACCGTATTCGGCCAAGTCATCTTCTTTGGGCGCTTCGTCGACAAAGGCCACAATTTCGCTCGTTTCGATCTTGGTAAACAGTCCGTCGATTGCCGACTGTTCAGCGCGCGCGGCCACCGGCTCTACCAGCGTCCATTCTGCGCCCTCCCGACTCAGACTAAGCCCTGCAACGTCGCGCCCGGAGCGCGTGGCTTCGATCACGTCGTTTTTTCCAAAGGTCAAGACGGACCGATCCCGCAAATCAAACACATCCTTATCGAGATTATCGAAGCGCCAAGCACGCACGACAAAAATCTCTGGATTAGATCCGCTTTTCTGCACGTAGGTAAAGCGATCCGTCGGCGCATCCGCTCCAAAAGAGAGCGTATCTAATAGACCACTCTCTGTTTGCAGGATGACTTTCAAACGCGGTTGGTCAAGCCCGTAGCGCGCCGCCACGTCTGCCGAACCAGCCTCGGCCGAATCGGCAACGACTTTTTCGCGCTCCGATTCGGCGACGTTGCGCACATAGCGCTCAACCGCTTGGCCATCGGCCCCGTCTTCGACTGGTGCCAGCAGGCGCCAAGCAGTACCGTTTCGCTCAATTTCTATTTGTTCTTCAGGTCGCACTAAAACGAGGCGATTTACCTCCGATTCCTTGAAGTCGAGTAGACGCTTTGAGCGCTCCGCCGCCTCGCGCCGCTCCTGTCCCCCCTTTATTTCATGGAAGTAGACAAACGCCGATAAGAGGGCAAAAATAACGCCAATAACCAGGTTCGTTTTAAACTTCATGAGCGGTCTCCCTGACTTCAAATACGCGGCGAATCCACACCAGTATCGCCGCGTTGGCGATAAAAGTAGCCGCGTAAAGAAATTGAATCGTTTCGTTGGGTATTACCCAGAAACCCGCCAGCACGCTCAGTAAGGCGGCTACAAGCGCAGGCAGCCAAACTTGACCCGCACGCTGATACAGACCAAAGGCAATCGCGCCACACAGCAGCCCGCCCAATAGGTGCAGTTGACCCTCTAAGCCCTTGGCTTCGCTCAGAGCAACCACCGCAGAGATCAGTAAGAACACCGCATTGGCGGCAAATGAGTAGATTAGCCAACTGATGAAACCATCTGCGTAGTTTTGGTAGCCGCGCTTTAGAACCATAACTAAGCCCGATAGAGCCACGGCAAAGGGTAGCACAAAGACCGAAACCCACAGCACAACCGAACCTTGATTGCCGATCAGATTGATGGGATTATGCGCCGGACGACGGTCGACAATTTCGAGCCGATCGTCTCCTTCTGTAAGCCATTCAACGCTATTGGCAACCAAATCACCGTTGGCCTGCTGGGCGAAGTATTCGTTAGCAGCAAAGTCGGCATCGCCAAAGACCACGATGCGTACCTGTCCGTCGCGCGCAATACTAGTATCGGCTGCGGCTCGCACCGCCACGGCTAGCGAAACGGGACCGCGAAGATCGACTTCAGGATCAAACTCGACCTGGCCTCCTTCCCCCGTGACCGGCGATAGGTCACTCTCGCCCCAGCTGCTCTGATGGGTCAATGCCAGCGCCGTAATGTCCGGATTTTTGAGGCGGTGACCGGCCGGACGCACGGAGCGTGCGAGCGGAAAAAAGCTCATCGTGCCCGAGGAAAGCCGCTCGGAAATGGGATGGTCTCCGTAGTTAATTACCACCGGAACCGAGACATCCGCGCCAAAGAGCTGTCCTAAGCCACTCAGATCGACGACAAAGTCTTGACCCAATTCTATAGAATAGGCGTCGAGCAACGCTTCCAAGCCCGTGGGCGCGCCCGGATCCAACAAGAACAGTGCTCGGCCTCCTCCGTCGAGATAGCGCTGAAGCACCTCAACCTCAGCCGCTCTAAAGCGCTCTTTGGGAGCGAGCACGACCACTAACGAAGCATCCTCCGGGACGCCGTCCTGTACAGCAAGACCGCTCTTTACCTCAAAATTTAATTCGCGCAGGCGACCCTTCAGCTGAGAATAACCCTTACCATCGACTTGGTCTAGCTCGGCTTCGCCGTGCCCCGATGTAAAATAGGCCTTCATATCGCGGGCCTGCAGCGCCTTGAGAATGGCATTGCTCAGCGCCTCTTCGCTCATCTGTACGATGCGCTCACTGCGCACCTGACCGTCCCCTCGCACCTCCACAATCGAGGTTCCGCGCTCACGGATATTGTTTTGCTTTACCTGGAGCGCATTCTTTTGCGGGTCGACCAGTTCAAAGTCAAAATGCTTTGACAGGTGGCGGTACTCTTTCATGAGGTCCTGAAAGCGCATCCCTTCCATATCGCTCATGAACGTTTTCACTTGGATATATTGACCCTGCTCTTCAACCGTGCGCAGCAGTCGCTTGCTATCATCGGAGAGCGTATAGAGCGCATCGGCGGTCATATCGTGGCGGATATTGTAGCGGTCGCCCAGAAAGTTCAGCAGAGCAGCTATACCCAATGACAGCGCGATCCCTAATCCTGCACCGACCAGTTCAGGTAGGCTCCAGCGCCCCTTACGCGACACGACAAGCAGGCCGACTAGTGCAATAGCCAGCGGATAGAACACGACGCTGATCCAGAAAATCCACTCGCCCTGGCTATCGGTCAGCGCAATCGGATTGTAGCCGGCCTGGCGCGGGCGAATAGAAATAAGACTCTCGTCTTCAGCCAACCAACTCAGCGCGTTTAGGGCCAAATCGCCGTTGCCCTGATAGTCGAAGTACTGGTTGGTCGCAAAATCAGAATCGCCAAATACGACGAGTCGTCCTCCTCTGCGCTCGGCGGCAACGGCCAGCGATACGGGCCCAGGGACGTCGATCCCTTCGTCCAACTTGACGGTATTGTCTCCCTCGCCGCGCAGCACGGACAGATCCGTTTCGGCCCATCCCGCCTCGGACGTCAGCGCGAGAGCACTGCCCTCAACTGGCTCATCGGCTGATGCTGGGTCAAAGCGAACGGATCGACCCAGCTGATAAAACGTCATCACGCCGCGGTGTTTGCGCGTAATGGGATGGTCGCCGTAGGAAACGGAGACCGGTGTCGTAAAATCGAGGCCAAACAGCGAACCAATGCCGCTGGTATCGATCACGAAATCGTCACCGAGCGAAACGCCCCACTCCGACAGCAACTCCTCTAAACCGCTTTCGTAGAGGGGATCGAGCAGCGCCATTACCGCGCCCCCGCCGTCGAGATAGGCGCGCAGCGCATCGACTTCCGTAGGTAGAAACGGCGTGCGCGGACCGGCAATAATCAGCACGGCACAGTCCGTAGGAACCCGCTCGGCGCGGGCAAGGAAGAGCGAATCGTCTACGGCGTAATCAATTTCTCCTAAGCGCTCTTTGAGCAGTCCCAGCCCACCGGCACCGTTGCCTGGATCATGTTCGCCGTGCCCCACGCTGAGGTAAACTCGATCCTGGCGTTCGCGCGTTACCTTGAGCAGTGCATTGGTAATTTCGCGCTCCTCCAGCTCGGTGACCTGCTGCTGCTTTTCACCGCTTTTTATAAGCAGCGTGTTGTAGCGGCGAATACCGTTTTCCTCCATGCGCACTGGATCGCGATCGGGATCGATTATCTCGTAGCTAAAACGACTCCCGCGATTGCTAAATTCGGCTAGCAGCAGATCCAGTTCGGGATGCTCTCCCCCCTCCATAAAGCCCAGCGCTTCTACGTCGCGATCGAGGTTCTGCAGCGTCTCAATAGTCAGGTCAGACAGACTGTGTAGCTGGCCCTCCGTCAGGTCGACCCGTTCGGCGTAGCGATTGCCGAGAAAGTTAATCATCGTCAGAATGCCGAAGACCATAATGCCGCCCCAAAAGGCATTGAGCCAGCGACCGTATTGACGAAATAGATCTGCGTTGAGCAGTCCGGCACCCAAGACCAACACAGCACCGAGCCCTGCATTGATCAGTCCAATCGACCCCGTTTCCGGCGAGACCAAATAGGCCAGTCCGCCAACGACCAACAGCGCGGCACCGACGAGGCTGATGGGAATGGCAAAATCCCTCATATCAACGCCTCCAGCGTCGCGACTCAATAACGCGCGTGGTCAGGAAGAGACAGAAAAACGTAAAGCTCAGGTAGAATATGACGTCGCGCGTGTCAATCACCCCGCGTTGGAAATCTTCTAGGTGCTCAATAAAGGAGACATACTGCAAGATTTTGGCTGCCGTAGGACCGGCAAAGCTAGCCGACCAGTCAATGAGCCAAAACAGGAGCAAAATACCGAACGACAGCAGCACGGCGACGATCTGGTTTTCGGTCAGCGCCGAAGCGAGAATCCCCACGGAAATAAAGGTGGCACCGAGAAAAAGATAGCCGAGATAGCCGGAAAAGATCGGGCCCCAGTCGGGCGAACCATAGGCCTCGAGGATAGCAAAATAGACCATCGTTAGGCTGACGATGATTGCGTAGAGCGAAAAGCAGGCAAAGAACTTGCCCAAGAGCACCTGCACCGAACTAATGGGAGACGTCATCAGCAATTCAATCGTACCGGTCTTTTTTTCTTCTGCGTAGAGACGCATCGTCAGCATCGGCACGATAAGTAGCCAGATAAAGTCCATTACGGCGAAGAACTGCGTGACGACCATTTCATTTAAATTGAGTGCCGGCATGCCGCCGCCCATTTGCTGCGCACGCTGCCCTAGCTGCAAGCAAATCAGATTGAACTGCATGAGAATACTGCGAAACAAATAGCCGGAAAGGAAGAGAAATACGCCTGCTATCACATAGGCTACCGGCGAGACAAAATAGGAGCGCATCTCCTTTGAATAGACTGCTAAGAAATTGCCCATTATGCATTCACCTCCTCGGTCGTCAGGCGCAGAAAGATGTCCTCAAGCGTCATATCAAGGCCACGCAGTTCGCGCAACGCGAAGCCACTATCGACGATCTTACGCGCCAAGCTGTCGCGCACGTCGGTTCCTGGCGCACTCGTAATTATGTACACCCCGTCCTGCTCATCTCCTTCGACGGATACGTCTAAAACCCCCTCCGTAGAACGAATGAGTTCGCCGACGGCGTCTTTGGGACCGCCGATTGCCGCACGCAGCACTTCGCCCTCTTTAAGCTGGGCAACGAGGCTTTCTGGCGTGCCCTCGCCGGCAATACGTCCGCTGTTGATGATCACAATTTTCTCACACGTCATGCTCACTTCGGGCAATATATGCGTGCTGAGAATCACGGTATGTTGACCAGCCAACCCCTTAATCACTTCGCGGATCTCTATGATCTGTTTGGGATCCAATCCGACCGTCGGCTCGTCAAGAATCAGTACGTCGGGACTGTGCACCAGTGCCTGCGCGAGACCTACGCGCTGTTTATACCCCTTGGATAAATGGCTAATAACCGTGTTCTGATGGTGTGCAATACCCGTCTTTTCCATGGTATCGTCGATCCGACCATTGAGTTCGGCACTGCCGACGCCTTTAATTTTTGCTACAAAGCGCAAATAGGAGCGCACCGTCATATCGAGATACAGGGGAGGTTGTTCTGGTAGATAGCCAATCCGCTTGCGCACTTCCATTGACTCTTCAACCACATCGAATCCAGCGACTTTGGCCTGGCCACCACTCGGTGGCAAGTAACAGGTCAACATGCGCATTGTCGTGGTTTTTCCGGCGCCGTTCGGACCGAGAAAACCGAGAATCGTGCCCCTTTCGACGGCAAAGGACACACCTTCGACTGCCACCACATCTCCATAGCTTTTTGCAAGGTCATTAACTTCTATCACCGAACGTCCTCCTTTGTGGCAAGGGCTGCCAACTAGCTCGACTATCCGCGTCTGTGCGCACGCGTATGAAAAAGGCGCACCAGCGGATCCACATACGATTGAGTTATATCTATGGGAACTTCGTCTATCCCCGTGCGCCGAAACAAATCTCGACGCTGCTCATCCAAACGTCGCTGCTCCCGATCAAAAAATGCTCTCACGGCTTCGCGACCGCTGTCGACGAGGAACTGCTCTCCGGTCTCGGCATCCTGCAGATTGATAAAGCCTACGTCAGGCAGCGTGCGCTCGCGTGGATCAAACAGCGAGATAGCCACTAGATCGTGGCGTCGTCGCATCAACTGCAGCGACCGCTCGTAGCCCTCGTCAATAAAATCCGACAGTAAAAAAACAACGCTGCGCCGATGTAGCACCCGCTCCAAGTGATCCAATGCGCCGCTTATCGACGTGCGCTGACCGCGCGGTTCAAAGTAGAGCAATTCACGTATGACGCGCAGCACGTGTTTACGGCCCTTTTTAGGTGGCACAAAAACTTCGACTTCGTCGGTGAAAATCAGCAGTCCAACGCGGTCGTTGTTCTTGATCGCAGCAAACGCCAGCAGCGCCGAAATCTCAACGCCTACTTCTCCCTTCATTTGCCGCTGCGAACCAAAGGCACCCGAAGCACTGGCATCCACTAGGAGCATAACTGTTTGTTCACGCTCTTCGTCAAATACCTTCACGTAGGGCGTGCCAATGCGCGCCGTCACGTTCCAATCAATCGTGCGCACGTCATCGCCGCGCTGGTATTCGCGCACTTCGGCAAACTCCATCCCGCGCCCCTTAAAGGCAGAATGATATTCACCGGCAAATAAATCGTTGACGATATTGCGTGAACGAATCTCAATCAGGCGTACTTTTTCTATGATCTCTTTCGGTATCAAGACGATGCGCTCAGGGAACCTCTACGTGATCAAACAGCTGCTGCACAATGGCTTCTGAATCGATCTCTTCGGCTTCGGCTTCATAACTAGCCACAATTCGATGGCGCAGCACGTCGGCGCCAATGGCCTTTATATCCTCTGGCGTTACGTAGGCTCGTTGGCGTAAGAAGGCATGGGCGCGCGCGGCGCGCACTAGGAAAATCGTAGCGCGCGGCGATGCGCCGTGTTCAATTAGCGGCGCCATATCACTCAGGCCCATTTCTTCGGGAAAGCGGGTGGCGTGCACTAAATCGACGATATAGTCCTTGATCTTATCGTCGACATATACCATCTCCACAACCTCGCGTAGGCGCAGCACGTCGGCCACGGCCAGTGCGTGCTGCACTTCAATCGCGCCTCCATTAGCCATCCGCTCGAGAATGATGCGCTCGTCCTGGCGCGACGGGTAAGCCACTTTAACCTTGAGCATAAAACGGTCAATCTGCGCCTCCGGCAGGGGGTAAGTACCCTCCTGCTCAATTGGATTTTGGGTGGCCATAACCAGAAAGGGGTCTTCGAGTCGGTAGGTTTCATCGCCAATGGTCACCTGTCGCTCCTGCATGCATTCGAGCAGTGCGCTCTGCACTTTAGCCGGTGCGCGATTGATCTCATCAGCCAGCACCAAATTGGCAAATACAGGTCCCATTTTGGGCACAAATGCACCGTCCTGCGGGTTGTATATAAGCGTACCAGTTAGGTCTGCCGGGAGCAAATCGGGCGTAAACTGTATGCGCTTGAAACTGGCCTGCAAAATGCGAGCAAGCGTTGAAACCGTGAGGGTCTTGGCAAGGCCCGGAACGCCTTCCAGCAAAATATGTCCACCGCAGACCAAACCGATGAGCATGCGTTCAACCATGTAACGCTGCCCCACAATGACGCGATCCATCTCACTAAAAACGCGCTCGACTAGCGCCGCCTGTTCCTGGACCTTATCACTTATGGCATGTATATCGATCGTGTTTTGCATAATCTCCCACTAAAAAAAATCCGCCCTGCAGCATACAGTCTCACGGCGCGACTCGGGACCTGTGCTTGCATCGGCGGATATACTTCTAAAACGATGGATTGGAAAGAGGTCTTCCGGTCTTAAACGGCACACAGCCGCACGTATGTCTTGCCTAATGAACTAGCTAACCAACGTCTTCTGCGTTAATTAAACTTGTCCTGAAAACGCACCCACTCTTCGGGGCTGCGCCCAACGTGAGGTAAGAGCTGTTTAGCGCTAGCGGCGAGTTCAGAATTCGGATAGCGATCTATCACAAGCTGATACGCGTTCCGCGCTTTATCCACATCGCCAAGATATTCTTCGTAAATAAAAGCGATCATAAACTGCGCTTCGTCTCCGAGGTCACTCTGTGGATACTCTTGGAGCAAGCGCTCGTAAAGAGCAATGGCCCCCTCCATATCGCCCGTCTGCTGTTCGAGTGCTGCCCAGTTCTTGAGAGCGGCCGCGGCCTTGTTGTGTTGAGGGTACTGCGCGACAAAATCCTTGTAATGAGCGACGGCCTGCACGAGATCCTGGCTAGCGGCCGCCTTCTCCGCCCGATCCCACAGCGAATCTGGACCCTTTTCTCCACATCCCATCAGTGTCAACAGCGCCACAAAGACTATACAAAAAGCGTGCATTATACGCATGTTATCTCTTAAGGGACGATCAATCGGCTTTCGAGGTTCCCGAACTGCTCGATGTATTCGACGCAGGTTTCGCATCGCTCGTTCCCGAGGAACTACTTCCAGTGTCGGCCTTAGCTGCCTTTTGATAGCTTTCGCTGCGATAGTCTGTCTCGTAAAAACCAGACCCCTTAAACAGCAGCCCACCGCCACTGCTGATCAGTCGCTTGAGCCGGCCGCGCGCGCCTCCCTTGGGGCAAATTGCCTTGCGACAGGTCGTCAGCGGTTTGGCCGTGATGCTTTGGAACTCATCAAAGCGATGACCACATTTTTGGCATTCGTATTCGTATGTTGGCATAATGGTATCCCCGTCAGAAACAAGCCTAATAATATAGGGTTCAAGGAGGGGGACGCAATATCTGGCGATACCCTATCAGTCGCCGATCGACTCGTCGTCCATCGGGATTTCGGCGGGCGGCATCAGAGCGTCTTCTAGCTCGACGCTTAGGTCCGGTAAGTCGGTGCTTTCAAGTGGGCGAAAGCGATCTCCATCGATCTTTAAAAGCGTCAAATCGACGTTCGTCCTGCGCTGTTCCGAAAAGGAAATATGGCCGGAAACGCCAGCAAAATCACGGACCGATGCAAGCCAATCGCGCATAGAAACCCGGTCTCCTCCGCTATCCTGCCATGCGCCTATAACCAGTTGTGCTGCATCATAGCCATAGGCGGCATATTGAGGATCCCGGTGAAAACGGCGCCTATAGTCGTCGACGAAGTTTCGCTCCTCCGGGCGCTCTTCGCGATGAGCAGAAGCGACGATAGCTCCATCGACATACTTGCGTTCACTCGCCCGCATTTGCCGCACGCCCTCCGGATCATACCAGATATCGTTGCCAACAATGCTGGTCTCGAGCCGATAAAACGAGACCTGAGGCGCGATGGTCTTCGCGTCTTCAAAGTTTTCTACGACCACCACGATACCATCAATAGTGTCTATAAAGATCTCCGATGAATCGGGGGGCGCTTCTTCCTCTTCTGGGTTCTCTTCTACGACGACCTCCTCTTCCAAACCTTCCAACAGTTCAGTTAGAAACGAAGGAGCACTCGCCGTGCTATCAATTCCCATCCATTCCAGCGAATCGGCAGCGGCCAACGTATCCTCTGGCGCCGGCATCAGTTCAAAGCCGATGCGACGAATCTCCTCAAACACACGGCGAAAATCTTTGGTCTCACTCGGCACGTACCAATCCGAGTGCACGACATGCCCACCATTTTCCTCCACAACGCGGTTAAATTCCCGCGCAAAACTCCACCCGTAATCGCTTAATGGTGTGAGGAGAACGATATTTTGATGGCCCAAAACCAACGTGGCATGCTCTGCCAACAGCTGGCCCTGCGTTTCTGGGATCGTGTTGAGCTGGAAGATATAGGAACCGACAGAATCCAATCCACTCTGCTGTGAGAGCGGTGCAATCAGCGGAACACCGGCCGCTTCGGCAACTACGGCTGCCGGCACGCATGAACTGCTGAACAGCGGACCAATGATGGCCTGCACGTCCTGTTCAACGAGGCTACGCGCCCCCCGCACCACTCGCAGTAACCCGCTGCCCGGATGCTCACTGAGATTGCCGACGGCATCGATATTGATCGGCAGGTCACCAAAGTCCGTTCCTGTATCAGCTACGATAAGGTCGAACGGCTCCCCGGCGTCCTGATTGGCCATCTGCACGCCGGTATACAGTTCCTCAGCGACGGCTCTATACGGTCCGCTCATCGGCAACAACAACCCCAGCTTAGCCTTTGCCGAAGCGAAATCTGCAGTGGGGTCAACGTCGAGATCTATCGGCGCATCGTAGTCGGCGATCGGGCGCATTTGCTCATCTACTGCGATATCGCTCCCGTCTAAGAGCGCGTTAAAAACCCCCGTACTCCCCACGCTATCCGCATAGATCTGGGCTGCCAGCGCCGCCTCTACATCCCAGCCCAACCGGCGATACCAGCGCACGCGGCCATAAAGCCGGGCATCGCGCATTCGCTCGGCCCCAACAGCCAGTTCAATACTTTCCATCGCCTTGGCACTGAGGTAGCCGTTTTTATCGATCGCGGACAGACGCTCGGCCGCCTGTGCCTGCGTTTCTAACGGCGCCGGCGTTGCCAGCAGCCGTCCGTACTCCGCCGCCGCCTCGTAGTAACGCTTCAGCTTGAAATACGTATCTCCAGCTAGCAGGCGCGCCGCCGGCACATAGCGGCTATCGGCGTATTTCCGAGGCAAACCGCGCGCTGCCGCCAGCGCATCTTCAAAGTCTCCCAGACAAAAATAGCTCTTTCCCAGCATCAGCTGCCCCGCACTGGAATGCTGGTTTACCGCCTGTTCAAGCAAACGAACAAACGCATCCCGTGCCGATGCAAATTCGCCGTTTCGATAGGCCAACACACCTTCGGCAAATAGCTTGTCCGCTTCGGTAGAGTATATTCCGCGTATAGACTGGCCTTGGGCAGGCAAACCGAGCCCGAGCACCGTCCCAATTACAAGGAAAGTTACAACAGTGTAACGCATCAAAAATCCTCAATAAACAGTTAGATATGGCGAAATGTAGACCGCACCTAGCGAGGTGTCAAGCGGGGTTGTCGCCATAAACTATGCCGCCTATATTAGCCTTTTAGACACTCATTTACACGTGGAAACCAATGAATATACGTTCTGAAAAAATGGGGCTCGACCCTGAAAAACTGCGTCAATTTCTCGCTCAGCAGATGGAAAATCAAACGCCCCCTCAGGCTGCGTCGGCCGCCACCTCGGCCCCCACGCCCAGTGAACCGGATGGTCCCCCCATTGAGTTTAACTTGATTCCCGAGGAATTGGAAGCCTACCTCGACAAGTACGTCATCCGCCAAAGTGAAGCAAAGGCCGTTCTTGCCACCAAAATATGCACTCACTTCAACCGGCTTAAACTCGAGTCAGAAGAGGACGAAGACGCGGTCGGCAATATAAAAAACAACGTGCTGTTAATCGGCCCAACAGGCGTTGGCAAGACCTATCTGATCAAGCTCATAGCGCGCAAAATCGGCGTCCCGTTTGTGAAGGGAGATGCGACTAAGTTCAGCGAAACGGGCTATGTCGGAGGCGACGTAGAGGATCTTGTTCGCGAGTTGGTGCGCGAAGCGGACGGTGATATCAACCGCGCCGAACACGGAATTATTTATATCGACGAAATCGATAAAATTGCCTCCAGTCGCGGTGCCCACGGTCCCGATGTCTCGCGGGCCGGCGTGCAGCGCAACTTACTCAAACTGATGGAAGAGACCGAAGTTGATCTAAAGTCACCCCAGGATATCGCCTCGCAAATGGAGGCGGTCATGCAGATGCAGCAGACGGGCAAGGTCGAACGAAAAAAGGTCAACACCCGCAACATCCTCTTTATCGTCAGCGGGGCCTTTGCCGGCTTAGACGAGATCATCGCGCGCCGACTCAATCAGGGAGCGATCGGCTTTCGCCTTAACGAGGAGGCGGCTCCATCCGCGCTGGCCGCACAGCAGCTCTACCGCCAGGTGCGCACAGAAGATCTAATGGAGTACGGATTCGAGTCCGAATTCATCGGCCGTTTGCCGGTTGTAGCTGTTCTCCATGAATTGGACAAAGACGATCTGCTTTCGATTCTACGCAGTCCCAAAAGCAGCGTAATTCTTGCGAAAAAACGCGATTTCCGCGCCTATGGGATCGAAGTAGAATTCAGCGATGACGCGCTCGAATTATTAGCGGAACGCGCACACGAAGAACGCACGGGCGCGCGCAGTTTGGTCGGAGCAGTCGAGAAGGCTCTGCTCCCCTTTGAAAAGAAACTTCCCTCAAGCCAGGTCAAGCGGTTTAAGGTGGACGGCGCGCTGGTTAAGGATCCGCAGGCCGCGCTACTCGGCCTGTTGGGCACCTCATCGCTAGACCACTTTCTCCAGAGCTTTGCAAGTAAATACGGCATCGAGCTTACATTCTCACCCGATGCCGAACAGCTCGTTATGGAAACAGCCGCAGCGCAGCAACGCGATCCAGCCGCTCTGTGCGAGGCCCTGTTTACCGACTACGGCCACGGCCTCAAATTAGCCGGCCTAAGCGAGTTTACGCTTTCTACAGAGGCCGTACATTCACCGCAGGAAGTCCTCAACGAGGTCATCCGATCCTTTTATAAACGCTCTGAATGATAGACTAGCGCAGGTCGTACTCTAGCTCTTTGCGATAGAGCGTGCTGAGTCCAATCTGCAAGATCTCGGCAGCACGGCGTCGGTCGTTGCCCACGGCTTTGAGCGTCTCGCGAATGGCGACTTTTTCCATTTCCTTCATTGACATCCCCACGCGAAAATCGACTCCGGAAAAAGTCCGCTCGCGTCGATTGATATATCTGGGAATGT
Organism: Gemmatimonadota bacterium; assembly: GCA_038119905.1. Classification (GTDB taxonomy): domain Bacteria; phylum Latescibacterota; class UBA2968; order UBA8231; family UBA8231. The sequence continues at coordinate 37,004 of JAYOKQ010000015.1, read as the reverse complement.
CGTCTACCTGCAACAGCCCCTCGCGCGAGCACATAACGACCATGCCCTCAATGCAGTTCTTTAATTCGCGTACATTGCCTGGCCACTCGTATTCGATGAGAATATCGAGCGCACGCGCGGCAATACCGGAAATATTCTTTTCGTTATCTTCGGCGAACTGACGCACGAAATCATCCACGAGCAGTGGAATGTCTTCTCGACAGTCGCGTAGCGCGGGCACTTCGATCGTAACCACATTGAGCCTATAAAAAAGGTCTGCTCGGTAGGTACCCGAACCAACCATTGAATCTAAGTCGCGATGTGTAGCGGCAATCAAACGCACGTCGACCCCCCGTGTCTGTGTCGAACCTACACGCTCAAAGCGGCCGTCCTGGACAACGCGCAGTAGTTTCACTTGAGTCGGCAGTGGAATATCGCCTACTTCGTCGAGAAAGAGCGTGCCATCATCGGCCAATTCAAAGCGTCCTTTGCGCGCGGTAGCCGCTCCGGTAAAAGCCCCTTTCTCGTGGCCAAAGAGTTCGCTCTCAACAACCCCTTCGGGGAGGGCACCACAGTTGACCTCGACAAATGCTGCGCCACGTCGACGGCTCTGCTGGTGAATTGCCTTGGCAATTTCTCCCTTACCTGTTCCCGTCTCGCCGCGGATTAAAACACTCGTCTTTGATTGAGCAACCTGCTCTACCTGTCGGTAGATTCGCTGCCAGGCTGACGAACGACGCGCGATGCCGCCAAATCGGTAGCGCTCGTCCAAACGCTTTTGCAGGTTGGAGACCTCACCAACCAGTTGTTGATACGATAAGCCACGCTCTAAGACCGCATTTATTTTTGCAAAGTTGAGTGGGAGAAGCTGAAAATCATACGCGCCCTCGCGCATCGCCTCTACACCCAATTCGATCTCTTCCGGCGTTGCAATGGCGATCGAGCAAATAGATACATTGCGGCTATGAGCGACCTTTTGCAGCCGCAGGCCGTCAATTCGAGGCTGGCGCAGAGGATAGATCAGCGCATTGACGACTTCCTCATCGAGAATATCATAGGCATTTTGCCCTTCGCGCACCCACAGCACATCGTATCCACTCCGCTCGAGAGAAGCGACCAACTCCTTGGCCACAACCGACTCAGGCATGACTACCAGTATCCGCGGGCGCGGCATTAGGGTCTCACTCACCAACCAATCTCCTCATTCAGGCCGCACGACGAATTGCACGGCCGTCAAAACACATAGAAAAAACCTCGACCACATCTTCGACCAGAACAAAATCTACGCTGCGCCGCACGGAGGCAGGTATATCCTCGAGATCTCGCTCGTTCGCCCGCGGTAATACAACTTTTTTCAAGCCCATCCGATGTGCGGCAAGCACCTTTTCCTTGATGCCCCCTACCGGCAGCACGCGCCCTCTGAGCGTAACCTCGCCCGTCATCGCCGTATCTTCACGCACGCAGCGACCGGTCAAGAGCGAGAGCAGAGCCGTTGTAAGGGCCACGCCGGCGGATGGACCATCTTTCGGGATGGCACCGGCTGGCAGGTGCACGTGCAGATCATGTGCGTCAAAAAACTGGCTATCTACACTCCATTCTGCTGCGTGCGAACGAATATAGGAGAGCGCAATTTGCGCCGACTCCCTCATGACGTCACCGAGTTGCCCAGTCAGGGTCAACCCCTTACCTCCGCGCATTTGCGTCGCTTCGATATACATCACCTCGCCCCCAACGGGCGTCCAGGCTAATCCAGCAACTAAACCCGGTATTCCACCTTCTTCTCGTACCGTCTCTCGCACCGAACGGGGTCCAAGATGCTCGCTTAGAGCGGCCTTTGTCACAGAAAAAGGCCCGCGCTGTCCCTCGACTACCTGACGTGCAATTTTTCGACAGAGACGCCCCACTTCTCGCTCGAGATTGCGCACGCCGGCCTCGCGCGTATAGCCGCGAATAAGCTGACGTATTACCCCCACTTTCATAGACACCGAACGACGCGTCAAACCGTGTTCCCGGATCTGACGTGGCAGGATATGGCGTTCGACGATGTGGACCTTCTCATCTTCGGTATACCCCGAAAGCTCAATGACCTCTAACCGATCACGAAGAGCAGGTGGAATGGTATCAAGTTGGTTCGCAGTTGCGATAAACGTCACATTAGACAGATCAAAAGGCACATCCAGATAGTGATCGGTAAAGGCATCGTTCTGCTCGGGATCCAGCACTTCGAGAAGAGCCGCTCCGGGATCGCCGCGAAAATCCGCGCCCAGTTTATCTAGCTCATCTAACATGATGACTGGATTGTTCGCACCTGACTTGCGCACCGCCTGTACGATGCGGCCCGGCATAGCACCTATATAGGTGCGGCGATGGCCTCGAATCTCAGACTCATCGCGCACCCCTCCCAGTGAAATACGGGCGAACTTTCGCCCCATCGCACGAGCAATAGATCGGCCGAGCGATGTTTTACCGACACCAGGTGGTCCGACAAAACAGAATATGGGTCCACGAGACGACTTGTTTAGCTTCCGCACCGATAAAAATTCGAGCACGCGCTCCTTGATCCGATCCAAACCCTCGTGATCGGCTTCTAGAATGCGACGACTGCGTTCAAGGTCAATCCGCTCTCTTGATTTTTTCTTCCACGGCATTTCCAACAGCCAGTCCACATATGTGCGCACAACCGCATATTCAGCTGCACTTTCGGCCATATGTCTAAGGCGTTCTACTTCCCGCTCCGCTTCCTTGCGCACGTCAGCGGGCAATCGAGCCTTTTTCAAACGCGTGCGCACACGATCTAATTCCCCGTCTCCTTCCCCCAACTCTCGCTGTATCACCCGAATTTGTTCGCGCAAATAGTGTTCGCGCTGGGCCTGCCCCATTTCTTCTTGAATTTGCCCCTGTATTTGGTTACCCATCTCCAAGATGGATAACTCTCGGTTTAGCAGCCAGTTAAGACGCCGCAGGCGCACCACCACTTCCAACTGAGCCAGCAGTTCCTGTTTTTCGTTCGGCGTCAAATCCAACGCAGAGGAGACAAAATCAGCCAAACGCCCCGGGTCTTTTTCCAAATTCACCGCTGTAATCTGCAGTTCCTCACTAAGCGTCGGCACTAATCCAACCATTCTTTGGAACTGCTGGGATAGGTTGTGCGCAAGTGCCTGTTCTTCTTTCGTTTCGGCAAATTCGTCCTGCATCTCAATGCCTGAGGCCACCCAATAAGGATCTGTCTGCACGTATTCAAGCATACGAACTCTTTGCGTACCCCGCATAACCACTTGCATCGTGCCATCTGGAAGCTTAAATGAACGCTCAATCTGAGCTAAAATTCCAACCTCGTGCACCTGCTCGGGGTCGGGATTCTCCTCCCGCGCATCTTTTTGTGCCACAGCGAATAACAGGCGATCCTCGCTTAGCACCTTCTGCGCTAAAGCCAATGAACTCGGACGACCTATCAGAATTTGCGAAGAGACACCAGGAAACAAGACGATGTTGCGCAACGGCAACACAGGGAGTTGCTGTACGGCGCCAGAACGTATGTGCGATTCTATATCTTTCACGTTATTATCACCTCATGACAAAAGATAGTGATATGCTCGGAAATTTCATGCATAGTGCTTAACGGCAATATCCGTGCCCGGTAGTTTACGCCCATGTGCCTGCCATTTTGACAATAGAAAACTGACAAAATAATTTAAAAAGAAGCGCATAATACCTATGAATGCTCAGCAATGAAAACACATGGGACGCAGTTTCCCTTGCCATTGTAAGTGTTTTTATATATTATAGGTTTGTATAGTTTTACCCACTTTCTTTTCACCGTTTGCCGCGCATTCGGTAGGGCCGCATCGCCAATGTTTGACTTCCTAACTGGTCGAAAAAAACAGGCCTCGACTTATGATCCACTGCAAGAGGTAATGAAGCTGGTGGAATTAAGTCCACCTTCGGCCTTATTGTCTTTTGCTGGAGAGAAAGCCAAAGAACAGCAAGAAGCATTGGGTAAAGCCTTTTTTCTTCGCAGAGAAAAAAAGCTATACACGGAAGGGCCTCACCTCTATCTGACGACCCCAGACAATTTAAAGATTGCTAAGGATCAAAATCTGACGGCGCAATACGTGTCCTTGCAGTTCATGCACCGACGCATCCCCTACAGTATAGAGTGTAAGATTATTGGACGCTTTCGCCTGCTCCCAGAAATAGTCGAAACGCTCGATTTCAACGCAAAATCAGCCTACAAACTCTTACCAACAAGTGCTCTTAAAAAGCAGGATCTGCGCCAGTTCTTTCGCTATACCTTAAAAAATTACGGTGACTCGCGCATCCCGCTGACCACACATATAGGCTTTGATCTCTACGTGTCGAAAACGGACCAGAGGTTTCCAGAAGAAGGCGCTCCGCCTGTCATTATTAAAGACGTCGTTCCAATTGACTTCAAGGATCCAGAAGAGGGCGAGGGGCAGAGTTTTGTAACGCGCGACGCAATCAATGCATTTCGCGAAATCATGTTGCGCAAGCAGCCACATGAGCGCAAGGTATTCGCAAGCAAAGTGGAGAAAGATGACTCCAACAGCCTAGTCAAGCGCAAAGATGAAGAACTGCTGCTGGGCGAACTCAACCTTCTCGGCTTAGAGATGGAGTCTTTGCGTGACGTGCTATACCTAAAGAAGTCGGCAAAAGCACAGATAAAGAAGGGGAAAGAAAACCCCTACGGGATGAAGCCGGGAGAGAAAGTCATCACCAACTTTATGCACAACCGTGAGTATTACCAGATGCTCATGGAGGTGATGGATGCACGCACGCAGAACGAAACCGTTCGCCCCGTAGAGTTCCCCCGCTCTGATGCCGGACTTCGAATAGACTTGGTCGACTACAGCGTAGGTGGTGCACTCATTGAGAGTAGTCCCAACTTTCTGAAGTTCGTTCTTGGCGATGCCTGTCCGAGTAATGTCGACTCAGAAGTGGACTTTGAAGGGGAGTACTGGGACAAGGCATTCAACGACCTGCATTATCCGATGCT